>JBBRCX010000154.1:0-8134 GCA_038204465.1 Tepidisphaerales bacterium | reverse complement strand
ATACGTCGAGGTCGAATCGGGAGGGGTCGGACACGGTAGCCCCGCCAAACTGAACGTCATCCTTAAACACGTGCCCGGAATTTCCCAATGTGGCAAAACCCGCCTGGAGGCGGGACTGCTTTTCGCTGGCGGCGCGGCGGTCGACGCTCGGGAGGATGATGGCGGAAGATCGGGCTTCGTCGGCGGTTCGATGGTGGGCCGTTGGGATGATCTTGGTTGGTGAATGGGCTCTCGCTGGCGGCGCAGGGGGATTGCGACGGGGCCGGGATGGGGATTCGATGGAGGATTGTTGGGGTGGCGATGGGAATTTCGCGGACGGCGTGGGAAAAACGCGGATTGCCAGGCCTGGGGGAGAAGAAAATGGATGGTTCTACGGCGGCCATGAGGCTATGGGCGATGGCGCTGCCGCTCTGGCAGCGCCTCGCGTGAAGGTTCGGGAATCAGTCGATCTCTATCATCCGAAACGTCTTCCATCGGTACCCGCTGCCGATGTTGACCGCCGCTATCGGGCCGATTCGCGCCTCGGCCGGCAGGTGGCTGTGTCCGCAGAAAACGTGGGAAACGTTGTTGAATTCGCGCAGCGCCGCACCCAACTCTCCGCTTCCGAGAAACGCCCGGGCAAAGTCCCAGCGGGAGTTGTGCGGCGGCGGCAGCAGTTCGCGCAGGGGCACGTGATGCACCGCCGCCACGACCTGGCGGGCGTCGGCAACCGATGCGAGCTGCGCGCGAAGGTTCTGCAGGCGCTCCGCCAGGAACGCTTCGTCGGAGCGATGCAGCTTCACGAACTTCCCGTCGTTCCACCGGGCAACGATCTCGCGCGCATGCGGCGTGATGTCGTCGCTCGGCTCGAAGAGCCAGCTCAATTCAGAAAATCGCTCCGCCGCCCCCGGCGAGATCTTGTTCTCGTAAAAACGCCGTGGAATCCCGAGCCCCGCTGCCGCGAAAGAATAATCGTACCACCCGACCGTGCCGACGAACGCGACCTCGCCCACCCGCAGCGGCTCAGACTCCAGCCAGTGCCACCCCAGTGCCCGCACCCGCCGCGGGAGTTCTTCTATAAACATCGAATAACTGTCCGGCCCCTGCGTCCACAGCTCGTGGTTCCCAGAGACGAAAAGCTTCGGCCCGGCGAAGCGGAAGCGCGAGAGGCAGCGCTCCAATGCGTCGCCGTCCGAGGCCGCCGTATCCCCCACGACGAGCAGTACGTCCCCGCCCGCCGCGTTCATCGTCTCGATCAGTTCGTCCGCCAGCGGCTTGGACTTCCCGTGGTTGTAGTGCAGGTCAGCTGTGACGAGCAGGCGCATGGGCGGATTTTAGATTTTAGATTTTGGATTTGCGATTGAGGATGGCACTAGCGCCGAAGGTTTGGTTGTTTCGCCGGCAATTCGCCCGGCGCGAAATCGCAAATCAAAACTCTCCCGGCTATAGTTGCCCGGTTGCCCGCGGATGAGGAGCAGATGTCGCCTTTGGTGGTGGAAAATGTGTCCAAGCGCTTCCGGCAGGGAGACCGCGCGGTCGATGCGCTGTGCGGGGTAAGCCTCGAAGTGCCGCAGGGCCAGTTCCTCGCCGTCATGGGCGCCAGCGGGTCAGGCAAGAGCACGCTCCTGCATTTGATGGCGGGCCTTACCCATACCGATGAGGGCCGCATCCTCATCAACGCGCAGCCGTTGGGTGAGATGAACGACCGCGAATTGACTCTGTTCCGCAGGCGGAACATCGGCCTGGTGTTCCAGTCCTTCAACCTGATCCCCACGCTCACCGCGGAAGAGAATATTGCGCTGCCGCTGATGCTCGATCACCGCAACGGCTCGCAAAGTTCAGAAAAGGTGAACGAATTGCTGGAGAGCCTCGGCTTGAAGGACCGGCGCAGCCACCGTCCCGATGCGATGAGCGGGGGGGAGCAGCAGCGGGTCGCCATCGGCCGCGCGCTGGTGAGCGACCCCGCCGTCATTCTCGCCGACGAGCCGACCGGCAACCTCGACTCGGTGAACAGCCGCTCTGTCTGCGAACTGCTGCGCGACCTGTCGCTCATCCATAACAAGACGATTGTCATGGTCACCCACGAGCCCAGCGTTGCCGCCTTCGCGCAGGAGGTGGCGGTGCTCAAAGACGGCAAGCTCGTGCAGCGCTTCGCGACCGACGAAGCGGGCGGACAGGGCCTCGCCCTGCGCTAGTGCGTCTGAAAGCGTTCGGGATCAGAGAGGTGCGAGTCCTCTCCGGGCACACGTTCTCCGGCCCGTAACCGAAAGTAACTGCGTGGCCGCCAGGCCAGGTGGAGAGCAACTGGAGGTGAAAGGCCGGTCCGCAACGCAAGTGAACTCGATTCGGCCGGTTGGATCGGGGAGCCTGCTAGCAAAAGACGAACCCCAGACCCGCGTCAAGCGTGGGAAGCCTGTCGCGCTGAAGGGTAACGTGATAAAGCGACGACAGGGACCAACAGGTGGTTGGAGGCGGAACGGTCAGAAGTTCTCGAACGTGAATCAGAGAGACCTGCCCGCGTCAGCGACGGCGTTCATTGTCCCTCGCGGACACGAAGAACCGGCGGGCAGGAGTCAGAGCGTCCGTAGTAGCGCAGAAGCGGGGTAACTCCCGTGGAGCCAAGGGACGCAGGAAAGTGGATGCGGAAGGGCCCGAGCGATGCAAGAACAACCGGCGTCAGTGTCCCGGGAAGCCGGGGCTAGACAAGTCGGAGAACGCCCGGCGTGGGTGGAAGCATCGGTCTGGACCGAGCGCATGTTGGCGGCACTGGACAACGGTGTCAAAGGAGGCATTTGGTTCAGCCTGAGTGACAAGGTCCGCCACCTGCCCAATCTGTGGTCCGCGTGGGCGAAAGTCGCGCGGAACCAAGGGGCGGCGGGAGCGGACGGCATCACGATCCAGCAGTACGAACGGGACGTGGAAGCGAACCTCAAGTGGCTGTCGGAAAAGCTGAGGCTGGGCGAATACCGGCCCGGGCCGATCCGGCGGGCATGGATACCCAAGGGCGCGGGCAAACTGCGTCCGCTGGGCATCCCGGCGATCCGCGACCGCATCGTTCAGGGCGCGTTGCGCCACGTGATCGAGCCGATCTTCGAGAAGCAGTTCGCGGCGCGCAGCTACGGCTTTCGCCCCGGCAAGGGGTGCAAGGACGCGCTGAGGCGGGTGGACGAGCTTGTGCGTGGAGGCTTTAGGTACGTGGTGGACGCGGACCTCAAGAGCTACTTCGATACCATCCCGCACCAGCGGCTGATGCAAGAGGTCGCGCGGCGGGTGGCGGACGGTCCGGTGCTGGCGCTGATCCGGTCATTCCTTGAGACCAAGATCATGGAAGGGCTGGAGCAATGGACGCCGGAGGCCGGCGCGCCGCAGGGCGCGGTGTTGTCTCCGCTGCTGAGCAACATCTATCTGGACCCGCTGGACCATGAGATGGCCAGCGCCGGACATGAGATGGTGCGCTATGCGGACGACTTCGTGATCCTGTGTCGCACGAGGGAGCAGGCCGAGGCGGCGTTGGAAACGGTGAGGCGATGGACGGCGCAGGCCGGGCTGTCGCTGCACCCGGAAAAGACGCGGATCGCCGACGCGGCGACGGACGGCTTTGAGTTCCGCAAGCGGCCCAGGAACAAAAGCGTCAAGAAGCTGCGCGAGGCGATTCGGGACCGAACCCCGCGCCGTTGTGGCCAGAGTCTTGAGCGGATCATCGTGAGCGTCAACCCCGTGCTCAGGGGCTGGTTCGGCTACTTCAAGCACGGCCCACGGCACGAGTTCCAGCAGGTGGATGGATGGGTGCGCATGAGGCTGCGAAGCATCCTGCGCAAACGCCAGCGCCTGCGTGGCCGGGGCCGGGGTTCAGATCACCAGCGCTGGCCCAACGCGTTCTTCGCCGCCCTGGAGCTCTACTCGCTGCAAGGAGCCCATCGCGTGGCGTGCCGATCCATGAAGATGGTCCATTGACTGGAAAGCCGGATGCGGGAGATCCGCAAGTCCGGTTTGGCGGGAGGGGAGGCCGAACTCAATCGGCCTTCCCTACCCCGATCCAGGAGAGCCTCCGCTAGCCGGGGTGTTGCTTCGGACTCACGACCGATTGGCCTCATGGTCCTTCGTCGACTTGCTCTCTCCAATTTCGCCCATCGCAAGATGCGCGTTGCGCTCACTGTCGCGGCGATCGCGCTTTCCGTCAGCCTCGTCGTCTCCGTTACCAGCGGATATGCCTCGATTGAGGCGGCAGTCTACAAATACCTGAACCAGTACATGGGCTCCACCGATGTCGAGGTCGTCAGGCCCAACGACGTGTCCGGCGGGCTCACCACCTCGCTGCTCGAAAAGCTGCGCCGCGACCCGATGGTTGCCGGCGCCGACGGCCGTTTCGAAATGGCGCTCGTCCCCGCCGACATCATGGGCGAGCCGGCCGCGAAGCGCGCGGCGGTCATCGGCCTGGAGCGTCCCGGCGATACGCGCAGCGACTACCTCCGCTTCGAGAAGGGCGGTTGGTTCCACGCATCCGACGGCAACTACGCCGTCGTCGACCAGACGCTCGCAGCCAGCCTGAAGCTCGGCATCGGCGACTCGTTCACCCTTCCTGTCCCCGGGCGCAAACTCCAGCTCAAGGTCGTCGGAATCATCCACAAGCCGGAGGTCCTCGCCTCATACATGTGGACCGCGTACGTGCCGCTGCGAACGCTGCAGGAATTCGCGCAGAGTCCCGGCGCGCTCAGCCGCATCATGATCGATCTCAAGACGGGCGCCGATCCCACCGCGTTTGCCGGACGCTGGGGCCCAACCCTTCGGGGCATCGATCCCAGCGTCAAGCTGCGCCTTGCCCGCGACACCCGCCGGCAGATGGACAAAAACCTGCAGGGAATTCATGTGCTGAGCTACATGGGCGGCACGGTGTCCATGCTCGCCGCCACCTTCATTGTCTTCTCGGCGCTCTCGATGGGCGTCGTCGAGCGGCAGCGCACGCTGGCGATGCTCCGTGCCGTGGGCGCCTACCGCTCCCAGATCGCAGCGCTGGTCGTACTCGAAGGGGTGCTGCTGGCGGTGGGAGGCGCGTTGATCGGCGTCCCGCTCGGCTGGCTGTGGATCAAACTGCTCGCGCTGATGTTCCCCAGCTTCTTCGTCGCCGGCGTCGTTCTCAGCGGCGGCGGGATTCTGTACGGCTCGCTCGGGTCCATCGGGGCCGCCATCGCCGCCAGCCTGTTGCCTGCGTGGTCGGCCACACGGGTCAGCCCGTTGGAAGCGATGGCGCCACTGTCGTCGGCCCGCGCCGCGGGCGTCCCCTGGCGCAGCGCTCTCGCCGGACTGCTGCTCATCTGCGTCGATCCGTTCCTTCTGCTCGGACCGCTCGAGCGGTTGCTCGCTCTGCTGGGCGTTGCCTCGCCGCACGACGCGGTCCGGCCCCTGCAGTTTTATGGTCATTTCCTCATGGGCCTGCCCTGCCTCATGCTCGGCTACTTCCTGCTGTCGCCAATGTTCGTCTGGCTTATCGAGCGCTTTGCCGGCCCGCTCGTCGCCGCCATGTTCGCGCTCCCGTCGCGCATCCTGCGGCAACAGCTCAGCACCGGCATCTGGCGCGCCGCTGGGACAGCGGCCGCGCTCATGGTGGGCCTCGCGGTGCTTATCGTGATGCAGACCGAAGGCCACACGCTGCTGAACGGCTGGAAACTCCCCGACAAGTTTCCCGACATCTTTATCTTCGCGCCGCCGCTGGGAGGGCTCGACATGCGCCAGCAGGAGATGCTGACCGAGGTCCCTGGAATCAAGAAGGGCGAGGTCATGCCGATCGGCGTCGCTTCGCCTGAATATGGAACGAGCCCCTGGGCGATCGGTTTGGCCGCGATGATGCCCAACGCCACGATGTTTATCGCCGTCGACCCCGGTCTCGCCTTCAAGATGATGGAACTGGAGTTCCGCGAAGGCAACGCCGCGCAGGCGGCCGAGCAGCTCAAGCGCGGCGATGCCGTGGTCGTCACCGAAGAATTCCGCCAGCTCAAGGGCCTTCACGTCGGCGACAAGCTCACGCTCAAGACGAATAGCGGGGACGTCGCCTTTGATATCGCGGGCGTCGTCTGGTCGCCCGGCATCGATGTGATGGTCAGCATGTTCGACATGAACCGTCAGTTTGACCAGCGCACCGCGGCCAGCGTCTTCGGCTCGCTCGCCGACGGGCGCAAGTATTTCGGCATCAACCAGGCGTTTCTTTTCGCCGCCAATCTTGATTGGGGCGTGCAGAAAGAACAGCTTCTCAAGGACGTGCAGCGCCGCCTCGGCGAGCAGGGAATGCGAGCCGGCGACGTGCGCGAGATCAAGCACAACATTCAGAAGGGCTTCGGGCGCCTGCTGCTGCTGGTCAGCACCGTGGGCTTTGCGGCGATGGCCGTCGCCTCGCTTGGTGTCACAAACACCATCATGGCCAGCATCCGCAGCCGCCGCTGGCAGTTCGGCATCCTCCGCAGCATCGGCGTAACCCGCAGCCAGTTGCTGAGGCTTGTCGTCGCCGAAGGACTTCTGCTCGGAATGATCGGCTGCGGCCTGGGCCTCGCCGCCGGTTTCGAGATGAGCCTGGACGCCAACGCGCTCTCCAGCAGCATCACCGGGTACAACCCAAGGCTGGCCATCCCGTGGGGAATGGTGGGCATCGGCATCGGCGTGGTGCTGTTCATCTCGCTCTTCGCCAGCGCCTGGCCCGCCGCCAGCGTGGCCCGCACCGACCCTCTCGCTCTGCTCCAGGCAGGCCGGGCCTCGGCTTAGGGTCACACGCCAGGCGCTGCGTGCCGGCGGTTACTTTCGCACTCGCCCGCTCGCGTCGCGTCCGTTAAAACATCATCGAATGCTGACCGAGGACCAGATCATCGAGTTGCTCGAGGCCGGGATGGCCCATCATGAGGCGGGCCGCCTGCAGCAGGCGCAGGACCTGTACCGCCGAGTGCTGCGCGAGGAGCCGGACAACCCCGATGCGCTGCACTTCCTGGGTGTCGCGGCGCACCAGAGCGGGCGCCACGAGGAGGCCGTCGACCTGATCCGCCGGGCCATCACGATGGATCCGGCCGTTCCCGAATTTCACAACAACCTGGGCGAAGCGCTCACCGCGGCGGGCTTCGCCGACGAGGCGATCGAGAGTTATCGCTGCGCGATCGAACTCGATCCCAACCGCGCCGATGCGCCCTACAACCTCGGCCGCGCACTCGCCCGCCAGCGGAAGGACGACGAGGCGGCCGCAGCCTACGAGCAGGCCGTTCGCCTCAATCCTGATTTTGCGCCTGCGCATTACAACCTGGGCTTGTCTTTGCTCGCCCTGCGCCGGCTGGACGAAGCCGAAAGCTCGCTGGCGGAGGCTGTCCGCCTTCAGCCCAACGATGCCGACGCTCTCCTGGCGCTCGGTCAGGTGCTCCTCGACCAGGTTCGCGCGCCCGAGGCAGCCGAACGGTTCCAACAAGCTGCCGCGCTTCGGCCCGATTCGGTGAATCCGCGGCTCGGGCTGGCCGGTGCGTTGGAAATTCAGGCGAAACACGACGAGGCAGTGGCAGAAGTCATCTCCGCTGCGCAGATGCCCTCGACTGATGCTCAGATGCAGAACCAACTCGGCGTGCTGCTGGGCAAATGGGGAAGGTTCGCCGAAGCCGAGGCCTGCTTCCGTCGCGCCCTCGAGATCGATCCGTCGTCCGTGGAATCGTTAAGCAACCTCGCCAGCGCGTTGCATTCGCAGGGAAGGGACGAAGAGGCGCTGTCGCTCTATGAAGCGGCCGTCGCCGCAAGGCCCGACAGCCTCGACATCCTGAACAATCTCGCCAGCGCTTTGCAGGACCAGCGCCGGCATGAGGAAGCGCTTAGACATCTCCGCGACCTCGTCGCCCGCGCGCCCGATCGCGCGGCGTTTCATAACTCGCTCGGCTCGAGCCTCAGCGCACTGGGCGAGCATGACGAAGCAATCGCCTCGCTACGCCGGGCGATCTCTATCGATCCGCAATACGCCGTGGCGCACAGCAACCTGCTTTTCGAGCTGCACTACCCCGAGGGCATCAGTCCCTCCGCGCTGCACGAGGAGCATCTGGCGTATGCCCGCGCGCACGCGGAAGAGCTCAGCGGGAGCATCGGCCTGCACGCCAACGTCCCCGACCCCGATCGGGTCATCAGGCTCGGCTTCGTCTCGGCCGAT
>JBBRCX010000153.1:0-8418 GCA_038204465.1 Tepidisphaerales bacterium | reverse complement strand
TGGGGCAACGAGATCTTCCGCACGATCAATCTCGCCGAGGCTGGCGTCCTCACCCCGTACGAGTCACCCACCGCCGCAGACATCCCGGCCCGCTTCAAAGATCCAGCTCATCGCTGGGCCGGGTCCGCTATGCGCGCGCGGATGATGGCGCTCAAAGCAAGCGCTGATGACGCGCAGCAAGCGCGGGCAATGCGATTCGAAGGTTTGACCGATCCCATGTTCAAGGGGCAGATCGCGATGGCGCTCCCAACCGCCGGCACCACGGGTGGCCATGTCGCGGCCCTGTATGTTCTGTGGGGCGATGCGAAGGCGACGCGCTTCTTCCGGGCATTGCATGACAATGACATCAAGCTGCTCGGTGGCAATTCGGTGGTCGCCGACCAGGTTGGCCAGGGCAATCTCGCGCTGGGTGTAACTGACAACGACGACGCCGAGGCTGCCGCGCGCGCGGGCGGCTCGTTGCGCACCTTCCTCCCCGACCAGGACACCTTCGGCACGCTCGTGGTCCCCTGCACGGTTGGGCTGGTGAGTGGCGCGAAACATCCGGATGCCGCCAAAAAACTCGTCGACTACCTTCTCTCCCCGGCGGTCGAGCGGCGGCTGATCGAAGCCAGGTTCGCCCGCTGCTCCGTTCGCGCCGGAGGCGCCGATGCGATCAAGACGATGGATGTCGACTACCGCGCCGTCGCGCGGGTCCTCGACGTTGCCGCCAACAAGGCGACGGCATTGATGCAGGGACGCCAGTAACTCCCTTGCGCGACGATGCGATGCACCGCACCAACCTCCAACCCGACGAAAGACCCCGACCCGGCGCAGCGCCCGTGCAAGATCTCCCAGCGCGTTCACGCGCATCTGATACCGCGATAACGTCGCGCCACTCCCTGTCCTGGCGCGAACGGCTGGCCCTTTCCAGCGCGCCGCTCTCCTCGACGCTGATGCTTCTGTGCGCCGGGCTGCCCGTGGCATGGCTCGCCTGGCAGATCGCCTCGAACCCCGGCAGTCTCGCCGGGTTGCGGCTTGACCGGTTCCACCTGGCATTGCTTGCGCGCACGCTCGGCTACAACCTCGCGGTAGCGCTTCTCGCGACGATCCTGGCGTTGCCCGCCGCCCTTGTCCTTGGGCGCGGGCGTGGGTGGATCGCGGCCGCGCTGTGGTTCCTCCTTCCGATCTCGCTGCTCATTCCCTCCATTACCTATTCGTACGGCTGGGCGCAGTTTCTCCGGCTGCTTCACCTGCAGCCTGCCCTCGCCGGCGCCGCGGACGTGACGCGCTGCATCTGGTCGCTGGCGACCTGGCTTTGGGCGCTGCCGGCCGCGGTCATCGGGCTCGCGCTGCGGCGGCTCGATTCGGATCTGCAGCAGCAGGCGCTGCTGGATGGCGCCCTATGGCGTGTGACCGCACGGCAACTGGTCGGCCCGGTGGTCGCCGCTATCGCGTGCGCCGCAGTCCTGGCAGTGCAGGAATACGCCGTCTACGAGCCGACCGGAATCAGCGTCGTCGCGACCGAAGTCCGGCAGGTTTTCAGTACGGGCCTTTTCTCCTCCTTGCAGAATCCGATCACCGCGCCGATTGGCGCCCCCAATTCCGCAGGGGATTTCCCGACCACGCCCGGGCAGGGCGCAATGGCCGCCGCCGCGGTGGCGACAGCGCTGCCATTGCTCCTGGCGACAGCGCTGTTCGGCGCCGTCGCATTGTGGGGCGTTCGTCGCGTCTCGGCCGCCGAGGACGTCGATTCCGATTCCTGGCCCGCCGCGCTGAATGCCGGATTCGGCGCGAAACTGCTCGCCATCATCGTGCTGCTCCTGACGCTCTTCGTGCCCACCGCCGCGCTCGTGCTGCGCTTGCAACGGCCCATCAACCCGTCGCTCATCTGGGCCGAATCGGGACCGGAGGTGATCGGCTCGATCTACCTCGCGACGCTCGGCGGCATCGCAGCGCTCATCGTCGCACTCGGCGCAACGGTGCGACGAAGCCGCCCCTCGCTTCCGCTATCGCTCGCGGGCTTTCTCATCGGCGGGCAACTCCTCGCCATCGCGCTCATCCGTTTATACAATCGTCGCTGGCTCACCTGGGTCTATGACGGCCCTCCGATCATGGTCATGGCCTACCTGGCTCGCTTTGGCTGGCTCGTTTTGTTTGCCGCAGCCGTGACCTGGTCGCGCCCGTGGCGGCGCATTCGCGACATGGCTTCATTGGATGGAGCGGGTTCGGCGCAGACCGCCCTCTACGTGATATGGCCCCTCGCCTGGCCGCTGCTGGTGTCGGCGGCGCTGCTCGTGCTCGTCTTATGCCTGACCGAAGTGCCGGCGACCGTCCTCATCTCCCCGCTGCGCCCCAAGCCGATCACCGCGGTCATGATGCAGTGGGTCCACACGCTCGAGAACGATCCGATGATCGAGGCTTCGCTGCTGCTCTTGTCCGTTGTGCTGGTGTTGGGATGTGTTGCGGCGGCGCTGTTGTGGACAGGCTTCCGTGTCGCGCGCAGGGGCCTCGGCCTGCCCATCCTGCGCCGACCCGCGCTTGGATTGGCCCTGCTCGCGCTTCCGCTTCTCGGCTGCGTCACGCTTCCCGGTTGTGCTGATCGGAAGCAGCCCAGGGCCATCTGGTGTCAGACCGGCACCGGCCCCCGGCAACTCGTCTATCCGCGGGCGATCACCTACAGCCCCCTCGACAACTCCTTCTTCGTCATCGATCGCATGGCCCGCATCCAGCATTTCGACAGCACCGGCGGTTACCTCAATGAATGGCAGATGCCCGAATGGCGCACCGGCCGGCCCGTCGGCGTCTCGGTCGGGCCCGATGGCAATGTCTACATCCCCGACACCCACTACCATCGCGTGATGGTCTATTCCCGCGATGGAAAACTGATCCGCCAGTGGGGCACGAAAGGCAAAGGCCCCGGCGAGTTCATCTACCCAACCGACGTCGCCTTCGATTCCCGCGGGCGCATCTTCGTCAGCGAATATGGCGAGAACGACCGCGTCCAGGTCTTCGATGCCAGCGCCAAACTCCTCTATGGTTTCGGCCGCTTCGGCAGCGGCGACGGCGAGTTCTCCCGCCCGCAGTCGATGCTGATCGACGCCGATTCGATTTACATCACCGACGCCTGCAACCATCGCATCAACGTCTTCAAGACCGACGGCGCCTTCGTCCGAAACATGGGCTCGACAGGCACGGGCCTCGGCCAGTTTCGCTACCCTTACGGCCTGGACGAAGATCGCGAAGGCCATCTGGTGGTCTGCGAATTCGGCAACAACCGCGTGCAGTTGATCGACAAACAGAGCGGCCGCGGACTCAAGACGTGGGGGGCCCCCGGTCGCGATCCCGGTCAGCTTGCTTACCCGTGGGCCGTCGCCGTCGACAAGCGCGACCGCATCGTCGCCGTCGATTCAGGCAACAATCGATTGCAGGTATTCGAGTTTTAAACAGACTGCTCACTGCGCAGATGCAACGCCACGGAGAATGAGCGTCACTCCCGTCATCCTCGCTTTCAACTGGCCAATCCGGCTGCAATACATGCCGGGGTGGATAGCGGCGGCCCTGTTCGCTGCGCTGGCGCTGCCGGTCGTCTGGCTGGGGATTCGATCGCTCAACGGCCTTGGCCCGGTGCGCAAATGGGTGGCGGTCGGTGTGCGGCTCGCGGTTCTTCTCCTGCTCGTGCTCGTGCTCGGCGGCATCCGCTGGCAGCGCCAACATCGCGACCTTGAAGTCATCCTTCTCAGCGATGTGAGCGACTCCATCAATCAGGTCCACGACTTTCCCAGCGACACGCTGCAGCGCGCCCGCGACAAGTACTACGTCTCGCTCTCCAGGGATCCGACCAAGCGCCCCGACGATCGCATGGGCATCGTCGCTTTCCGCGGCAATGCCCGCATCGATGTCATGCCCAGCACCGCGCTCAATCTCGGCGCCCGCGCGATCCCCAAGGAAGACACCGGCACCAACATCGCCGCCGCCATCCAGCTCGCCCTGGCCACGATGTCGCCCGATGCGATGCACCGGTTTGTACTGGAGTCGGACGGCAACCCCACGGTCGGCGAGCTCGACGCCGCCGTCAACGCCGCCATTGCCGCCCACGTCCCCATCGACGTCGTCCCGCTCCGCTACGACATCCGCAACGAAGTGCTTCTCGACCGCTTCGTCGCTCCCACCATGAAGCGCGAGAACGAGCCGTTCACGCTCGACGTCATCCTCCGCTCCACCAATCCCGGCCCCGTCAAAGGCGCCCTCAGCGTCACGCATGAAACCAACGAGGGCCCCGTCGCGCTGGACATGGACCTGAACACACCGCAGCTCGACCCGCAGCGGCAGGTCGTTCTCGAGCCGGGCCTCAACGCGCAGCGAGTGCAGGTGCGGCCGTTGAAGCAGGCGGGCGTCCATCGCTTTCACGCCACCTTCACGCCCGAGGAAGCCGGCAGTGGAGGGAAGGTAACGGTCGAGAATCCAGGCGCCGCGCCCGGCAAGTCCGCCGGCTCCAAGGGCGATACGCTGGCCAACAACAACGATGCCGACGCCTTCACCTTCGTCCAGGGCAAGGGCCAGGTCCTCTACGTCGACAACATCTTCGACACCACCGGTTCCAAGCCGGGCGATCTGCTGCTCAAGGCCCTCGCCGCTGAAGGCATCACCCTTCACCACATCAGCATCGACCAGTTCCCCTCCAACGTCGTCGGCCTGCAAAACTACGACGCTGTCATTCTCGCCAACGTCCCGCGCGGCAACGGCGGCATTGACGAGAACCAGGCGAAGATGCTCGCCGCTTACGTTCACGACATGGGCGGCGGGCTGGTCATGATCGGTGGCGAGAACACCTTCGGCGCCGGCGGCTGGCAGGGCTCCAAGCTCGAAGAAGTCCTGCCGGTCGACATGGACATCCCCGCCCAGCGGCAGGTCGGCAAGGGCGCCCTCGTGCTCGTCATGCACAGCTGCGAGATGCCCGATGGAAACTACTACGGCCAGCAGTGCGCGCTCAAGGCCATCGAAACGCTCTCCAGCATGGACGATGTCGGCATCATCACATACGGCTGGAATGGCGGCGCCAGCGGCTGGGACTATCCCCTCAGCCCCAAGGGCGATGGCAGCAAGGTCTTCGCCGCCGTGAAGAAGATGCAGCCCGGCGACATGGTCAGCTTCGACGACTCCATGAACGTCGCCTTCAATGGCCTGCCCGGCCAGCCGGGCCTCGCAACTTCCAACGCGCAGCACAAGCACGTCATCATCATCAGCGATGGCGACCCCCAGGCCCCCAATCCGGCGCTGGTCGCGCAATACAAGGCGGCGAAGGTCAGCGTCTCCACCGTCACCGTCTATCCCCACGGCGGAAACGCCAACGGCCGCTCTGACACCATGGACAACATCGCTCGTGATCTGCTCGGCCGCGCCTATGGGCCGATCAATGCAAACCCGAATCAGCTTCCGCAGATCTTCATCAAGGAAGCGACCATCGTTCGCCGCACCCTGATCAATGAACCCGATGGCGGCATTCCCGTTCGCACCCTTGATAACTCCGACGAGATGGTCAAGGGCCTCGGCGAAGCGCCGCCCCTGAAGGGACAGGTCCTCACCAGCCGAAAGAACGATCCCAAGGTCGTCATGCCTCTCGCTTCTGGAAAGAACAACGACCCCGTGCTTGCCCACTGGCAGACCGGCCTGGGAAAGGCCGCCGTCTTCACCGGGGACGCCCACACCCGATGGGGCGCCGCCTGGGTCGCCTCCTCCGTCTACAGCAAGTTCTGGGCGCAGGTCGTTCGATCCGTCGCCCGTCCCCCGATGAGCACCGACTTCGACGTCCAGACCACCATCAGCGGCGACAAAGGGAAGGTCATCGTCGAAGCCCTCAATCGCGATCAGGCTTTCCTCAACTTTCTCTCCATCGCCGGCACCGTCTCCGGGCCTGATCTCAAAACTTCCAACATCCGTCTCGTCCAGACCGGCCCCGGAACCTACGAGGGCGAGTTCGACATCAAGAACGCCGGCAGCTATGTCGTTGGCCTCAACTATCGCAACGGCAAAGGCGACGGCGGTTTCTTCCCCGGCGGTGTCGCCATGAGCCGCTCGCCCGAGCAGGGCGACCTCACCAGCAACGAGGGGCGGCTTCGCGAGATCGCCGACCGCACCGGCGGGCGCGTTCTCACCGCGTTCGAGCCCAAAGGCGCGGACCTGTTCAGCCGCGAAGGACTTTCTCCCAGCGCCTCCCCGATGCCGGTCTGGGACAAGATCATCCCGCTCATCCTCGCGCTTATCCTGATCGACGTCGCCGTCCGGCGCATCGCCTGGGACTGGGCCTCCACCAAGCGCATGGCCCACGCCGCCGCCGAAACCGTTCGCGCCTTCACCACCACGCGCAAGGTGGAAAGCGGCCAGACGCTCGATGCCCTGCGCCGCGTCCGCGAGGAAGTCACCGAAACGCGCTTCCGCACCGAGCCCTCCAACCGGCCCCCCGCGCCCAGCGCCGCGCGTCCCGATCCGAAGGCAAAGTTCCAGGCCAAGGGCGTCGAAGGCGATATCACCCAGGTCGTCGGCGGCGCCACCGACAAACCCATTCCCCCGCCCCCCAAAAAGATTGAGCCGAAAGGCGCACCCTCCACCGGCAGCCATACCGGCGGCCTCCTCGAAGCCAAGCGCCGCGCCCAACAACAGATCCGCGAGAAGGGACAGCAGGAGTAGCCCGCGGCGGCGCGTGGTACGCAGTGATGCACGGCTTCGCAGTCCACGGCGCACGGCGCAGTGCAAGCACGACGTTCCTTTACAAAACTGTTGACCTTCACTCGCCGCCACTATCATCTCGCGTTGATGAACGATCGGGTCGCCATCATCACCGGCGCGGGCCGCGGCATCGGACGCGCCACCGCCGTTGAACTCGCCCGCGACGGCTTTCACGTCGTCCTCGCCGCGCGAAATGAAGATGCCCTCAACCAAGTCGCGCGAGCGATCGGGAAAAATGCCCTCGTCGTCCGCACCGACATCACGCGCCCCGATGAGGTCGATCGCCTGGTCGCGCACACTTTGAAGGTCCACGGCCGCATCGACGCAATCGTCAACAACGCCGGCCTCGCTCCGGTGCGCCCGATCGCGCAGATGTCGGTCGACGAGTGGCACGCGGTGATCGATACGAATCTCTCCGCGGCCTTCTACACCACCCGCGCCGCCTGGCCCGCGTTCGAGAAACAGCGCAGCGGCGTCGTCGTGAATGTCTCCTCCGCCGCCGCGCGCGATCCGTTTCCCGGCTTCGCCGCCTACGGCGCCGCCAAGGCCGCCCTCAACCTCTTCTCCCTTGCCGCCGCCCGCGAAGGGGAAAAGATCGGCCTCCGCGTCCACACCATTGCGCCATCCGCCACTGAAACCGAAATGTTCCGCGCCCTTCCCGCCGCCCGTGATTGGCCCGCCGAAAAGACGCTCGATCCCGCAGATGTCGCCCGCGTCATCCTCCAGTGCATCCGCGGCGACCTCCGCTACACCAGCGGAGAAGTCATCTACCTCCATAAAACTCTTTAGCCCACCAGCGCACCTCCATGCCCGGTCCTCTGAATCGGGGCTGCGTACGCACGCATCCACGCGCTGACCGCCCATTCCCGTCCGTCCCGCACCACCGCTCGATAACTCCCAAAAACCTTTTCGCCTCCCCTCAACCCGTGGTAAGGTGAGCATCCTCGAACGCGTCCCCATCAGGCCTGCTGAAACATCCCGACCCTCCGCCCGTCCAAAGGGCACAGGAGTCCGATATGTGCGCAAAATCCAGCCTCGCTCTCGTCTCGCTCGCTCTGTTGAGCGTCGTCACGTTCGCGAGCGCCGAAAAGGCGCTCATGGCCCGGCCCGTCTTCATGGGCGGCTTCAACCCCGGTCAGTTCATCATGGACAACTCGGGCAACAAGTGGAGCTTCTACCAGGCGGGCTGGTTTCGCCAGGCCGGAGACAATCCCGTCTACAGCGAGGGCGCCATGCTGCTGGTCAACGGCAACCAGTTGCAGATGAACGGCAATGGCCGCATGGACGAGAAGACCGGCGAGATCATGTTCGAGAACCTCGTCATTCCCGGCTCGACCGTCACCATCACGCGTCGCGTCTATCTCAACAAGGAGGAGTCCTACGTCCGCTACATCGACGTCGCGAAGAATCCTGCAGGCCAGGATCAGGCGGTTAACATCACGCTCCAAGCCAACAGCCTCTACGGTGTCGTTGCGTCGCGCACGATTCCCGATCCGAAAAAGAAAGACCAGAACCTCGCGTGGGTCGCTCAGACAGGCCTTAACGCCGGCGTCTCGATGATCGAAATCTACGCCGGCCGCGGCGCCAAGCAGGCGATGACGATCAGCTATCAACAGGGCAACAGCATGGTGCAGGCCAACCTCGCCCTCACGGTGCCGGCGGGCAAGGAACTGGCGTTCATGCACCTGCACGCCACCGCCATCAACGCCGACG
>JBBRCX010000152.1:0-8540 GCA_038204465.1 Tepidisphaerales bacterium | reverse complement strand
CGCGTCGGGCTTTGTGCTTGGGCACAAGCGGTTGGATCGATTCCCATAGCTCATCCGGCACTAACGGCTTTGGCATCCATGCCTCCGGTTTTCAATCCTGCATTAACCGTAGGCACTATTTTTGAAACAGTCCTTTAGTGGCGCACAGGCCGGGGAAGCTGCTGTCGACCTGGTGGCGCAAGTGGCTGCCGATGCTGGTGGATACGACGCTTCCGGTGCGGCTGCTGCTGGTTTTCGTGCCGGTCGGAGTGCCTGGACTGACGGATCCGCGCCGCCGCGTGCTGGCTGCGGCGCTGCCGCTGTTCGTCGTGCTGTACGCGTTCAACCCTTTCTTCCTCGAGCACTACGCGGTGGTGATTGCGCCGGCGGTGCTGCTCCTCGTGGTGCTCGGAGCGCGCAGCGTCGAGGCGGCGTTTCCCGAGCGTCCGTCCATCGCTGCGCTCACAACGCTGCTCATCGCGACGTGTGCGCTGACGAACTTCTACGAGATCAACATGCTTCTGACTCCGGACCGGTATCCGCCGCGCATCAGCGATGAGACGTTCCGCTCCAAGCTGCTGCGCGTGGTGAATGTGGAGCTAGCAGAGGTGCTGGAGAAGCCGGCGGTGGTGTTGTTCCGTTATCGGAAGGGAGATCCCATGTGGGAGGAGCCGGTCTATAACACGGATACGGCGTGGCCCGATGATGCGCCGATCATTCGGGCGCATGACCTGGGTGAGCGGAACAAGGAGATCATCGACTATTACGCTCAGCGGCAGCCGGAGCGTCATTTCTACCTCTTCGATCGAACCGCGGGGAGCATCACACCGCTGGGGACTGCGCGGGCGCTTCGTGAAGCGCGGGGCAAGCCATAACGGGCGCGGTTGATTCAGGCGATTGGGCGAAGGGAGAGGCGCTTACGCACGCTGAGCGGCGCGCCGAGGGGCTTGTAGCGCAGGATCATTTCGTCGGCGTGGACACTGACCAGCGTCCAACCGGTGCGGAATTCGTTGAAGTGGTAGCCGCCCATGCGGCGGAAGCTTCGATTGGCATTGTGCGACGTGGAAGGAAGGATGACTTCCTGGATTCCGAAGTTGTCGTTCCAGCCGCGCAGCCCGCAGTGGAAATGTCCCGCGAAGAACGCGCTGATGTTCTGGCGTGAGGCGAGCACTTCGGTGAGCGCCTCGCGGCCTTCGCGGATGTACTTGCCGGCGTCGGGGCGGTGGTTCTCGTGATAGGTGACATGCGATATCAGGACGGCGCGTTGGCCGGCGTCGGCCGCTTCGCGGGCCCGCTGGCTGATCCAGCGCACCTGCTCGGGCTTAACGAGGCCATCATGCCAGGGCTTGAGCAGCGCGTCCTTGAAGCAGATCAGGCGGTGGCCCTTGTGATCGATGACGAAGTCGGTCTCCCGGCCCAGATAGGTTCGGAAGGGCTCGTCCGGGTCGTGATTTCCGGGGATGGCGTAGTAGTCGTTGGTCAAGCCCTCGGCGATGCGCCGCCATTGGTTATAGCGCGGCTGATTTTCGCTCAACTCGCCGTGGTCGATCAGGTCGCCGCAAAAGACGGTGAAATCGGCGCCGGAAGAATTCACCTCTTGAACGGCGCGCTGCATCTGTTCGGCGGAGGCGTTGGCAAACTTTCCGACATGCGTATCGGAAACGAGGGCGAAGTAGAACAGTGGAGGCGTCGGGTCGGGCTCCCGGGTGAGCCAGAGGGCGGTCCCGCCAAGCGCGGCGCTGCCAACACCAGCGGCGGCTTGGCGCAGGAACTGGCGGCGCGACGCCGAGGCGCCGGCATTGCCGGACAGGGTCGGCGACGAAGTGATGGGTGGATTCAGCTGTTCGTGCTCGTCCACGGAAACTACGACTCCTGCCACGTCACTGCGCAGTCTGACGTCTTTAAGGTTGCGGGATGTTAATAATGGTTAGGTTTCACGCCACGACAAAAGCCGGGGAAAGCTTCTTTTTTATTGCACGCTTCCGGCCTTTCACAAGCACAACGGTTGAGACCGGCGGTCTCCATCGCCCGCTCGTTCCAATAAGTGCATCTATCAACTGGAAATGACGTGGAGGTCAAGATGGGCAACCCGCGCAAGAGAGCGAGGTATCGCGGCGGTGTAGCGGAAGTCGCCCGAGCATTTTGTTTCGCTGGAGCAGCTATGACGACCGGGCTCCGCACCGCAGTGACGCCCCACGTCTGCAAGCCCATGCGGACTTCGCGGGACCGGTTTGTTACGCTCTGCGGCCAATGGTGAGCACAGGATGAATGACCTGTATGCGGGGATCGTGGTTGTTGTTTTGGCTTCCATTGCGCTATTCGCGGCGGCGCTGCGGTATGGCCGGCCGTATGTTGCCGTCGTTGCGTGCGCGGCGGTGGTTGCACTGGGGATCTATTGCGTGACGACGCCGCGGGGGCTCTGGCTGGCGGCCGTGTTGCCGTTCTCGAATTTGATCGTTGTTGGAAACTGGCATCTGCCCGCGGTCGCGCTTCTGGCCGGGATCTTCTGGCGAGCGCGGAGGCGCAGCCCGGCATGGTTGAGGGCGATCGTCGTGCTGCCGCTGCTGGGCTATTTTCTGTTCGACGTCTGCCGGCCGCTGCTGGGCAGTCCACCGCCGCTACAGGATGAGTGGCTCGGCGGCGTTTGCCAGCAGACGTCATCGCAATCGTGCAGCGCCGCGGCGGGGGCGACGCTGCTGCGCGCATACGGCATCGGTTCCAGCGAGCGGGAGATGGCCGACCTGTGCCTGACGCGCCCTCGGGGCACGATGATCGCGGGGCTTTACCGCGGGCTGATTCTGAAGACGGAGGACACCCCGTACCGGGTCGAAGTCTGTCGCACCAATTTTGCAGGCCTTCGGGAGGTTCCAGCGGCGCTGCTGTCGCTGGTCCCGCCGGAGGACACATTGCTGAGCTGGTTCAGTGCGGCCCGGCACGGGCACTCGAGCGTATTCCTCGGCTGCAATACAAATGGGAGCGTCACGCTCGGGGATCCGCAGCTGGGACTGGTGGTAATGGATGCGGAATCGTTTCAGCAGCGCTGGAACGGGGAAATCATCCGATTGGTTCGAAGGAACTCGAGATGATGGCGAAGGGTGAGCCGCGCATTCCGGTTCTCTTCGACACGGACATTCAGGCGTCGATGGGTTCGACGCCGGCGGCGAGGGCCTTGTCGATCATTGCCTGATAGAGCGTGTCGCCGTCGGTTTTGCGCCAGGCGTTGCGGCGTTTGAGATCGGAGAGGGTCTCGGCGGCGCCATGAGCGAGATCGATTTCGCAGCGGAATTCGGGAACATCTCGTTTCGCTTTGGCGGAGCTGTAGGCGCCATGGAAGGCGGTGATCTCGGCCAGCAGGACAAAGCGCGCCGGATCGTGGGCGACGATCCATCTGGCGGGCATGAACAACAGCTGCGCGCCCTTTCCCAGCGCATCGGCAGCCTGTCGGTGATACTCGCGCCAGGTGACATGATCGTCGCGCGTGGCGTTGTAGGCCTGGCCATAGGTTTTCGGGTTGAGGGAGGCGTAGGCGAACAACTTGCCGCAGTCGTCGCGATGGGTAGCGACCCAGAGGCCCAGTCCGTCGCCCGCACAGAGCACGGGGAGGCCGCGCTCGACGCGGTCCCAGGCGGTGGCGTGGTATTCAAGATTGTCGATCAGCGGATCGCCCGCGCCGTAGGTGTGGCTGGGACGGATGATGGTGACGCTCATGTGCCCCGACTCATCGGCGCGGAGGAAGACCTGCTCGGCGGCGAGCTTGTTGCGGCCATAGGTGCTGAGCGGTTCGGGGATGTAAGTCTCATCGATAAAGACGCCGGGCGGCATGTTCACGCCGTAGATGCAGACGGTGGAGCAGAAGATGAAATGCTCGCAGCGCCCCCCGAAGGCGCGCACGTCGCTGGCGGCCTGGTCGGGGTTGAAACAGATCATGTCGATGACAACTTCGTAGGGCTCGCCCTGGAAGAGGCGCTCGAAGGCCTCGAAGTTGTTTCGATCGCCATGCAGGGTTTGCACGTTTTCGGGCAGGCGGCTGGCGTGTTGTCCGCGGTTGAAAACCGTGACCTCGGCGCCCCGCGCCAGCAGGTGCTTTACGACGCCGGTGCTGATCAGCCCCGTGCCACCGATGACCAGGACGCGCATGGTGCTCCTTCTTCGCGATAAGGGCGCCCGTTGAGCACAAACGATGCGTTACCGTTTGGCGCGCCCGCGCCTATAATCACGACCGCCCAGAGTTTGCCAAGCGGCCCAGCGGAGTCAATTTATGGCAGTGCCACGCGGAAACGTCAGCCCAATCGACCACCTGGACGATGCCAGCGATGATACGCCGGAATTGCAGACGAACGGCGTGGACATCGGCCGGATTGAAAAGGCGGTGCGCGAAATCCTGTTCGCGATTGGAGAAGACCCTGACCGCGAGGGGCTGTTGAAGACGCCGAACCGGGTCGCCCGCGCGTACACGGAGCTGATGGCCGGCCTGCATGACGAGCCGCGCAAGCACCTGAAGACCGTGTTCACGGAGCGGTACCAGGAGGTGGTGCTGCTTCGGGACATTCCGTTCCACTCGATGTGCGAGCATCATTTGCTGCCGTTCATGGGGCGGGCGCACGTGGCGTACCTGCCGGACGGAAAGGTGGTCGGTTTGAGCAAGCTGGCGCGACTGGTGGAGGGCTACGCCCGGCGGCCGCAAGTGCAGGAGCGACTCACCACGCAGATCGCCGACGCCTTGATGGAGGAACTGAACCCGATCGGGGCCGCGTGCGTCATCGAAGCGGAACATACGTGCATGACGATCCGCGGCGTCAAAAAGACGGGCAGCACGATGGTGACCAGCGAGCTGCGCGGGATCTTCAAGGAGAACCCGGCGAGCCGCTCGGAGATCCTGTCTCTAATGTACGCGAAGGATGGCTCGCGCGGTTAGCGGGCCAGCGGCGCGGGCCGCCGGGCCCGTGGGAAAAAGTCCTGCGATCCTGCTTTGGAGACATGGGCTGACGCGCCCATGCCACGGACAATGGCCGACAGCAACGCGCGGATCGAGCAGTTCAAGAAGATGGCGAGCGACGACCCGAACAACGAGCTCGGGCATTTCTCGCTGGGCCGCGCTTACCTCGATGCGGGGATGAACGCGGAGGCGGTGCGCTCGTTCGATCGCGTCCTGGAGATCAACCCGAACATCACCAAGGCTTACCAATTGCTGGCAACCGCGTTGTTGAAACAGGAGCAGCGCGAGACGGCGATCGAGCGGTTGACCCGCGGCGTGCAGGTCGCCGACGCGCGCGGCGATCTGATGCCAAAAAACGAGATGATCGGCATGCTGAAGGAGCTTGGCGCGCCGGTCCCGGCGCTGAAGAAATCTGCTGATGCAGCGGTGGTGGCGGAAGGTCAGGTCCTGTGCCAGCGCTGCAAGCGCGTGGGGCCCAAGCTCTCGTCACCGCCATTTCGCAAGGCGGTGGGTCAGGAGATCCAGCAAAAGATCTGCGCCGACTGCTGGCGCGAGTGGATCGGCCAGGGAACAAAGGTCATTAATGAGCTGCGCCTGCCCCTGAGTGATCCGCAAGCCCAGAAGATGTATGACCAGCACATGCTGGAATTCCTGAACCTCGGCTGAATCAGCTGCGCCTGCGGCCCGCAGTTCCATCACTTCTAGGAGTTGTTGCCCGGCACCTTCTCCACCCCATGCGAGGTGGTGATCCCGGCAGTGGCGACGGGCTCGCGGCTGTTTTTCATGAGGTAGGCGATGACATCCCGCGTGGAGACCATGCCGACCATCCGGCCGTCCTGCACCACCGGGACGTGGCGATAGCCGCCGACGTCCATCTTGTTGATGGCGAAGGTGATCGGCGCGTCGGGGGGGAGGGTCTCGGGGCGCTGGGTCATGAATTCGCGGACGGGGCGGGCGAGCTTGCCTTCATAATCGAGGCCGACGCGGGTGATGATGTCGCGGACGGAGAGGAGCCCGACGAGGCGGCCGTCCTCGACGACCTCGAGGATGTCGAGCTTCTGGCGGATCAGCGTCTGCACCGCCACTTCAAGGGTGGTTTCGGGGGAGATGGTGTGGACCACGGTGAAGTCGAGGGTCGTGAGCGGAAGGTGCATCACGGTCTGCTCGATCTTCGAGGCGGGCTTGGGCAGGTCGACCGCGCGCAGGTCCGCGCCGCAGTTTTTACACTCGTCCTCGCCTTCCAGGTTCTTGGTCCCGCAGCTCGGGCAGATCGTTGGCATCTCGGCTTCCTTTCACCATCACAAACGCTCGCCGAGCAGGCTGGACCGGCGCGCGAGCGAAGGCATTCTACCGCCGGAACTTGCGAAACGAAGATCAAAAAGATTGCGGGGATGCGCAAGCGCCTGGATGCCGCCAGGCGTACGCGAGAATTGCGCGACGAAGGCAGCCGACGATGGATCCGGGCAGGCTTCAGGGCGACATGGCGACGGCCTGGCCGGTCTTGGGCATGGGCTTCTCGCCGAGGACGGCCGTCGGCACCGGCTTCTGGGTCTCGATCTCGCCAACCAGTTCGAGGCTGCAGGCGGCGATGTGGGCAATCGCTTCTTCGGGCGAATCGGTCAGCATCATCAGGCGGAGGTCTTCCGGGCTGATCGTGCCGGCGGCCAGCAAGCGGTCATGGAGGAAGTCCATCAGGGGCTTCCAGTAATCGGCGCCCATGAGAACCACGGGGAAATCGTTGATCTTCTGGGTCTGGATCAGCGTAAGGGCTTCGAACGTCTCGTCCAGCGTGCCGAAGCCGCCGGGCAGGACGACGAAAGCGTAGGAGTACTTCACGAGCATCACCTTGCGGACGAAGAAGTAGCGGAACTCGACGAAGCGGTCGAGGTAGGGATTGGGCTTCTGCTCGTGCGGAAGCAGGATGTTGCAGCCGATGGAGACCCCGCCCCCCTCTTTGGCGCCGCGGTTGGCGGCCTCCATGATGCCGGGGCCTCCACCGGTCATGACGGTGAATCCGAGGCCGGCGATGCGCCGCCCCATGTCGCGGGCCATCTCGTAGTAGGGGTGGTCCTCCTTGAACCGCGCCGAGCCGAAGACGGTGACGCAGGGGCCGACGTAGTGCAGAGCGCGGAACCCCCTGATGAACTCGAAGAAGATCCGAACGCAGCGGCGGAGCTCTTCCCACCGCGCCCGCGGCCCGGCCAGGAACCGCCGTTCTTCACCGCTGCGCGTTCCCTTTCCCCACCGGGCGGAGCGGCCGTTGTTCTGCCTTCGCGGGCCGGAGTTGTGATTCATCATCGCCCTGTGCCCAGCGGGCAAGGTTCGGCCAGCGGGCGCCGCATTCTAGCGAGAGTTGCCGGCTGTGGGCATCTGAGCGCGATCGAAAGTTACGACAGCACAGCGGCAGCGGCTGGGCGATCCCCTGCTGGCGGATGCTCGGCCTTGCGGAACGAGGCGAAATCGGCTGGGCGCTCGACGAGATCATGCGCCCGACGCCGCGGTTCAGGACGTGGTAGATCAGACCGCCAGGGGCGACGCGGGCGACACGCGGCATCGTCTTAAAGTACGACTGGCGTCGAAGCGTCGAATGCTGTCAAGAATTGGACCCGTCCCGTTTGATTCTTTTGCACGCTATCCTGCGCAGGGCGCGGGATAATTACTAGTTTGGCCACCATCGCCCCTGGGTGTGCCGGACCACCAAGCTCAGGGGCTGAAGGTAGGGCTTCATGCGATCCGTAATGTTGTGGGTGTTCTCGGCTGTGCTTCTCAGCCTGCTGGTAACGGCCCGTGTAGAGGCAGCGTACGTCTCCGGAGTCAGCGCGAGCACCGACATGGGGAGCGGCTTTTCAACCAGCCTCTCGAATACCGTTAACGGGAACGGACTGTCGTCGCCGAGCTTGACCGCTACCCATGCCGCCACTCTCCCGGACAACTCGTGGGTGTCGGCGGCCGGGATCCTGACCGGTACGGTTACGTTCGATTTAAATGGGCTGTATTCCGTGACTGGCTTCTCGTTCTGGAACCAGAATGCCGGTGGCCCTGGCGCGTTCGGGTCGACCGGGATCCGAGGTGTGAGCGTACTCACCTCCACCGACGGGGTCGCCTTCACGACCCTCACCGGGAGTCCGACGGAGTTCGCCCTGGTCACGACCGGGGCTGGTAGCCCCCCCGAAGTGTTCACGTTCGCGCCCGCGACGGCCCGCTACTTCCAATTCGGAATCAGTGGCAACTGGGGCGACTCCGGCCAGACCGGGTTCGCGGAAGTTGGGTTTAACGGCACTCCGGTTCCCGAGCCGGCGTCGCTCGGTGTGTTGGCACTGGCGAGTGTGAGGCTGCTTGCACGCCGTCGCCGCGAACAAATTAAACGGGACGGGTCCCGGGACGGGTCCTAATGCCATCAACTTAAGCTTCCGCCGGCTGTTTTTTCAGTGCGTTTCGCATCTCTTGACGGGGGCGGTTCAGCAAGTCGTACTCCTTGGGGCGGCGTTTTCGGGCGCGGGGTTCGATGCGATGCGGACGCCGGGGATTGCGGGTGAAGCAGGGCATCGGCTGGCCCGCACGCAGCACACGGACCCATCCCAGCACGTCCGCGAAGCTGATGCGATCCGCTTGCGTCTTCTGCCGC
>JBBRCX010000151.1:0-8761 GCA_038204465.1 Tepidisphaerales bacterium | reverse complement strand
GGGCAACCGCATTCTCCATTTGAAGGCAAAACTTGCCGAATCGTCGGTAAGCCCAGACCGCGATGCTGACTGAAAATCAATCGTTGCCGCAGGACCGACGACGACGCGGCGTCACGCTTTCCCTAGAATGCGGTTGCCCTGCCGCCGGGTCTCCCTCATACGTCGCGGGCGGCGATCAATTCATACGTGTTTTCCCCTTCGAAGTCCTTCTCGAAGTCGTAGAAGTGCTGCCGGCTTCGGAAGGCCACGAGCAGGTCGATGTCGGCGTGCGACATGTCTTTCGAGCGCTCGAAGCTCGCCTCGGTGACGTGAAGCTTGAACCGGGCGAGCCAGTCGTCTTGCTGACGCACCCGGGTTCCCAGCGGCGGCGGATGATCAGACCGCGATAGTGCGTCCGGGGAAGGGCCCGCTCCAGGTAGTCGAGGAGCCACAGGGCAAGGAGCACCAGCATGCTGGTGAACAGGCCGACCGAGTACATTCCCATCCCCGACGCCAGGCCGATCGCGGAAGTGCACCAGAGGGCGGCGGCGGTGGTGAGCCCGCGCACGCTCCCCTTGTGCTGGAGGATCGTGCCGGCGCCGAGAAAGCCAATGCCGGTCATCACGCCGTAGGCGATGCGCGCGGGGTCGACGTTAATGGTGAAACCCGGATTGCGCGGCCAGGCGAAGAAGGCGAATCGCGTCGAGACGATCATGACCAGCGCGCTTCCGACGCACACGAGCAGGTTGGTCCGAAACCCCGCCTGCCGCCCGCGCACTTCGCGCTCCAGGCCTACCAGCCCTCCGGCAGCGGCGGCTAGCAGCAGTTGGACGAACGCCTCGAGCGGCCACCCAAGGCTGTGGATCCTTGAAGCGATAAGTGTGTCGAAGTGTTCCAAGGCAAATGGGACGCTTGAACGCCATCAGGTCGCCGGCGCGGGTTGGATGTTCAACATCCGATCGAGCCGGGTAATCTTGAGCAACTGCATGAGCTGAGGTCCCACTCCGCACAGCGCGAAGCTGCTCCCTTTGACCTGCCCCAACTTCTTGTTGAGGGTGAGCACGATGCCGATGGCCTGGCTGGAGAGGTACTTCACCTTGGTGAAATCGAGCAGCAGGTGGTGGTGCTTCTGCTCGTCAACGAGCTGGTTGAGCGATCCGCCGATCCGCTCCAACTCCGACGGATTCATCAACGACTCGGTCTGAAATTGAATGGTGGTTTCCTGCCCGAGCCGGTTAACGGTGAACAATTCGTCCATGGTGCTTCCCCTGTTCGGGTGGCTATGGAGCGCTGATCTCCGCGGCCCGGCGCCGCGGCACGCGATGCGCGCGCTTCGAGTCTGCGCCGCGCCGCGGCCGATTTGCCGGCGCGGGGCAGTCCGCGGGCGTTTGCTTCGCGCGTCCCCTGGGCATGTCCAGCGCGACGGCGAGCACCTGGTCGATGTTCTCCGCGAAATGGAACTTCAGGGTCTGGCGCACTTCTTCGGGAATATCCGGCATGTCTTTTTCATTGCGCTTCGGAACGATCACGGTCTTGATGCCCGCCCGTTTGGCGGCGAGCGTCTTCTCCTTCAAGCCCCCGATCGGAAGCACCAGGCCGCGAAGGGTAATTTCTCCGGTCATGGCAACGTCGTGATGCACCGCGCGGTTGAGGAGCAGTGATGCCAGGGCGGTGAACATCGCCACCCCGGCGCTGGGACCGTCTTTCGGGACGGCGCCGGCCGGAACGTGGACGTGGAAATCGCTTTCGACCAGCAGGCGCGGATCGATGCCGAGGCGCTCGGCGCGCGAGCGGACAAGAGTGAACGCCGCGGTCGCCGACTCTTTCATCACGTCGCCGATCTGGCCGGTCAGCGTGATCAGCCCCTTGCCCGGCATGCGCGTCGCTTCGATGAAGAGGATTTCGCCGCCAACCGGCGTGTAAGCCATTCCGGTGGCGACGCCCGGCACGCTGGTGCGCGAGGCGAGCTCGGGCTCGAATCGCCGGGGGCCCAGGGTCTTGGAGACGAGTTCGCGATCGACCGTCACCTTTTCCGATTTGCCGCCGACCACTTCCGCGGCAATGGAGCGGGCCACCGAGCCGATGTTGCGCTCGAGGTTCCTGACGCCCGCTTCGCGCGTGTAGCCTTCGATGATCCAGCGGAGCGCGGCATCCAGGAACTTCGCCTGCTTCGGCGTCAGCCCGTTGGCTTCCAGCTGGCGCGGAACGAGGTAGCGCTTGGCGATATGGAGCTTGTCGGTCTCGGTATAGCCAGGAATCTCGATGACCTCCATGCGGTCGCGGAGCGGCCCGGGGACGGGGTCCATGCTGTTGGCGGTCGCGATGAACAGGACCTGGGAGAGGTCGAAGGGGACGTCGAGGTAATGGTCGGTAAACGTATGGTTCTGCGCCGGGTCGAGCACCTCGAGCAGCGCCGACGAAGGGTCGCCGCGGAAGTCGGCGCCCAGCTTGTCGATCTCGTCCAGCATCATGACGGGGTTGCGCGTGCCGGCCTTGCGCAGCTCGGCGATGATGCGACCGGGCATGGAGCCGATGTAGGTGCGGCGGTGCCCGCGGATGTCCGCCTCATCGCGCACGCCGCCAAGGGCAACCCGGATGAACTTGCGGCCCATGGCTTCGGCGATGCTCTTGCCGAGCGAAGTCTTGCCGACCCCGGGCGGGCCGACGAAGCAGAGAATGGCGCCGCCGCCGTCCGGCTTCAGCTTGCGCACCGCGAGATATTCGATGATGCGCCGCTTGACCTTCTCCAGGTCATGATGATCGCGGTCGAGGATCTGACGCGCCTCCTGCAGCTCGATCTTGTCGGTTGTGGCCAACGCCCAGGGCAATTCACTCAGGATCTGCAGGTAGGTGCGGATGACGCCATACTCCGGCGAGGCGCTGGGGATGGATTCCAGCCGGCCCAGTTCGCGCAACGCCTCCTTCATCACGGGCTCTGGGAGCCGGGCGGCTTCAAGCTTGCCGCGCAGGGCGTCGATTTCCCCGCCGGCGCCGGCATCGCCTTCTCCCAGCTCCTTGCGGATCGCCTTCATCTGCTCCTGCAGGTAATAGCGGCGCTGGGACTTGTCGATGTTCTCCTTCACCTGCGATTGGATCTTGCTCTGCAACTCCAGGACGTCGAGCTGGGTCGCGAGCCTGGCGGCGATCATCCGCAGCCGCTTCTCCACGTCGAGCTCTTCGAGCATCGCCTGCTTTTCCGCGGTTTCGGCCTGAAGATTCGCCGCCAGGAAATCAGCCAGCGCCGACGGGCTGGTGATGCTGTTGAGCACCTGGGCGGCTTCATCGGGCGTGTTCGGGGAGAGCTCGATCACGCGGTTGGCCTGCTGGCGCACCGACGCCACCAGCGCGTCCACGGCCGGCCCTTCGACGAGCTTGTCTTCGAGCACTTCGATCTTGCCGGTGGCAAACGGCTCGGTCTGCTCGAGCGAAAGCAGGCGGAAACGCGTCAGGCCGTGGACGATGATCGACTGGTTGCCGTCGGGGAGCTTGAACAGCTTGAGGATGACGCACGCGACGCCCACGGTTTGCAGATCGCCGTATTGTGGATCTTCGACGTCGGCGCTGCGCTGCGTGCATACGCCGATGATCTTCTCGCCAGGCATCACCTCGTCGAGAAGGCTCTTGCTCTTGGGCCGGCCGACGTTCAGCGGCATCACCGTGCCCGGGAAAACCACGATGTTGCGGATGGGGAGAATCGGCAGGATGTTCGGGAGCGTCGTCTTCTGCCCATTGCCCCCGGTCTGGATGGTGGTGGCCGTCGGCGAGCGTTCGATGATCTGCGTTTCGGCCATGAGGTTGCAATATAATAGGTCTTCGCCGGCGAGCAGCGCCGCAGCTTTTTGGAATTGGGCTTTCGTGCCCGTCGTTCTCAACTGCTTCGGGGGATCTCGATCCAGAGCATTCCGTTGCGATACGTCGCGCTGATGCCCTCGCGGTTGGCATCAGCGGGAAGGTCCACCTCCCGGCTGAATGAGCCGTGATCGATCTCCATCAAATGGATCCGAACCCGCTGGGGCTGCTGACCCTCATGAACGTCATCAAAGCTTGGGACCGAGCGCGAGCCCTTGAGCCGAAGCCGGTTTTCCTGGACCTCAACGTCGAGTTTCTCCTTGTCGACGCCCGCGAGGTCGACGCACACGAGGTAGGTGGTGGCGGTCTCGTAGAGATTGACGCTCGGCGTCCAGGTGTCAATTGGCGAAAAGCTGAAGTAGCCCTTGTGCATCTGTTCGGCGAGTTTATTTGCCTGCCGGGCGAGATGGCTGAACGGCGGATCGGATGCGACCGTGATGGACATGGATCTCCCGTGTGCGCAGCGGGAAATATCATAGACCGATGCTCCCCGCAACCGAAAGCGGAAAATCAGACCTCGTCTGAGGAACGAGCGGCGCTGAGCGCGCTTGATTCACGTTTAACCAGCGCAGGTGCGCGCGTTTACCGGCCTGGTGGATTTTGACTTTTCCCGGCGGGAGCGGGACAATTCGCATTCCGGCGGGGGGGGGCTCGCGTTCGTTGTCTCCGGGGCAGAAGGAGGCAACCTCTGCAGGAGATCTTTTGATGCCCGCACCCTTGACCCGCACCCTTGTTCTCTGCTTTTCCGCATCCTGTTTTTCCGTTGCGTGCCTCCTTAACACCGGCTGCAAGCGCCCGGTCGAGCAGGCCGATGCCAGCGTGCAAAAAGCGATGGCTTCAGCCGAGGCCGAGCGCGCCAAAGGCCGGCCGACGGACCCGGTTGTTCTGACCGCCTACCAGAAGGCGGCATCGGAACAGGCAGCTTCCCCCGCGGTGCAGATCCGGGCAAAGATCGCATCGGCCGATGCGGAAGTGCGCGCCGCCCATGCGCTGATCCAGGAGATCGAGCGCGATGAGATTCCCGTGACCCGCCTCATTGGGCAGATCGCTGAGATTGGACGAAAGGTCCGGGCAAACAACGCGCTGGCCGCGGGGTACCAGGAGCTTGCCAACGGCGCCGGCGGCGAAGTGAAACAAGCGCTCACCAACGCACAGGCCGCGGCCCACGGCGCGGACGAAAAGACTCCGTGGGTGAAGGGGGAGAAGTCGCAGATTCCAACGCTGACCATGTCCGAGAATGAATCGGCGAGGTTGAAGAGCGAGATCGACAAGCTGGCGGCACAAAAAAAAGTCCTTGAAGGAAAGCGGGCGGTCCTGCTGCAGGACGCGCAGAAGTCCGACCAGCAATCGCAGCGCACCCGCGGCAAGGAGTCGCTGGATTGGCTCACCAGGGCGGCCGGCGCGCGCAAGGAGGCCGACAACATCGCGGCCCAGATCGCTGCGCTCGACAGCAGGCTGCTTCAGTTGACGCAGGATCAGGCGCGAGCGGAACAGCAGGCGAAACAGATCAAGACCACTCTCGACGCCATGCAGAAAGCGATCGAAGCGAATGACGCCACCGCGGCTGAGATGAACAATCTCATCGCGGCGGAGAAGTCGGCCTCGCAGAAGCTGGTTTCGAGCGGCTCTGCGCCCAGTGACTCGTCGACCCAACCCGCCGATGCGACCGCGGGTTCAACGATGGCGGAGAAGGCGGCGGAGCTGAACACGCTGAACGAGAAGATCTCGGTCAATCGCGCCAATGGGTTGGCGCACCTGGAAAAGGCGCTGGGGCTGTATCGGGCCGCCGAGGGGTTGGCGGCAAAGCTGTCGGTCGACACCCAGAAGCTCATCAGCGAACACCCGGAGGATCCGAGCCAGTCGGCCTGGAAGCGCGAGCTCGAGGCGAACAATGCCTCGTATATCAGGCTGCGTGAAGCAAGCACGCTGCAGACGATGGGTGCGTTGCAGCGCTCTGCTGCGCTGGGCCTGGCGACGCGCCTGCAGATGCTCAAGGACGTTGAAGCGGCTCTGAAGGAAGCGGGCATCGGGATGCCGGACAAGCTGGGCGACCCCGCCGCGGAAGGTGATTTGGAAAGTGCGAACAAGGCCGCCGAGGAGAAATACGCGGAGGCCGATCAGTTGCTGACCGACCTCTCGCAGGCGCCCAACGTCGAGGTGCAAAAGCTTGCGTCGGTTGCGATGGCGGCCAGCAAGCTCGGTCACGCCCAGGCCCTGCGCCAGCAGCCGGGCAAGGAGAAAGATGCGCAGGAACTGATGGATGAGGGCCGATCCTTGTTGAAGGGCGAGACAGGCCGCTCGATTCCTGCCGACGTGCCGGCGACGCTTCTCGATGCGTATGGAATACGTCCCGCCGCGCCCGCGGCGGCGACTACCGAGCCGGCCGCGCCGTCCGGCGCTCCGGCAACACCGGAAACGCCTGCAACGCCGGCGCCTGCCACTCCGCCCGGCGGCGCTGCCGCGCCACCCACACCGCCGCCAACTCCCGCTCCCGGTCCGACACCACTTCCGGGGCCCGTTCCAATGCCCGGTGCGCCGCCGGCTCCCGGCGCGGCTCCACCCCTTCGGTGATTGCGCGCCGCAATCGCGGAACCGCTGACTCAGCGACGAATCCGCGCCGATGATCGGCGGTCGGATTGAGTCCCGAGATTCGCGCCGCCTTGGGGGCCACGCTTTTCGCCGCCAACCCAGGCGACCTTGCACGGGCTTTGGCGAGCTTTGGCAATCCGATGCAGGGCTTTGGTGGGCTTTTGCGGGGTTATGGTGGACCAGGAAGACCCCAACCGCCGCGCCACAGACCTCAATGCCGACCCGAACGGCCCCAGCCGAGAATGCCGATTCGGCGCGGCCCGACGGTTCCACCGATTCATTTGTCAAAGAGCGTTGCGACACGGCCCCAGCCGTTGCGCCGAGGCATGATTCATTATACAGTCTTTCTTCATGGAGTCAACCATTCCAGGGGGAATTATCTCGGCGACAATCACACTGATTCCTTCGCGCTCGAGTTTGTTCGCTCGCGCGATTTCCATCCCGCGAAGATTTTTGCCGTTCTCAGCGTTCGATACACGTTGCTACTGTCACCATGCCCACAGGCGGCTGCGAAGCCCGCCGGACACCATCGGTTGGTGGCCCGGCGTTGGGAAGGCGGTGAGAATCCGCCGCGGACGCGCCGCTGTAAAGGACACGCTGTAGCTCCGACATCGAAGCCACTGCCGCCTCGTGCGGCGGGAAGGCGGTCGGGGCGGTCCTGAGCCAGAAGACCGGCCTGCGGGTGAGCAGCCCGGCACGGGTGTGCCGGGCCGATCGGATACGTCCTCGCGAACTGGGACGGGCCGGGTCGAGCACCTGCGGCAATTCGGGGCGCATTCGCTGCCCTGTTCCTCGCATTCCTGCTCCCACCCGCTTTCTCCCATCGCTCTTCCGTGCGTGCGAAGTATTGCGCGCCCCGGGGCGGCGTCGCGCGGACGCAACTTTTTCGCCGCGCGAGTCGGCGGAAGGAAGTGGCACATGCGCAGGAATTCTCTGCTTATCGGAGCGGCTTCACTGGCGCTCGGGCTCTCGACCGCCCGGGCCGGGGCAGCGGTCTTCGCTTCGAGCGTCGTTTCGTACGATCCCGGAAGCGCTGTCAGCAATGATGGTTTCCTCAACACCTTCACCAGGCCGGCTTCGGCCACCGGTGCGCCTGACCCGATCACCGGTGAGGGAAACGGTTTTCCAAACGTGCTCAATCCGTTCAGCCCCGCCTATGAGGACGATGAGATCGTCCTGGTCGGCGAAGGAGGTCATCTCACGCTGCGACTTCCGAACTATGTGAATGTCGGCCCGGGCCTGGAAATCGGCGTGATCAGCAATGCCGGTCTCCAGGACGCCAGCTTCTTCGGCGGCGGTAGTCCGGGGACCAACTACCCGACGGCCAAATCATTCAGCGGGGGCGTTGCCGAAGTGCGGGTGAGCGAGAACGGGACCTCATGGGTGAGCCTCGGCAAGGTAACGTTCAACCTGCCGACCAACTACTACACGAACGTTACCGACCCTTACCAGGAATCCGCTCCGAGCTCGCCGCAGGCTGCTGATTTCGGGAAGCCATTCGATGGGACGCTGTCGATGTTCGATGGCGAGAACTTCACCCAGACCATCGCAACGCTGGATGGCTCCGGCGGAGGAACATGGCTCGACCTGTCCAATCGCGGGCTCACGCGCGTTGGATACGTGGAGTTCATCGTGTCGGACGACACGCCGAACGTGATCGACCGCCTGGGGATCGACGCGGTGGTCATCGCAAACGGCAAAGCGGGGGCGCCGGTCCAAACGCCTGAGCCGGGCGGCGCGCTGACGGTCGGCGGCGCGATTCTTCTGCTGCGCCGGCGGCACTCCCGTCGCATCGGTGGGTGAACCTCCTGGTTTGCGGTGAAGGAGTCCCATGATGCCACGCCGCCTGCGCCGGCCTGTTCGCGCGTTTACGCTCGTCGAGCTGCTGGTCGTCATCGCGATCATCTCGATCCTGATGGGCCTGTTGCTCCCGGCGATGAGCGCGGCGCGCGAACAGGCCAATTCAATCAGGTGCCTCAGCAATCTGCGGCAACTCGCGGTCGCGGCGACCGCGTATTGCAATGCGAACCGCGGCTCATACCCCATCTCCAGGTGGAACGCGGTAAACGGTCCGACTTCGATCCAGTACAACTGGGACTTCACGATCGTCAAGGATCCGGGCGGGACCAGCGTCGTCTCCGGGCTGCTCTGGCAGGGGCGCGTCGACGGGAGGATCCAGCAGTGCCCGTCCTTCGACGGGTCCTCCAATACCAAGTTCGATCCCTACACCGGCTACAACTACAACACGAGCTACATCGGGCATGGGAAAGGCGAGTCGATCGTGCGCCCACGGCGAACCAGCGAGGTGCGCAATGCTTCGACGTGCGCCCTGTTCGGCGACGGG
>JBBRCX010000150.1:0-8850 GCA_038204465.1 Tepidisphaerales bacterium | reverse complement strand
GCCGCGCCCCGGCACCGTGTCGATGTAACGATGCGCGCCGGGAGTTTCGCCGAGGACGCGCCGCAAAGTCGAGATGTTCTGACTGAGGTTGTTTTCTTCGACGATCGAGTCAGGCCAGACCGCCTCCATCAAGCGCTCCTTCTCGAGCACGCTGCCGCTGTGCTGAACCAAAAAGAGGAGCGTGTCGAAAACCCGGGGCGTCAGCGGCACGGACGTGCCATCGCGTCGCGCCAGGAGATGGCTGGTGGGGTCGAGACGGAATTCGCCAAATTCGTAGAGCTCGGGGAGTGGAGCGTTCATCTCATCTTCAGAAGATTCACGAAAAATTCACCCTCGTCCTAAAGACTTTCACGCCCGTTCGGAGGAAAGGCAACCCACCAACTAGTATGCAATACCTCAAAATCTCCTCATCGCTTCTCGCACTTCGTGCGCCACGAAACTCACCGGAGTCGTGATCACGAAACGCTTCGGATATTTATGAACGACCTCTTCGCGCAGCTGTTAGAGCTGACGGGTCAGCTGGGACCGGCTGGCGGGGTCGAGCCGGAATCGCTTTCGACGCTGCGCCGACTCATCGCGGCGATCCTCATTCAGCAGAATCCTGGGATGTCACCGGTCGTAGTGCCTCCTGACACCGATCCGGCCATCGCCGACGCCGCGCTGGCCGGAGAGGCGCTGGCGGCAGAGCGGACTGCAGCCGGCCTTCGATCCCACTTTGTCCGCGAGGCGTATCTCGCTGTGGCCGCGGGCGTCGAGCAGCCAGCCGGGGTTTTCGGCCCCTTCATCGATGGTGACGCCAGCCTGGTCCACTTCAGCGTATTCGATGTCGTCCCGCTCCTGCCGGTGACCGTTCCCGATCCATTCAATCCTTTTCTCCACGAGCTGCCGATGCTGCTTCCGCTCCAGACCACTGCGGACGCCGAGTTGCGCAATTTCATCATCCCGGCCGGCACGGTGTGGGTGCGGGGCGAACGAGTTTTGCAGGATGCAACGGGTTATGCTGTGTTGCGCGTCAGCGGTGGCTTGTTGGAACTCGGAGCGCCGGCCGTGCAGGCTGAACCCGGCGCGCCCATCCAACTCGTGTTCGGTACTTTTTGGCGCCTGACACTAACGCCTGAGCAATCGCCTGCCGCGACGGAAAATGGTTCGGATGGCAACGCGGTGTCAGTGCAGTTACCGGCGCAACTAGTGGTTCAGTCCGACGGGACGGTAACTGTGTCGGGCGCGCTTGGCCTGGCGGGTTTCGGCAGCGATCTTACCTTTGAAGAACCTGTCGGCAGTCCGCAATTTACCGATCGTGCAATTTTATTCCCGTCCGAGGGAGTTGGAGCAGCATGGTCGATCGCTGGCAATCGTTCCGGGCTGGCGACCTTCGGGGGCGACTGTCCGGCGCCGCAGGCATTCTGGGCGTTGCCGATCACTCAAACGCCGCCGGAAGACGCTTTTGAAGCTGCCCACGGCGGATCATTAATCGTGGTGTTGCAGGGCGAGTTCCGAGGCACCCTGACCGGCGCGTCGGGACGCTTTTCCTGGAGCAACGCTGCTCTCCTGGCCAACGGCGCTGGCGTCGAGTTGCATTGCAACCACGTTGACGCCGCAGCGCTCTTGCCCGTCTCGTTGTGGGGGCCCGCGCAGAGCGATCTTGCGCTCGGCGCAGAGGTAAGGCGTCTGAGTTTTGCCAGTCGACGAGACGGCGCCGACATCCTGGAAATATCCGGTGGCCGCCTGGAGAATCGCTGGGATCTTCCGCTCGCGGCCGACGGCGAACCTTTCAGTTTCGAGGGAACGATCGCATCGCTGCGGGTCATCGCCGAGCCGGAAGGTCTGCGTCGGGTCGCGTGCCGAGCCACCCAACAGACTGAAGTGCGCGTGCAAGGCGTGGCCTTGGAAAACTTGTACCTTCAGGTGTTCCCCGCGGGCGACCTAGCCTTCGCGGGCAGCGGATCTTCGCTCACGCAACTCGTAGAAGGACGCGCGCGTTTGCTCTTCGATGTGCAGTTTGGCGAGCCCATGCTGCCGGACCCTTACGCCGCCAGTTGGCCGTTGACCGACGACCCCCGGACCGTGGAGGCCGCGCTCTCCTTGACGCTTTCCTGGCAACCCGACGAGGCGCCAATCGTGCAGGCGCAGCTCGAGAAGCAGGTCAGTTTTCCAGAGCCACGCGATTTTTCGGAGGATAGCGATCTGCAATTGCGCGGTGAATTCATGGAGCATCTGCAAGGCCAGCCCGAATTCCTGAACCTGCTCGATCTCTCAACGCGCGATGACCATTTCGGCATCGCTCTCGAATCGCTTTCCGATTCGCGACCGCGCCTCGACTTGGCTAATCGCCTCTCGGTCGAGTTGCGCGACGTGCGGCTGCTCATGCAGCCGCAGGTAAACTGGGAGCCAGTGCAAATAGGTCCCGACACCAATCTCCCAATGGTGGAGTCGAAAACGCACGGCGGACAAACACTCGTCGGGGCCAATTCTGTGAAGCTTGTGCCGACGCTGCCGGGGATGGTGTGTGTCGAGATTGCAGTGGCAGCGAGTCGGAAAAACGATGCGGCAGCACTCTTCTCGCTCCCCTTCGGCCTGCGGGCGCTCGTCTTTATGGACCCTCTCCGCGAACCGGTCTTCCAGAACCCGCCGGTCATCGTCGGCCTACCCCAGCCGACGTTCGACGGTCGTCTGGCCGCTGCGCAGCAACTGCGGCTGATCGCGACCGGCGGCGGCGTCCCCGGCGTGCCGCTCGATCCGGCGCGCATGATGCCGGGCAGGTTGCGCCAGACTTCCAACCTCTTACCGAACGCTGTAGGGCTGACCAGCGTGCTGCCGAGCGAACTCGGCCCCGATTTTCAACATAAGTTCGAGCAAGGTGTGCCTCTTCATGCGGTCGACCTTTCCGGCTACGGACTGAGCTGTTTCAGCGACTGGCATGTCGACGACGGAGAAGCTCTAGGAGTCACGCAAGTGCGGTTCGATGTTTTAGTCGGACGGACCTCCTATGAGGTCATTAAATTTCGCACGGTGCTGGGCCCGTGCCAGGCGCGCGTGGTCCGCACCATCGTGCTCGAACGCCGCAATTCCGGCCGCGTCCAACGCTTCGACAGCGGCTGGGTGCCGATCGACGACGGCACCTTCAATCGTTACGTGCCCTTCGAGACCGGTTTGCTGCGCGCGCTGCGCCGGATCCGAAACATCCGCATCCTCCCGCAGCCTTTGCTCAATCTCAAAGACGGCTCGGTCTGGCAACCCGTGCTCTTCGACGCCGACGCCGAAATCGACGACGTGACCGCCGGCGGCCGGAACGGATTGGTCCCAGCTCTCGACCAGGCCGGTTATGTGCAAACGAGTCCCGACACTCCGCCCGATATGCAGCGGTTCGTCGAGCTCTTCAAAGCCGTCGGAGGCCCCATTGGTGGCGCGGTCGATTGCCGCGTCCGGCTCGGTCAGACGCTGGATATGCACCTCTCCGGGCTCGTCGCGGACCTGGCACCCGCTGATGATGAAACTCCGGGTTTCGCCGTCGCGATCCATGGCACGCCGACCCTGCCGCGCGCCGGTCAATGGAGCGCGGTGCGGATTGACGGCAAAACGTCCGATGTGTCGGCAGTCGATGCGCGGCGCGGCCTGCCGGTTGTGCGCCGGCCGGGCGGCCCATGCACTTTCCGCGAAGCGGCCGATGGGCGCCGCGATAAAACCGCCATGGCCGAGTATGGACTGCTTCTCACCACGCCTGCGAGCCGCGTGCTTTTCCCGAAACCAACTGTAAATCCGGATGAGCCCGGACGCCTCCGGAGCGCACCGCCACTGATGGCTGATCCCGTTTCGTTGTTGCAAGCCAGCAGCGCCTTTCCGCGCGCCGCCTTCGCGCTCCGCGGCAAGGAGGCCCCGCTCTTCGACGTCTCTTCGGCTAACGAGTGGTTGTTGGGAAATCCAAACTTTACGTTCGATCCGCCGCTGCCCGACCTGGCCAGCGGCGCCGATTGGAAGATGGCGCGCGAGTTTGGTGTGGACAAGGTCTTCAACCTGCAGATTGACTCGGCGGCGGTCGCTCGTCCGTGGGAGATGCTACAACCGCCCGACAAGATCGAGCTGACGCTTCCCGTTCTCGGCACGGTGCTGACGATCGACTCCAATTTTGCGGCCCTGAGCGACGCGCCGCCGGGCATGCAGGAGCCGACGTTGACCTTTGGTCCGGCACTCGATGCCCTCAAGGACATGGTCAACGCGCTGGAAGCCTTCGTCGATTTGCCCTTCAAAGTCGAGGTCCACGTCACCGCCGGCCAGGGGCCCAATCCATCGTTCACCGTCCACTTGAAACTAAAATTCCGTATCGGCGAAGGGGCCGACGAACGGATCGATATCGGACTCGGCAAATTCTATGGCGAGTTCGAGCTCACCGGCGAGCTCGAAGCGGCGCTCAAGGGCGATAGTCACGGTCGTCTCAAACTCGAATTTCAAGGCGACATTCAGCAGGGGATTCTTCCGCCCGTGCTTTATGCCGGCGGGCTCTTCCGCTTCGCGCTCGAAATCGGCGATACCGGCCCCCCGGTGATCGAGCTGGGGCTGGGCACCACGACCTCCCTCGGCGGTGATCTGATCAAGGATCTTCTCGAAGTCGAGGCGACGATGAAGTACGGCTACCTGCTCGTTCCGCAAACCCTGAAGCCGGGCGTAATCCTCGGCATCGAAGCACGCGCCAAGCTCTTGGCGGGACTCTTCGCGCTCTCCTTCAGTGCCGATGCGATGGCGCGCGTCGAGCGTCTGAACTCTGACGACAAGACAGTCCGCATTTTCGCCGATATTCGTGTCGCGGGCCGTATCCAGGTGGCGAAGTTTTTCAAGAAGAGCGTCGATTTCCACACCCAGTTCGAACAAAACCTGCCGCTCGCGCCGCTGCTCATCGCCGGCAACGTCAACCCCCTGGTCGCGGTCGCGGCCTCGGCGCTGATATGAGGAGAAAGTCATCATGGCCATAGCAACCAGCTCTCTTAATCTTCTGGCGTTTCCGCAGCATTGGGATGGTGTGGGGCTGACTGTGCGGTTCCTTTGCCTGCCGCAGGGAGACCCTGAGGAACCGTTGCAATTGGGAGAAGTGTCGTTCGCCCAGGCCAACCTTCAGTTCGAGGCTCGGCTCATCGGAAGTCTCGATCACCTGCCGCGCGAGGCCGATACTCTCGCGATAGGACCGCTCCTGCTCGATGAGCCGCCCGTGCAAAAGGCCGCTCTCTTTGACGAACTAAAAAACCAGTTTGAGATAAAGCCCGACGAGCCGCCGCCGCTGGTCGCCCCGGCCCCGCCAAGTTTTCGCAAGGCCGTAACCGCATCTTACCGTGAACTCGTCGGCAGCCGCCAGCTCAGTCCCTGGCTGGTCGAGGAGAAGGAATACGAGTGTGCGCTGCATTTGGCTCGCGATGCCCAGCCGCTTGAGCCGGAGAAACTTCTCACCACCCTCGCCTGGGGAGAGGTGCTCGCCTTTGCGTTGCGCCAACCCAAACTGGCGATGGCGCTCGGCCTGATCGGTCAAGCCCGTGTCGAGCTGCCTGACCCTGCTTTCTATGTGCGCGGCGGCTGGTTGCACATCGGTTTGCACGCCAGTGGCGACCTGGCTGGTGACCCCGGGCTCGTCAGCAGCTTCGCCGCCCGTATTCCGCCGCTCGTTCTCGGGGTCGAGCGCGACATTTACGCGGCATTATTGTTTCCAGTCGATGAGGCGGAAGTAGCCGATGAAGCGTTTCACGACGCCGAACGCTATGATCGCGGGTTTGCACGTCTGGTGCATGCCGCTCAGGGCGATAAGGACGGTGACGGCATTCGTTTGGCATGGGATGACGAGCAAATCGCCGATGCCTTCGCGCACCAGGTCGCGGACATCGCCAGCCGGCCCATGGGCACCACTGGCTTTCGCATCGATGTCCAGGATACAGCGGAAGACGGCACCTGGCATTCGCTTCAGCGAGTCGCCAGCATCGGCGACCTGGAACTCGGTCCGTTGGTCATCGGTCCTTATGCGGGCGACTCCGTAGTCGAAGTCGTGCCGGTGCAGCCATCGCCCACGCTGCCAGGCGACTTTTGGATGCCGCCATACTTTTGCACCTGGCGCGGCACGTCGCTGGTGCTGACCGATCCCGACCTCACGAGCCTGCACCAGCGGCCTGATTTCGACCCAGCCTTTGATTCCATGCGGTTAGGCCGCGAGCAGGTCTTCGAACCTGTCGGCGACAAGGATGTGGCGCTTCTTTATGGCCATAGCTACCGGTTTCGGGTTCGCCTCGCGGACCTTAGCTACGGCGGTCCCGATGTTGCGGCGGAAACCCCCGATGAACCTGATGCCGAGGCCCACCACACGGTCGAAGTCGCTTTCCAGCGCCATCTCCGTCCGGGCGCAATCCAGGTCATGGAACGGCCCACGCGCGAGAACCCTCGTGTTCTTATCGCCAAGCCTCAGTTGCGACATCCGGAATTGCTCTACACCGGGGCGCACACTTTCGCCGACCTGGAAGCCGCGCTGGACGATGATTTGGCCGCGGATCGGCAACGCGAACCCAGTCTGCCCGATCCCGACGTCCTGGAGGTGGCGATCCGGCTGGAAGTGCGTGCGCTGAAAGGCGACCGCGCAACCTGGCTCCCGCTCTACGAGACCACGCGCGAGTTCGATGCCGCAGAATTGACGCTCGAACTGGAGACGCGGGACTTTGCCACGCTTGACCTCTTGGCCGAAGCGCAGCCCGACGACGGAGCATTGCTAGTGCCCACCGCACGCGATCTCCGCCTGGTGCTGGTTGCGCTTGGGCGCACCGATCCCGGATACTTCGCGTCGGACGACGCGCGGCACGGCGCGCCTGTCTCCGTGGAAATTCGCGCCGGGGCCAAGGCGGAAGACGCGCTCTTCGCCGCCGAACCCCAGCTCACGAGCTTCTTTTTCCGGCAGATGGGCGCTGATGAAGCTGTCCAGCGCCCGCTCGCGCGCCTAGCGCAGGAACTCGATCTCGAGGGCCGTGAATTGACCGCCAGCGGCCGATCCGGGCACCGCACAATCTTTGGCTGTGCCAGCGCGCTGCGGCACATCCTTTCGCCGGAACGGTCCTCACTGACGCTCGCCTCCGACGCCGACCTTTCCCAACGCTGGATCAATGTGCTGCAGCTTGAACTGGCTCGCGATTGGACCTGGGACGACTTGGCCGAAGAAGGCCTGACGGTGCAGCGCCGGCTCAGCCGCCCCGACCAGCCGGACGAGATAGCCGGCACCATTTCCCTGCCGCGCGCGCTGACGCCGGCGATGCTGGATGGTGTCGGCGATGCCGCCCGCGACCCGCAACGCGCGTTCAGCCGTATCGTGTTTATCGACGCCGTCGATCCGAAGCCGGCGCCGGGCGAATTTCCTGGCGAGCTGACGGTTTCGTACGAAATCGTCGCGACTCTGCGCGACGAACTCCCGTCCCCCGAGGTCGTGCGAACCTCGATCTTGCTCCCGGTCACGACTCCGCCGGTGCAGGTGCCGCATCTGATCTCGGCCGGGATCGCATTGTCGCCGCATGAACCGGCGGAGGACTACTCCGCCAGCAACCAGCGTGAGCGGATGCTCTGGCTCGAGTTCGACGCACCTCCTGCCGATCCGGAAGACAGTTATTTTGTGCGCGTCCTGGCTTCCGCCGCCGATCTCCTCCTGACCGACGAGGCCATCGCGGAACTCGTCCCGGAACCTGCCTTGCCGCTGGATGACGAGCGGATGCGTATGATCACTCGCGGGCAACCGCGAGATGACAACGGCCTCCGAGCCATGCAACCGCTGCTGCGCCCCTCGGAGGACGGCGCGCACCTCCTGATTCCATTGCCCGATGGCTTGGAGGCAAGTTCGCCCGAGCTGTTCAACATGTTCACCTACGAGGTGAGGCTCGGCCATACCGGTGAACGTTGGTCAACGGCTCACGGACGTTTCGGACCACCGCTGCGGGTTGCTGGAGTCCAACATCCGCCTCCGCCGCTCGTCTGCCAGGCTGCGCGCGGCCTCGCTGAGATCCGGGTTCGCGCAGCGTTTGCGACACCGGTGCAGGCTGGTCGCCATGTTCGGCCGCTCCTGCCGAAGACCCGGCTGTGGGCGCTGCTCTACGCCCGGGTCGAACAGGCAGACGCCGTCGCCTGGCGTAATCTGCTTCTGCTGCGCACGCCTCTCTTTCCGCCGCTTGGCAATGTATTGCTTTCTCCGCCCCGAAATGCGCAGCCGCCGGTGCTCTACGGCGAGGGTAATTTTCCGCTCGCGGAAGTTAGCCGAATTCTGCGGCGTCGTGGGCTGGCCGACGCAGCGCCACTGACCGCGCTCGTCGCAGAGTTACACACTCAACCCGAGATCGAAGACCCGCTCGGCACGCATCTGGGGCACGCTCGCATGTTGCGCGTCTCGCCACTCGTTTCGATTCCAGAGGCGTGTTAGCGATGTGCGAATACCGGATAATGAAGAAGATGTCCCAACAACCAACTGCTCATTCCCCGCTCAAAAAATATGGAGGTTACGATGAACGATTTATGCGAGATAGACCTTAGAAGGCGCCTAAGAACTCGGTCATCCCGAGCGGAGCGCAGCGGAGTCGAGGGATCCCGTGGAGCAAGCTTTAAGGTTTCGCTACGGGATCTCTCGGCTTTGCTCGGGATGACAAGACTTTTTAGACGACCTCTTAGACTGTTTCTCACACAGTTTTGCGTGGCTGCCGCAACCACGGCTTTAACCGGCTCCAGCTTGAACGCTGCAACGCCCTCGCCCGCAGCGGACGAAGATGCGCCGAACACACACAACATGCTGGTTTTCGGAGAGAAGACTGTTTACTTGTCGCACCTCCCAATGTTTGACGGCGTGACTCCGGACAAGAC
>JBBRCX010000149.1:0-8883 GCA_038204465.1 Tepidisphaerales bacterium | reverse complement strand
TGGCGTCGCCTCGATGGCCACAACCAGTTGCCGAAAATAATTCTCGGTGTAAGGTTCACCGACGGAATTGAGGTCGTCAAGCCGAAAGCTCAAGCCGCTGCCGCCTGACCCCTTCCGTCACCAAGATTCAGTGATAGCTCATCCCGGTAAGTCCAGGGGCGGTGTTTATGTTTGGATTTTTAATCATCTCAAGGACACGCCCTGCGTCTCGGGCCGCATGAACAAACGCAAAACCGATCAAGCGGTTCGGATGGCGCGCCACGATGCGAGCGACCTCGGCGTTCGCTTTAGCGTAGTCGCTGTGAAACGGAGCAAATATGACCGTGCGGACGATACCGGCCGCCCGTCGGCAGCGAGCTTGCGGTCGTTGCGCGCAACGAATGGGAGCAGGTTCGGGCTGCCGATCTCCTCCTCGCCCCGAGCCGCGGAAAAACCCCAGTCTCATATGTCGTGAGCCAGGACATGGGGTGGACACCTTGCGGATTAAAGGTTAGCATCGTTTCGGGCCCGCGTCCGACGACGTCCATCACGGTGCCGAGCACGCCGGGCCCGCCCAAAAGAAGCGCCGACATATCCGCGAACATCTCGCGATTCCAACGCGTCCAAACTGAAGCGACGAAGCGGCCGCATCCCGCCCTAAGTAGCCGATCGGCGATGCTGCGCGGAACGTCCCGTGTCAAGTCGAGACCGCTGTGCAGATTGTGGCTGACCTCATGCAGCACCGCTTCGAGAGTCCAGGGGTTTACAAGGCGGTGATAGGGCAACTGTACGAGAGGGAACGGATTGAGCTGTCTTCCTAGCCGCCGCAAGGGAATGCCGCGGCGGAACGTTGCCGGTGCGAAGCCGGTCCGCACGTACGAGAAGGGTGGCGGGGCCGGGACCGAGCGCGCCACGCCGGAGCGATGAACGTGATTCTCGTTTAACCACTCGGGCAGGCGGAAATTTCGACGGTTTTCCGGGAGGGGTCAGAGATCCGCTCGATAAGATCGTGTACGCGGGGCGCCCCTATTTCCTGTTCGCCGGCACCTCGCCCGCGTCCTGGAACACTCTAGTCGTGGCGCCGAACAGCACGGGGATCCGCAGATATTGGTCAAGATTGCTGTCATATTGCCTCGAAATGCATTTTCTCCCATAGAAGCCAGCAATACTTTTGGTGATTGGTACCAGCGGGCTGGTCTGACGCAACGCGGACAGGGATAGCATCATGGTCACGAAAAATGGACGTTTCCGAGGAACCCGCGCTCGACGCCGTGAACAATGTTCGTGACAGCGACATATGCCCGCGGAGCAGCGCAGCGCCTACCTGCACGAGCCTTATGCGCTTCCAACAATCAGGTCTCCGACCATACGACCGCGACGGCGCCGTGCTCCCGCCGGTAAAATACCGGCGCCGCCTGTGGCGAGTTCGACTTCGTACGATGCTGTTCGCGATTGGCGCGGCAATCCTTGCAGTATTTGCTGCTGACCGGGCGTGGATCAGAGGCAACGGCATCGTCGCCGGCGAACTGACTGCGGTGTCCCCGATCGTGCAGGCGCGTTTGCAGCAGCTCTTCGTTCACTGTCTCGACCACGTTACGCGCGGCCAGCGTCTGGCGGAGTTCACTAACGAGGCAGCAGTCCAGTTCGCAGCTCAGCAATTGCAGCAGCTCCAGCTGCAGCTGACGCAAGCCCGCTCCGGGATCGACATCGCCGACCACGAGGCGCAGGCGGCGGGCAAGCTGGTCGACGCGCAGGATGCCCTCTTGCAGCAGCAGATCGCCGTCTTGAAAGCGGAGGATGAGCTGGTGAAGAAGCATATTGTCGCGGAGTTGGTGTGGCAGCAGGCCAAAGCCGCTGTCGGCCGCGCCGATGCCGAGACCCGCGCGGCCGAATTCGTCTACCAAACCAAGAGGGCGGACCAGAAGATGGCCGAGCTCAACGCCGAGGTCTTGCAGAAGCGGATCGAAAGCTTTGTGAACTCGCCGGAGCTCACCGGCCACTTCTACCTCACGGCGCCAAAGGACGGGATGGTGACGGAATGCACTGCCAGGCAAGGCGAGGTGATCGCCGCGCGGACGCCGATCTTCAGCATTTTCAATCCCAGTGACACCTACGCCGTCGTGTTTTTCGGTCCGCGGGACATCGCGAAGATGGACCGCGGGCAATCCTTCGAGATCAGCATCGAAGGCATCGAAACGCCGGTGACCGGCAGGGTGACGGACTTCTACCCCGAGCTGTCGGCGCTCCCGAGCTCCCTCACCCGTTATTTCTGGCAGAGGGAGACGTGGTCGCAATTCGTCCCCGTGCGGCTCGACTTTACCGATCTGAGCCCGACGCAACGGAGCAAGCTCTTCGCTTGGGCACAACTTTCAGCCTCGCGCTGGGGCGGCTGGAGCGCGGCGGACGCGACCGCCACGGCGTCGGTATCGTGGCAGTGGGTTCAGCAGCATCTCAGTTGGGCATGGCAGTTCGTCACTGCCAGCTCAGCCCGACAACCGATGGACCGATGAGGGAAATCATACCACGGGCAGCCGAATCCAACGCAACCACCGCGGCCGCTGGTACCGGCACGGCCGCGGAGGAGCGACGTCTCAACCTTTTGCGACATATCGCACTCGCCGGCGGGAAGATTGCGCCCGACGCCGAGCCAAACGCCGAGCACGGCTATGCCTACGGGGCGCTCGGCGATGACGTCGAAAGGGACCTGGGCATCCTCGCGAGGCGCAACTATCTCGAAGCGCGCTTCTTCGACAGGGTCAGCCTCTGCCCCAAATGCGACAGCCATCACCTGAACGTGCGCGAGGTCTGCCCCGGCTGCCGGCGAGCGCATCTCGCGAACGACGGACTGCTGCATCACTTCCGCTGCGGCTATGTCGGCATACCGTCCGAGTTTTCGCCCGCTGCCGACGGCAGCTATCTTTGTCCCAAATGCAACGGCAGGTTGCATCACCTCGGTACCGAATACGACCGCCTGGGCAAAGCGTTCGTCTGTCGAGGGTGCGGCCTCATTTCGGAGAATCCCCCGGTCGAGGCGGTTTGCTTCTCCTGTGGTGCGCGCACCCCGGCCGAGGATTTAATCAGTACACTGGTCTTCAGTTACGTCCTGACCTCGCGCGGCGCGGCGGCGATCCGCCGTGGATCGTTGCTTGACGGCGACGATGAACTCGTCTCCGTCGCCGCCGCGCCCGTCTATCGACGGAAGGTCATCCTCGAATTCCTCGACCATGAAATGAAGCGCCTCCAGCATTTCAACAGCAAGTTTTCGGTGCTGTTGGTCAACTGCGCGGCCTCGGCGATGGATCAGAGCGGCGATGCCTCGCTGACGCAATGGTTGACCCGTCTGCGCCAGGGCCTCCGCGAGGTCGATCTGATCGGGCAATTGGCCGACTCGCTCTGTGTCGTGATCCTGCCGCAGACCAAGCAGCGCGAGGCGGAGGCATTACGCCAACGCATCGTGGCCGAACTCGGCCCGCAGTCGCCGATTACCCTATCGACCGTCGAGATTACCGAGCCGCGGCATCTGGCGCAGGTGCTCGCCGGGCTCAATGCGCGAGGCGAGCCGTCATGAACGGCTTTTTGCACTATTTTCTGTCTGTGCTCGACCCGATGAGGAACCACGGGTTTTCCCGAGCCGTGACCGACATGTTGTCGTCGGAACTCCCGTCGTGGTGGCTGACAATCGTCCTTTCGTTCGTTTTCGTGGAGCTTCCCGCGATTGTCACCTGGCTCGTCTATCTCGTGAAGCCAGCCTTGATACGCCCGCCGCTGCCGGTGCGGCCGGACCAAGCCGAGCCTTTGGTTTCGGTGGTGATCGCCGGGCGCAACGAATCGGCCACGATCGGGAAGTGCATCCGTGGGGCGCTGCTCTGCGGCTATTCGAACCTCGAAGTCATATTCGTCGATGACAACTCGGAAGACGACAGCGTGGCTATCGCCCGGCGCGCCGCTCTCAGTGTCACGCGCAGTGGTCGGGATTCCGATCGGGTGCGAATCTTCCCGTCGCCACGCCGCAATGGCAAGGCGAGCTCTCTCAATATCGGCATCCGCATGGCGCGGGGCGAATTCATCGCGATCACCGACGCCGATTCGGTGATCCAGTATGGGTCCATGCAGCACTGGCTCCTGCCGTTTGCCGATCCGCGGGTCGGCGCCGTCGCCGCCAATATCCGCGTGAACAACAGCACGGTCAGCTTGCTAACTCGCTTGCAGGAGATCGAATATGGCCTGAAGTTCACGTTCGCCCGGTTCATCCAGGCGCGCCTGAACCTTTTGAATATCGTCTCGGGCATGGGCGGGCTGTTCCGGGCGGAGATTCTGCATCGCCTCGGCGGTTTCGATACCGGCCTCGGCGATGATAATGACATGACCATGATGATACGCAAGCAACGCTGGAAGCTGGGCTTCTCGATCGGTGCGGTGGTCTGGACGACCGTTCCGGTGACGCGATACCATCTGGTGCGCCAGCGCATGCGCTGGCGCCGCAACATCGTCAAGATCCAGCTCAGCAAGCATCGCGACCGGTTTGTGCTAGGCCGATACGGGTTCGCCGACGCGGTGCTCGCGGTGTATATGCTGGGCGCTCGGATGCTGATGCCAATGGCGGGGCTGATTGGCATATTTTGGGTGACGTTCGAAAATGGGCCTCTGGAGGCGCCCCAGATCGTTGTCACCTTCTATTGGATAGTGCTCCTTTATCTACTGATCAGAATGTTGATTTCGCGCGAACTTGCCGGCACACCGACGCCGGTGAACTTCCCGCTGATGTTTCTGATCCCATTCTACCTGCTTTGGTTGAAGGTCGTGCAGGAGTATGCCGTGATCTGCGAACTGCTTCGGATTGGCGCCAAACACCCCTATGTTCCGGATCATATCTGGGAGGAAATCCCGTGGTGGTGAGGGTCGCGGTCACAACAGGGCGTCGCGCGCGCACGGATTACTGGTCGCTGCTCCGCGCCGCGGTTCTGCTCGCCGGTATCGCGGTCCCGCCCACCCCCACCCAGTCCGCTGGCTTTTCCGCCACCGAATCGCCCAACCGGGCATCGCCGTTTGCCTCAGGCGGGAGCGCGGCCGGGACTTTGCGGCAGACGCAGGCCTTCGACCCCGCCGCCGCGGCACTTTCTTCCATGATGTCGTATGGGGCTATGAGCGTGATCGCCCCGACCCTCTATGGCGATTTCGTGTCGCCGACCGCATTGTCGTTTGCGCTCGGCTTGAGCGGGGTCGGGTCTATGCCGCAGACCATGGGCTTAGACCCCGCGACTTCGACCATGCTCGATGGCGTTCTTCAGCAGGGTGTCCCGCCGGGTGGTGGCTCGGCCGAGGAATTCGGCGTCGGCTCAAGCGGCGCTGGCGTCGCGTCGAGCGGCGTCGTTGCCGGATTGAGCGGCGGTGTCTCGACCATCAGCGAAGCGGGGGGGCTCTGGGCCATCAGCTCAGCTGAAGCGATTCAGCCGCTCTGCAGCGACAACCAAATGGCGAAGCGGCTGCAAGCGGGCGGGGAGTTTTGGAACGCCCAGGGAATAAGCGCTACGCCGGTGCGGTTCCCGCAGGGCGTGTTCACGGGAATCGACGTAGGAAATCCGTTGGGCGGCCTAGGTCCCAGCGGTAATCCGTCCAATCTTTCCCCGCCAGGCCCGGGGGGCGGGTGGTGCCGTCCCTCTCCCGGGCCATTCTCCGTGAGCAGCCCGCTCGAGAGCCGCTTTTTCTGGATAGTGGCCTTCACCATGCTTTTCGGCGTTGTTGTGTTCTGGTTGAGCCGAGGGATGAAGGTGCCCACGCCTCAGTCGATCAATCGTCCTTGCCAGTTAAATCGTCCTTGCCAGTTAAGAGGAGAGAAATATGGCAGCGGTGATGGTTTTGGGCGATGATGGGTTCGCTGGCTGGCACACTTCCCTCCAGCTCTCGCAGATCGGAGACCGATCTGATACGCAATGTCCGTCTCGTCAACACCACCAGCACCGTCGCGGCGGCTGGCTGGCGAGAACCGATTTCCGTGCTCCCTTCTTGAACCCCTCGCCTTACAGGCGAGGGTTGTTCAGTGCGCGGGTGAATGAACGGTACAACGCGGCCGCACACAGCTCTGAACTCGGAGGCCGTCTCGCCCAATGTGCAGCGGCTGTTTCTCGCGGCCATTGACGTCGACTTTGACATCCTGCAATATCCCCACCGCCTGTCCCGGCCTCCTAGTGGGGCGACTCCGACGAAAGCTACCGGCGGCCGCTGAGCGAGTTGCTTGAATGCGGCTTTCTTCTGGGGAATCTTCAGTCAGCGTCAATCCACTAGCCTGGATTACCGGTGAGGGTCGCAGCGCGCGCGCTCATGTTGGACGGAGGCCTATCCTTGTATTCGCTGCAACGATTAGCCGTCGCCTTGGTCCTCGCGATCATCACCGTGGTGGGACTCATGTCTGCTGTACCGATCGATCGCGCCCACGCCATCGGGCAAAAACCGATCGTCTGGCTTTTTGCCGGGCCGGGCGTTGTTGCGGCGATTGCGGCAGATGCCGAGGCGTCGCGTTTTCTCGACAACACTCGGCCCTTCGTCATGTCGGGCGGCAAAGTCCTTGCCAGCCCGCCGGGTTGGAACGCGGTCCCCATTGCCTCCTTTAAGGACTCCGGTGCGATCGGAAATGCGCTCCAAACGGGGACACTCGGCCCGGAAGTGAAGGGCGTCATGTACGATTATGAAAACTGGCCATTCACGCCGGTGGATCAGCAGCGAAATCCGGCCGGTTACGTAAAGCTGGCCGCCGATATTGTGCATGCGCACGGCCTGCTGTTCCTGACGGCGCCAGCCGTCGATCTCGTCACAGTGATGGCGCCCGCCGCAGACCGAAGTCGACAGGATGACACGTATTTGCGGCTGGGGCTTGCCGCCGACGCCGCGCGGTACCCCGACGTGGTCGATATTCAGGCACAACGCTTTGAGAGTAACACCGAGCGTTATGCAAATTTCGTCCTGGAAGCGGCAGCGCAGGCCCGGCAGGCAAATCCGAAAGTGGTAGTGCTCGCCGGGATCAGCACGCAGCCGAATGGCCAGCAAGTGACGGCTGATGATATTCTCCGGGCCATCGCCGCGACGCGCCACGTTGTCGATGGCTATTGGTTCAACTTTTCACGGCCGTCGGCATATTCTCCGCGCGTTACCGCATTCCGCCCGGACATCGCAATCAACGTGCTCCATCGTCTTGCCGGACAATGAGCGCGCTGGCCTGTGGGCTGAAATCGCCTTTCATCTATTCCTTTCAGAACGCCATGCGTAACGCGCCGTATCCGTGCAACTAAGCCGCCGCTGTTGGTGTCGGCCAGATGGCAGCGAATTGTCCTGACCGCTCCGGCCTTCCTCGCGTTTTCGGGCCAATACAAATCAGTTTCCCGGTGCCGCCTCCGTCCCACGGACAGGCCCCTGCCCCGCTTGGGATCGGACGGTTTTGGCAGCTCTCTTTGGCTTCGGTTCCGACCGCCAATTTGACTTGCAAGGGATCTTGGAGGTATCGCAACGGTGGGCATATTGCCTCGCGATGTCCGCGACCTCAGTCATGAGACCCTCCGCGAGCTTGGTCGGGTTCAATCCCAACGCCAGGAACTGCCCATTCTCGGCATCGAGATCGTTCTGATCCGCCTCAACCCGCGGATTGTCGACGAACTGGAAAGGGACGCCGGTGATGCCAGAGATCCGTCTCGCAAGATCGATGAGGCGGTGCGACTCGGTCATCTGGTTGAAGATCTTGACCCGTTCGCCCCTGTTCGGGGGGTTCCGCACCGCAATTGCGATGCAGCGCACGGTGTCGCGTATGTGAATGAAGGCGCGCGTCTGCCCGCCGGTGCCATGCACGGTGAGTGGATGGCCGAGGGCCGCCTGCATGATGAAGCGGTTGAGCACCGTGCCATAATCGCCGTCGTAATCGAAGCGGTTGATCAGCGCCGTGTGTAGGTGGGTCTGATCCGTCTCTGTGCCCCAGACGATGCCCTGGTGCAGGTCTGTGATCCGGATGCCGTTGTTCTTGTTGTAGTAGAAGAAGAACAGCTGATCCTGTGTCTTCGTCATATGATAAATGCTGCCGGGGTTCGGCGGATAGAGGATCTCGATGGCCTTGGCATCGTGCTCGGGACCAATTCTGACCGGCAGGTAACCTTCTGGAATCCTGACGCCGGCGGTGCCGTAGCCGTAAACGCCCATCGTCCCGAGATGCACGAGATGCACGTCGCAACCGGCCTCCACCATCGCGCAGAGAACGTCGTGGGTCGCGCACAGGTTGTTTCGCACCGTATAGCGCTTCGTCTCCGCCGACTTCATGGAGTAGGGCGCAGCGCGCTGTTCAGCGAAGTGCACGATCGAACTCGGTCGCACTTCGAACAACAACTCAACCAGCTCAGCAAAATGCCCGCCAAGTGTCAGTTGCTTGAATCGGATTGTCTTTCCGGTTATCGCCTTCCACGTCTTGAGACGCACGTCGAGCGTTGTGACCGGGGTCAGCGAACTGATACCGAGTTCCGCGTCAATCTTGCGGCGCGAGAAATTGTCCACGATGAAGACGTCGTAACCCAAGCTCGACAGGTAAAGGGACGTCGGCCAGCCACAAAAGCCGTCGCCTCCCAGAACCATAATAGTGCCATTCGGATTTGAATCTGTGCCAACGTGCCGAAGCATGGCTCCATCCTTCAAAATTGGTTGCGCCAATAGCCTCAATTACGGGGCTGTATGATCGATCAGCCTCAATTACGGAGCTTTTATGATCGATCATTCACCGTTTTAAATTTTACCTGTCCGCCATCAGCACCCGTGAGACATATGTGGACGGCCTCATGGCAAGCACTTTTTTCGCGCTGAACGGTTTGGTCGGCTGCGGTCATATGTCCGGCCTGGTGGCGCGGCGCATATGTCCGCTGGCCCTGATGAAGTCCG
>JBBRCX010000148.1:0-8895 GCA_038204465.1 Tepidisphaerales bacterium | reverse complement strand
CTCCGCCCGCGCTTCGTGCGGGCCGCGCTCGTGAGCGGCCTTATGCTGCGAAGCGTGCCACTGCCCCAGCATCCCACTCAGCAGCGTGATCGACAGCACCGCGCTCGCCCCGACGCCCAGCCAGATCGGCCAATGCGACCGTTCCTTCAGCCACCGCGCGCCGAAAAACCCCGTAATCACCGCCCCAATCAGCGGCAGCAGCGGAATCAGATAAGAGTGATCGACGACCCAATCCATCGCGTTACCAATCACCCCTTCAGGTCCCGCCATGCATCCGCGTCCAGCGTCTGCTTCTGCCGGAAGAGCAGCACCACCAGCCCCAGCGCCAGCGATGCTTCCGCCGCCGCGATCACCAGCACGAAAATCACGAACGCCTGCCCCGCAAGGTTGCCGTGATAATGCCCAAACGCGATCAGGTTGATCGCCACGCCCTGAAACATCAGCTCCGTGCAAAGGAACATCACGATCAGGTTGCGGCGGCACATGAAACCGATCAGCCCGATCCCGAACATAATCGCGCCCACCGCCAGGTAATGCTGCAGGCTCAACTCGCTCACAAGCTCACGTCTCCGGATAAGCCTTCTGCCGCGGATTCTCCGTACCATACACCGGCACGCTGTGCGGGTTATCGTCGATTGGAGTGGCACGTGGCGCAGGCGTCCGCGCCGATGCATCGCCCGCCACCTTCGCGTCCACCACGCGCCGCCGCGCGATCACGATCGCACCCACCATGCTCACCGTCAAAAGCAACCCCGCCAGCTCGAGATTCAGCGCCTGGTTTTCGAAGAGGTAATACCCCAGCTTCTGCGTCGCGCCCGCGGACTCCGCCACCCGGCTCATCGCGGAGGCACTGCCCGCGGAAGCCGGCACTCGCCCGGGCGCCGCCGAGCGGTCGAAAATCACGAACAGCAACACTCCCATCAGCGCAAAACCCACCGCCGCCGCCACCGTTGGCTCCCGGCTCACCGCGTCATACTCCGCAAGTTGATCCGCCATCTTCGTCTCCGACCCCGCCTGCGAAGCAAGCATGATCACGAAGACGTAGGTCACCAGGATCGCCCCGGCATAGATGATGATCAGCGCGGCGGCCATGAACTCGGCCCACAACAGGATGAAGAGCCCCGCCGTCGCGAAGACCGTGAGCACGAAATACAGCGCCGCATACACCGGCCTCGGGTGGGTGATGACCCGGATCGCTGCAACCAGTGCGATCGCAGAAAAAACCCAGAAGTAAACGCCCACTTGTTCCCCGCCCGCGTGGGCTCCGACGCGCACCAGCAGCGCCGCGAGAATCAGCGCAACCGCCGCCAGCACCACGCCCCCGATCTTGCGGAAAGGCGATTCGCCGCCCCCGGGAAGCAGCAGCACCGTGCCGATCCCCGCCGCGACACAAAGACACAGCAGCAAAACGGGGTGAATGATTTCGGAAGATGTGCTGGCCGCGACAACAAACCCCACCGGCGAATGGGTGGCTGCGACCGGGAAACCGACTGCACAGTGGAGGTGGCCGAGCATATCAACCGGCGCCAGCGGAACCGAACTCCGGCGGCAAAGAGGACGCGCAGGCTACCTGCTCCGGCGGAGAACGGGCAGAGTCTAGGGAGGCCCCAAATTGATTGCAAGAATTGTCGTGAACAATTTCACGGACTCGCGACGCCCCAGCCCCCACAAGATGTTGCGCGCACTTTCATGCTCGCAACCGCGCCCGCTCATGCCCCAGGAATGCATGCCCGCGATGCCCTCGACCCGCCTGTCGGACTCCGCGCGCTCAGGACGCGCATGAAACCCCGCACATCTTGTCCAACTTCTTCACCGGCCGCCGCGATTCCGATCGATCCGCGCGAACTCGTTGCCCCGCGCACCCAGACGCGAGGTACGTTTACAAGGGTCTTTTCTCAATCAGCGGGAGAACCGCGTGCCCGGTGTGTTGCACGCGCGAAACAGGGGCACGGCCAGCCGCGCCCCTGATCAATTTCGCCTGGATTATTTCCGTTCTTAAGCTTCGATCCGCCGCTCTGAAAACAGCGGCACCTCCGACGCGAACTCGACGCTGCCCTCGAACCACCCCTTCGCGAGCGGCTTGGAGCGGCGGACCTGGCACTCAATGCGCTTCGTGCCCCCGTCCGGCGTCGGTAAATGCAGCACCGCCTTGCGCGCTTCCGGCAGCCTTCGTGTGCTGATAAACCCGGACCCCTGCGAATCCACGTCACGCGTCTCCAGCTCCAGGTCTTCCCCCTCCAATTCCAATGTCGCCTCGACGCGATATCGCATGCGCGGCCGTGCCCGACGGTCCTGGCCGCCGGGGATCCCGTCGAACAGCACCTCGTCCGGCTCCGTCGCCCGCGCGAACACCGCCAATCCCTGCTCCGCCGAGTTCATCTCCCGCTTCCCAGACATCGATACCTCCACGGCCGTCCGCATTGGACGAGCCAAGCCTGACGTACGATTCCGCAAACGGCCGTGCAAACCGCTCATCTTTATCGGACGTTTCACAACATGAGAATTGCTCAGTGCGACAAGCTGCACCGCGCTGTTAGCTTGCGGAAGTGAGCCCCGACCCCACCCGTCTGATCCTCTTCCCCGGGCTGGCCGCCGACGGCAGGCTCTTCGGTCCCCAGCGCGTGCTTCCCGTCCGTCTCGAGGTCCCCCCGTGGCCCGAGCCCGAGCCGCGCGAAGATCTGTTCGCCTACGCCGGCCGAATCGCCCGATCGATCCGCCCGGGCGGACGAATTTTTCTCGGCGGCGTCTCTTTCGGCGCCATCGTCGCCATGGAAGTGGCCCGTCACCTCAGCGCCGATGGCGTCTTCCTGATCGGCGGGTGCCGCTCCCATCGCGAGATCTCTGCGCTCTTTCATTTCACCTGCGCCACCGCCAGCCGCCTTCCCCTCTCGCTCTTCCCCATTGTCCGCGCCCTGGCGCCCCCCGCGCTGAAACTCTTCGAGGGTTTAAACCGCGAGCAGACGAGGCTCTACGTCACCATGATGCGCGATGCATCACCCGCCCAGGCGCGCTGGGCCGCCGGGCAGATTGTCCGGTGGAGCAGCCCCCGCGACCCGCCCGCCCCCGTCTTTCAGATCCATGGCCGCGACGATGAGATCCTCCCTCTCCGCTGGCAATCGCCCGATCGCGTCATCGAAGGCCGCCATCTCATCAGCCTCACCCGCCCCGACGAGGTCAATCGTTACCTGATGCAGCGGATGGGCCTGTTTCCCAGGACAATTCCCCCATCCCAGTCCCGCTGAAACTTTCCGGTTGGCAATTCGCGCCAGACCGGTTTCAATCACACCAGAGGGCCGGCCGGAGCTGACGATGAATCACCGAGATGCGGAAATCACGGATGTGATTGTGGTCCTCGACGACCTGTCGACCGAGCAGACCAGTCAAGCCGTCGAGAAACTCAAGAAGTGCGGCCTCGAAGTCACCCGCGTCGATGACGAGCAGAGCGTCGTGGAAGGCTCCATCGACTCGGCCAAGGTCCACGACCTGAAAGACGTCGACTGCGTCCGTTACGTCCGCAGCATTTTCACCTACACCGCCGACTACCCCGCCGGCGACCCTCGAGACAAGGACGGCCCCGACTCCCAAACCGACTATGACGACGAGTAGATCGCCCTACATCGGCTCGTTCTTCACCGTCTCATCGTAGATCTGCAGCAGCTTGGACTTGTCGAACACCATCTCCTGCCGCGTGAGCCCGACGATGTCGTACACGCTGGTCAATTCGATCGCATCCACCGGGCACGCCTCTTCGCACATGCCGCAGTAGATGCAGCGCAGCTCATCGATGTCGAACTTGGCCGGATATTTCTCGCGATCCGGCCACGGCGATGCGTCCGCTTCAATATGAATGCAGCGCGCCGGACACGCCGTCGAGCACATGAAACATGCCACGCACTTGACGCGCCCCTCTTCGTCCTTGTTCAGCCGGTGCACCCCGCGATACGTCTGCTGCAGCATTCCGCCCTGCTCGACGGGCAGATCCTCGCGCCGCTCCTCGGGGTACTGGATCACGCGGTCGCTACCCCCCAGCGTCCGCAGCATGTGCTTCATCGTCGTGCCCAGCCCGACCAGCACCTGCGGAATGTAAAAGGAATCCGCCAGCGAAAGCCGCGGCTCCTCCATCATCATCACATCCGAGTCTTTCATCATTTCGATCCGACGTAGCACGGGCGTCTCGCCCGTGCAAACACCACTACCCACATCCGGCCCTTCTCGTCAGGACCCAACGTGAACCGGCGCCCCGCCCGAATTGTCCGGCATAATCTCGGACGGTTCTGGCGCCGCGCCGTGCAAAAACCGCCTCACCAAACCTACATCCCCGCCTGCCTCGGAACCGGCGCAACCGCCAACCCCGACACCGCCGCCGTCGACAGCGCCGGCACGGTATGCACGCCTCCCGGCACCGGCGTTCGCGCAAAGCGGCTGTTCGAAACCCGGACCCGACGGTTCGTCTCCGGCGGGGCCGGCAGCACCGCCGCCGCGACGACCGTCAGAACCAGCAATCCCGCGTTCGCCGCCAGCAGCACCAGCGCCATCGTCCCACTCACGCGCAGCTCATCGCGGCCGCGCCCGCCCCAGTAGTAAACCACGAACGCCGTCATCATCATCATCGCCAGCGAGATGGGGATCAGCCCGCGCCACGCCAGCATCATCAGCTGATCGAAGCGGAAGCGCGGCAGGCTCCAGCGCACCCACATGAACACGAAGATGATCACCAGCGTTTTCGCGAAAAACACGATCGCGCGCACCACGCACGCAAGGAGCGACGTCGTAATCTCCGGGTGCATCGCGTCGACGTTCCCGGCCAGCGCCGGCCAGAGCTTATCGATCCACGGCAGATGCCACCCGCCGAAGAAGAGCGCGACGCACACCGCGCTCATCGTGATCATCCCGGCGTACTCCGCCAGGAAAAACAGCGCGAAACGCATCGAGCTATACTCGGTGTGGTAGCCGCCAACCAGCTCCTGCTCCGCCTCCGCGAGGTCAAACGGCGCGCGGTTGGCCTCGGCGTGAATGCAGATCAAGAACATGAGGAACGCCAGCGGCTGACTGAAGACGTTCCACGCCGGAATCAGGTCGATGCCCCCGACCTTCCAGTAATACGCCTGCTTGTCCACGATCTGCGCCAGGTCCAGCGAGCCGAACATCACCACGATGCACAGCACCGCCAGCCCCAGCGGAATCTCATAGCTGATCATGTTCGCCGTCGCCCGCATCCCGCCGATAAAGGAATACTTGTTGTTGCTCGCCCACCCGCCGATCACCACGCCGTACACCGAAAGCGAGAGGATCGCGAGAATGAACAGCACCCCGATGTTCAGGTTCGCGATCTGAAACGGATACCGATACGTCAGCACCGCCATCGTCCGCGGCTGCGCGACAGCGTCCTCGCCCGAAGCCGCCGCCGGCGCCGGCTCAAAGCTCTCATCCACCAGCTCCGCGCCCAGCGGCACCTGCCACGCCTTCGCCCGCTCCACTTCAACCGGGTGCGCGGCATCCGCCACCGGCACCTGGATGCTCGTCTGCTTCACCCCGCCCCACGGCAGCACCGCGATGCTGATGATGATCACGATGATCATGATCGCCGGCGCCAGCGTGAACAGCACCTTGTCCACTCCGCGCGGCCGGTAGTCTTCCTTGAAGATGAACTTCAGCCCGTCCGCCAGCGGCTGACCCAGACCCCAGAAGTGGAAGTTCTTCAACCCCGGAATGATGCCAAAGCCCAGCCCCACCCGGTTGGGCCCGATCCGGTCCTGCACCCAGCTCGCGACCTTCCGCTCCAGCAGGATCAGGTATGCGACCGTCCCGAGGATGACGACGTGCGCGATAATCGCGATCCAGACCCACGGGTGCGCGTCAATCCAGTTCCACATAAACTCGCTCGATTCCAGCCGGCTACTTCAGCCACTCCAACGAGCCGGCGACTGTGTCGAACGCCTCGCGGACCCGGGGAAACAAGACTTTCGCCGACTCAGCGCTGACGATATAGACCCCGTCGTCGTGGATCATCAGCAGCGCCGCGACCGACCGCTCGCCTTTCGCACCCCTTCCGCACACCAGCAGCCGGGTCGCCTTCGCGCCGGGCGCCTGCCACTCGCGCTCGTCCTCGACGCGCATCTCCTTCAATCGCTTCCGAAGGTCGTCGACGTATCCATTCCTCACCGCTTTCAGCGTCAACATGAACGGCAAGTGCGGCGGCAGATCGGGCACGTCCAGCGTCAGTCTTGGCCCGCCATCCACCTCACCGCTGCTCCGCTCGACGCCGCTCCCCGGCTCGGCCAACAGAACATAGTCCTTGCTCGGCCGCGGCTTCCAGTCGGCCGGGTAGCGAAATCGTATGCCGTGCTCCCGGCTCTCGAAGGTCCCCGGCGCCCCCACGCCGGCCTTGCTCGCGGGCGCCGCCTTCCCCGACGCGCACGCGGAGCTCATCATCAGCGGCAACAGCAGGATCACATACAGGTGCGCCGCCATCTTCTCCTGCTTAAAGCTCGACGAATTCGAAGGCCGGCTCCTCCACGTCGTCGCCGGGCAGCTTCGCCGCCGCAAACGGCTCGCCCATCTCCTTCCGAATCGAGTCCGCATGATAGAACCCGCTCCGGACCAGCAGCGTGTTGTAAACGTCCCCCTCGCGCCGCGCGCCTTCCGGCGGCGGAACCGCGCCGGCAAACGGCTGGATCCGCCCGGCATAATTCTCCCAGCACCCGTCCTTCTCCGCCCACGCCGCCGACGGAAGAACCACATCCGCCGATTCCGTCAAAGCGTTGGGAAGAATGTCCTGTACGACCCGATACCCCCCCATCAGGAATTCAGGCTGCTCCACCGGGACCCAGTTGGACAGATACCCGCCGACAATCCAACCGCCCTTGAGCTTCTTCAACTCGCTCCGCTGTCCCGCCGCCGCTTCCTCAAAGCTCGCGGCCGGCCCGCCCAGCATGCCCAGCACCCGGCGGATGCCCGCCGCATTCGGCACCTTCTCCGCCTGAATGGTAAATGTCCGTTGCCCCGTCGACGGGTTTTTGAAGATCTCGTTCTCGCCGCTCCGCGGAGCCGGGCCGGAAATGAGCAGCGCCTGCGGGTCGATCTCCCGGATCGCTCTGCCCGCCAGCCACGCCTCCTCGCACGTCATCATCGGCGACAACAGCGCATACAAGCTTCCGGCGCCATTCTTCGCCACCACCCCCCGCAATCCCGCCGCCGCTTCCTCGATCGCCTTGCCGTAGCTGGTCCCGATCTGCGTCCCATACTGCGTTCGCCGCGGCGTCGTCAGCCGCTTCTCATCGTGAACCGCCTTGTAAGCGTAGCGCGTGTCATCGCTGATCCACCAGGTGTTCACCTCCGCGTTGTACCGCGGCTTGATCCGGTAGATGATTCCTTCGTTGTATTCCAGGTAGATATTCTCCCCGCCGCTGTCGACAGGGCTGATCGATGGAGCGCGCTTCAGCAGCCACACCCGCTGCTTGAACAGGAAATCCTTGTCCAGCAGCGCGCCCACGGGGCACAGATCAACCACGTTGCCCGCGAGTTTGTTGTTGCACGGCTGCCCCGGGAAGATGTCGATCTCCTGCGTGTGCCCGCGCCCGTCCACGTACAGTTCGCTGGTGCCGGACACCTCCCGGGTGAAGCGCACGCACCGGGTGCACATGATGCACCGGTCGGCGTAGAGCATGATGTTCTCGCCCACGTCCTTCTTCGGGTTCTTGACCTTGTCCTCTTCGAAGCGCGACTGGCTCCGCCCATACTGGTAGGAATAGTCCTGCAGGTAGCACTCGCCCGCCTGATCGCACACCGGACAATCCAGCGGGTGATTGATCAGCAGGTACTCCATCACTTGCTTCTGATTCGCGATCGCTTTCGAGCTCTTCGAGTAGACGACCATGCCATCGCGGATCGGCGTCTGGCACGACGGGACCAGCTTCGGCAGCCCTTCCACTTCCACCAGGCAGATGCGGCACGACGCGGGGATCGACAGGCCTGGGTGATAGCAGTAATGCGGAATCGGCAGGCCCGCGTCGAGACAGGCCTGAAGGACCATCTGCCCACCCTTGGCCTCAATCGTCTTTCCGTCGATCGTGATCTTGGGCATAAGCGCGGGATGGTATAACCAATCGTGGCAAATTTCACTAGCCGCTTTTCGCCTCGTTCTTCTCGGCTAACCGCTCGAAATATTTCGCTTTTTAGATCTCCCGGCGGTCAAATCTTCGACCAGCCCGCAACCGGAATCGCGTGGGCTTCTAACGCCTCCCCAACTCCCGCAGCAGCCCCGCGTGCGCGGCCGGGCCCGCGGCGAGAAACGGAACCTTCGCCCCGGCGTAGTTCGACAGGTCGAACGGAAAAATCGGTTTGCCTCGGAAGTCGCTGATCACGCCCCCCGCCTCGATCACCAGCACCGCCGGCGCCGCGACGTCCCACAGCTTTCCATTGATCGTCACCGCGCCATGGGCGACCCCCGCCGCCACCTGCGCCGCTTCCATCGCGGCCGATCCCAGCATCCGGATCTTCCAGTTCGTCTGCCCCACCCAGCGCGACGCCCACCCCGGACACGCCCCGCTCTTGTCCAGCAGGTTGCTCGTCAGCATCAACATGCTGCTGTCGCCAAGCGGCGTCGCAAGCGCCCGCAAGCGCCGCGTCCCGAGCCACGCTCCCTCCCCGCGCGCCGCGGAATACATCTGGTCACGCGTCACGTCGTAGACCACGCCCAGCAGCGGCTCTCCCTTCTCCAGCAAGCCGATGCACACCGCGAACGCCCCCAGACCGGCGATGAAATTGTTCGTGCCGTCGATCGGATCGATCACCCACACCCGCCCCTGCGCGTCCGGACATTCGAACGTAATCGCCGACCCCGTCTCGTTTTCTTCGCCCACCACGCCGTCGCCCGGGAACCGCTTGCGCAACCCG
>JBBRCX010000147.1:0-9017 GCA_038204465.1 Tepidisphaerales bacterium | reverse complement strand
ACGACGATGCCGCTCGTGCCGCTTTCCACGGGCCCGTCGCTGGTTGGATGGCAGCCGGGGAAGTACTCCTCGCCGGTGAGGATTTCCTCGGACGACTCGAGCCAGTTCTCGGCGAAAGTGGTCTGCAGGCCGATGACCATGTCGCCCTCGACGCGGAACATGGTGTCGCGCCATTGCGGGTCCTTGTCGACGTCGTGGTGCCAGAAGTCGGCGATGCCGGCGCCGCCGACGAACGCGAGCGTGCCGTCGATGACGATCAGCTCGCGGTGCGTCCGGTTGTTGAAGCGTTTGAAGGTGTGCCAGCGGATGGGCTGATACCAGCAGAGCCGTCCGCCCGCGTCGGTCAGGTCCTTGAAGTAGCCGTTGCGCATGGCGAAGCTGCCGATGGCGTCGAGCACGACGTTCACCTTCACGCCCGCGCGGGCGCGCTCGGCCAGCGCCTCGACGAAGCGGCGGGTGATCTCGCCCTTGTTGAAGATGTAAGCTTCGAGGTTGACGCTGAGCGTGGCTGCTCGGATCGCCTCCAGTTCTCGTTCGTAGAAGACGTCGCCGTTGGTGAGAACTTCAATTCGGCTGTTGCGGTGCACCTGCGCGTCGGACAGGGCCCCGAGCAGGCACAGATACGGATCGGAATCCATCGGCAGCGACGGCGCCTTCACCTTGTATTGAAGCCCGGGCTCGAAGAGCACGAGGAACAACAGGAAGCCGAGCAATACAAAAGCGAAGATGGCAAGGGCGTAAAACGTAGTTCTCCCTCTCTGTAAGAGACTGCGACCTTCAGACAACGCATCTGCCCGGGCGTTGGCGATGCGCAGGGAAATTCACGCACAAGACCTGCGCGAAAGCGGGTCGGGCGACGCTACGGGTGCGCGGCGAGCACCTGCAGCGGAACTTTAACGTCAGGTTCGGAAATGAGCATCTGACGTAATTGGCCGCAGGCGGCGTCGACGTCGTCGCCCCGGGTATGCCGGCGATGCGCCACCACGCCGCGCTGGCGAAGAAGCGAGAGGAATTTTTCGACGCGCTGTGGCGAAGGCCGCTCGTAGACGGCGCCGCTGACGCCGGCGCCGATGGAGTTGTAGGGGATGAGGTTGACGTGAGCGCGGAAGCCATCGACGAGCTGCGCGAGCCGGATCGCGTGTTCATCGGAATCGTTCACGCCGGCGAGCAGGCAATACTCGAGGGTGGGGATCCGGCCGGTGCGGAGTTGGAATCGCCGGGTCGCGTCGATGATCCGGGAGATGGGATAGCGGCGGTTCACGGGGACGATGCGGCTGCGGGTCTCGTCATCGGCGGCGTGCAGCGACAATGCCAGGTGCACGTTGAGGTTTGCATCGGCGAGGCGATCGATGCCGGGGACGATGCCGACGGTTGAAACGGTCACGTGCCGCCAGCCGAGCGCACCCATCGCGGGATCGGCGATGCGGCGGATCGCGGGGATGACTTGATCGAGGTTATGGAGCGGCTCGCCCATTCCCATGAATACGATCGTGGCGAGGCGGCGGCCCACTGAGGCGGCAGCCTCGCGCAGTTGAAGGAACTGCTCGACGATTTCGCCGGAGGAGAGGTTTCGCTCGAGGCCCCCGCGCGTGCTGGCGCAGAAGTCGCAGCCCATGGCGCAGCCGATCTGCGAGGAGATGCACCCCGCCGCCCGGTCGGGCCGGACCGCCGGCATCAACACCGCCTCGGCCGCCCCACCGACGTCGAAGCCGACGAGGAGTTTCAGGGTTCCATCGGCGCTTTGCCGCCGGAAGAGGATGTGAGACTGACGCAGGGGAAGCTCGGTTCGAAGCTTCGATCGCAGCGCCGCTGGAAGCTGAGAGTTCGAAAGGTCTAGCCGTCCGCTGCCGGCGTAGAACTCGCGCAGGATTCGTTCAGCATGGACAGACTTGCAGCCCCAGCGCTCAAGCCGCTGTCGAAAACCCGCAAGATCGTAATCGGTGAGGGCGTTCATGGTTCGAAGAAGCGAATGTTAACCGCGAAGCCGCGAAGCCGCGAAGGGAACGTCGCGTGGCACGGGCGTCTCAGGCGTTTCGCCCGTGCTGGCGATGTGATGGTGAGACAAGCTGAGTTTGAAGACGCAGAATCATTTTACTCTTGACGCATTCAGGCACGGTCGAGACGCCCGTGCCACGTCGCAGCACCATTCGCTCTCAGCATCGTGCAATCCTGCCGCGATCGTATCGGTATCAATCGGTGCCCGACTCGACTGAGCTCGCCGAAGTCCATCGGTGGCGAAAGAACTTTTCTGTTGGTGGTGAGACGAGCCGCGTTTGAAGACGCAGGATCATTTTACTTTTGAGTCCATCGGTGGCAAAGGAACTTTTCTGTCGCCACTGCGCTCTTTGTGACGCTTCGAAGGCAAACGTTTCAAAACCGCCGGTCGAGGAGGCGGTACTGGACGGCCTCGGCGACGTGCTGTTCCTGGATGGCGGGGGCGGCTTCGATGTCGGCGATGGTGCGGGCGACGCGGCGGACCTTGTCGTAGGCTCTGGCGCTCAGGCCCAGCTCGTCCATCGCCTGCTTCATCAGGAGCAGGCAACTGTCGCTCAACTCGCAATGGGCTTTGAGCTGCTTGCTGTCCATGCGGGCGTTGGAGGTGCCGTCGCCGAAGCGTTTGGATTGGACGGCGCGGGCGCGCTCGACCTGCTTGCGCATGGCTGCGCTGTCGGTGCCGCTCTGGCGGCTGGTCAGCTCGCGGTACGGGACGGCGGGCACTTCGACGTGAATGTCGATGCGGTCGAGCAACGGTCCGGAGAGCTTGGCGAGATACTTGTCGCGGTGGCGGGTGTCGGTGGAGGCGTAGCCGCTGGCGGTCGGGTTCATCGCGGCCACGAGCATGAACTTTGCGGGAAACTTGACGGAGCCGTGCACCCGCGCGACGGTGACTTCCCCGCTCTCCAGCGGCTGGCGGAGGGTCTCCAGCACATGGCGGCTGAATTCCGGCAGCTCATCGAGAAAGAGGATGCCGTGATGGGCGAGCGAGACTTCGCCGGGGCGCGGGATGGTTCCGCCACCAATGAGGGCCTGCGCGGTGGCGGAATGGTGCGGCGTGCGCACGGGCCGCTCGTCCATCAGCGCGACGCCCTCGGGCAGCAGCCCCAGCGCCGAATAGATGCGCGTGGTCTCGAGGGATTCGCCGCGGGTGAGGGGCGGGAGGATCGCGGGGATGCGCTGGGCGAGCATCGACTTGCCGGTGCCGGGCGGGCCGACCATCAATAAATTATGGGAGCCGCTGGCCGCGATGGTGATCGCGCGCTTGACGGCTTCCTGGCCGCGCACGTCGGCGAAGTCGAGCGACTGGTTGACCTTCGAGGCCTGATAGGCCTCGCCGTCGAGCTCGTACGATTCGAGCGGGAGTTGCTCGTTGAGGAACGAGACGGCCTGGGAGAGGGAGGAGACGGGATAGACTTCGATGCCGTCGACGACGGCGGCTTCCTTGGCGTTCTCTTCGGGGAGGATCACGCCGCGGAATTTCTTCTGCTTCGCCAGCAGCGCCAGCGAGAGCGCGCCCTTGATCTTGCGGAGGCGGCCATCGAGGGCGAGCTCGCCGGCGATGAGGAAGTTCTTGTGGACGTCGCCCTGAAGGAGGTTCGTGCCGCGCAGCACGCCAATGGCGATGGCCAGGTCGAGGGCCGGGCCTTCTTTCTTGACGTCGGCGGGGGCGAGGTTGATGAGCAATGCGTGGCCGGGAAAGGCGAAGCCGCTGTTGATGATGGCCCGCTTGACGCGCTCGATGCTCTCCTTCACCGCGGTCTGCGCGAGCCCGACGATCGTCGTCTTCTCCAGCCCGCGCTGGCTGACGTCGACCTCGACCTCGCAGACCTGCGCGTCGATGCCGATGAGGATGAAGGAGTGAACGCGGGCAAGCACGCGGGAAGTCTATCGCGGGGATCCCTGTGGCCGCAAAATTTCCGCTTCGGGCAGCGAGAATTCAGGAGATTCGTGACGACGTGACCGCTACCTGGCAACGGGCTCGATCACGTCGAACTTCACCCGCTCCGAGACGGCGCCGGGATCAGCGGAGAGATTTCCGGCGGCGTTATGGAGGAAGGCTTCGTACTCCCCGGCGGGGAGCTCCGCGCCGATGACCGCCCGACCGTCCGGGTCCTTGAAGGAGTCGGTGACGAGGACATCGTCACTCTTGTTTGAATCGCCCTCCAAAGAATGCTTTGTAGATGAAATCTCGCTCGGGTACGCCCCGCCGCTCAAAGTCTGCGAAGAGTCCGCCATCCGCGTAGGGGACCGCCCGATGCTCGAGGCGGAATTGCCGGTTGCGGCACTCCAGAATGGAGTAACGAGCAATCGCTCGATCGAAGCAGCCAAGGGAGCCGGGGTTCACGTACCGGGCCAACCCGCTCAAGTCGGACGCCAGGTGATGGTGGCCGTAGAAGAGGACGTGCGCCGGCAGCCCTGCGAACAGTCCATCCAGATCCGGCGGCGTTGGCCGCGGAACGATCCCCAGAAAGTCTCGACCGCTCGGCTGCAGCCCGTAGTGAACGAATGCCACCTCCACTCCTTCGAAGACCTGCGTCTCAACGAACGGCCAATCCGCCATCAACACGCGGAGGGATGGGGAAAGCTGGCTATGCGTCCAACGGTCGTTCTCGCCGGCGCTCATCTCCGGCGGAATGCCAAATGCGAAGAACGCATCGTGGTTTCCCATGATGAAGCGAACGTTCTTCGTGTTGAGGAGCAAGTCCAGACACTCGGCTGGGTGCGGCCCGATGCCGATCACATCCCCACAGTGGTAGATCAGGTCAAAACCTTCGCGGCGTATAGCATCCAGCGCGCACCGCAGGGCCGGCAGGTTCGCGTGCAGATCTGTAACGACGGCGATCTTCATCCGGTCAAGTACCTCCAGTTCAGGCCGTGGAACTGCTTTCCTGACCAGCAGCGATCCAAGGCGTGATAGGTGCATGAGACTACACGCGCCTACTTCGCTTCGCGAAGGCGGTCGGGCGTGACGGTTTCGTTCGAAGGCATCGGACCAGCCATCGTAGTGGACGCGGAACTTGGCGCCTTCGGCGTGGACGATTGAGCCGGGGTATCAGGTGCTGCCCCACAAGATCTGAACTGCTGGCGGGACTCGTCCAGCCGGGTTGGATGCCTGTGGGTGCCGGAGGTTCCCCAAATTGATAGACTGGCAGGGACCCATGGGTTACTCGGAGCTATTGGTCATCGGGCTGGTCTTCGTGGCGCTCTTCTCGATGCCGCTGTTGATGATCGCGATGCTGATCTGGACCGCGATCAGAGGTGAACCTGACCGTCGGCGCGGATTTGAGGTGGGGCAGCCGAGAGAGTGAACCCGCCTACTTCACTTCGCGAAGGCGGTCGGGGGTGACGGTTTCGTCGAAGGAATCGGACCAGCCGTCATAGTGGACGCGGAACTTTGCGCCTTCGGCGCGGACGATTGAGCCGGGGTACCAGGTGCTGCCCCAGAAAATCTGAACTTTCTGGCCGGGCTTGAAGGTTCCGGGCTGCGCGGGAGCGGGCGGCGCGGCGGGCTCGGGCGCGGGCGCTGGTGTGCGCGGGGAATGTCGGGAGGGGAATCGGGGGATTCGCGGGGCCGGTGAGGTTGGATGAGGAGTGGACGGGGGCCGCGTGGCGTCGGGCGGCTGTGGCGCCGCCGGGGGAGCGGATACGGCGGGCGCGGAAGTGGGCGGGATTGCGGCGATTGGCGCGGGAACATCTGGAGGCGCTGGCGCGGGGACAGGCGGCGCGACGACGCCTGGACGGGCGGTCGCGGCGGCTGTGGTAGGACGCGCGGGGGGTGGCGGCGCGATAGCGCGCGCGGGCGGCGCGACGGGCGGCGGCGTTACTGTCGCGGGCGGCGCGGATGTGCCGGGGGACGGGGTGCGCGGCTTGCCGAAGAGTACAGCGTAAATGCCAATGCCAACGCCGAGGATGACACAGAGGGAGATCACGGCGCGGGTGCTTTGGGATCCGTAGGTGTTTGCGGTGCCGCGCCAGAGCTTGTAGAGGCCGGGCTCGTGGTTCGGGAGGCGGCGGAGGTATTGGTGAAGCATTGCCCAATCAGATTCGGGAATGCTTGCCTCGACGCGGCGAATCTCGGCGACGTCGTTTGTTGCGCAGTTCAACACAGTGGGATCGATGTCGACCCAAGCCTCCATAGCGTCCTCAGGAATTCCGCGATAGGTCGCCACCGTGGCGAGGCGCGAGCCGACTTGCACCGGGCCGTCGGTCATGCGGCCGAGGGGCTGATTGGAGATCCATATGGCGGGCCGGAGCGATCCGATCCGGGACATATCGGCGTAGACGGCAATCCGCCAAGGGCGCTGGGAAATGACCAGAGCGGGATTGACGTCTCCGAGCCGCAGCTTGTGCCACTCGCCGAACATGTCCCTGAGGTATGACAGGAGAGCGATGGCGGCGACGCTGAGCGCGAGCCACCAGTATCCGCGATACCAGCCGATTGCGATTTCCACGGCGAGGCCGAGCAGCGACGCAATCAGATACGCCGGATAGCAGAAGTTGTAGCGGAGGAAACTGATATGGGTGCGAGCCGGGTTGGAGGCGTAGGTTCCGGTGTGCAGCCAGCCGGCGAGCCAATCGGCGAGCCCGCCGCTGCTGGCGGGGACGGATTGGGGCTGCTGCTGGGAAGGGCCGGGCCGGGAGGCCGCACGCGAAGGAGCGCGGGGGGACGGCGGCGGCTCAGCGACGATGCCGATCTCATCGTGCTCTTCGAGGAGGGTTACTTCCGGCTCGATGCTGGGGACGAGCAGTTCATGGCCGCATTGTTTGCAGCGCACGCGTTTGCCGGCGAGGTGGTCTTCGACGCGGAAACGCTTGCCGCAGTTGCAGCTGAAGTCGATCGGCATGAGAGGCCTCACTGCTGTGATTGAATCATAACAGAGGTCGTGGCAGCGTTCCCGCAAAGTGGTGCGGCAGTGTCTCCCACCTATTACCAAAAGAAATAAGAAATATGAAGATGAGAAGAAATCCGAAATACTCGCGTGAGACGTCATAACACAAGGCGCATGTGGAACGTCATTTCGCAGAAGCTGTTCGACGTCACACCTTCGCTCCCTCAGCCGGGCCCTCTCCCCCCAGGGGGAGAGGGGAATGAGTCGTCGCCGCGGCTTGTTTGACCGCACGTCCCGCGAGTCGCGCCTTCACCTGATCCAGCCACGCCTGGGGCGGCAACGCGTAGGGCCGGAACTTTTCCGTCACGCCCTGCTCCTCGCTGTACGCGAGGGCGCGGTAGAAGCCGAGCTTGTTGGCCCCGGGCGAGTCGATCAGGTTGCTCGAGTCATTCGCGCTCATCTGGAAGAGCACGCGGTTATCGAACTCGCGCAGCGCGGTCCGGTCGAGCGTGCGCTCCAGGGCGATCGGCGTGTCCGACCAGGCGATGACGTGAATGCCTACCGCCGGTCCTTCGCGCAGCAGTTCCGCGAAATCCTTGCCCGGGTCCGACTTCTTCTCCTCGTCGCTGCTGTTCGAGAGGCTGAACTCATCTTCTTTTTTTCGCAGCATGCGGAAGCGCTGCAGGCCGTACACGATCAGGTAGATCTCCGGCAGCCCCGCCGGGTCGGAGGCCTGGCGTTGGCGCATTTCGCCCGCGATTTCGGAGATGGTTTCATTGATCGCACGCCACTCGATGATGCGAGCGTCGTGCGGCAGCGCCTGTTTCACGCGCGGCAGCACGCCCGCGAGGGGAGAGTCTGCCGGCGTGCCGTCCAGGACGTAGAACTGCGCCGTGCCGGGAGCGTGATGCGCCGCCAGGCTGATGATTGCGCCCGCGACCAGCGCCATGGCTGACTCCTCCTGCTGGCCGATGATCAACAGGTTGGAGCCGCTCTGCCGGCGAAACGTTACCGCGGTCGGCTCCTTGATTGCCACCGGCTCCCCAAGCCACGCCAGCAGCGGGCCAGACGGCGCGGCGGGCGCCTGGAGCAGTCGCGCGAGCCTGACGTTACGGGTAATGTCGGACGGGGCATTGCCTTCGAACACCACTGTGGCGGGCACTCGCTCCGCCTTCGCCTGCGCGGTCGCGCGCACTTTCGCGAGGTATTGCTCGCGCTGGTCGTCAGGCAGCCATGCAACCTGGAACGGGCTGTTGGCTTCGACGAGCCCCCCCGCGTCGTTGTAGATCGCTTCGCCGGGTCGAGAGAGCAATCGTGCCGCGGAGTTGTTGTCACCGAGGACGAGTTGGGAGTCGGCTTCACTGGTCTGCAGTGCGATGCGGACCACCATCTGCCCGATCGTGCTGCGCGGCAGACCTGATGAGCCGCCAATGGTCTGGGAGCCGAGCAGCACGTGAACGCCAAAAGCGCGTCCCTGCCGCACGAGGCGGTCGAGCAGCAGCGCGGCTTCCTGCGCGAGCGTGTCGTCTTCGGAGAAAAATTCCTGGAACTCGTCGATGATCAGGAGCGTGCGCGGCATGCGCCTGGCGTTGGGGGTCCGCCGATAGCCCGCTATGTCCTGCACTGCCGCCTGGCGGAACAGGTCGCCGCGCCGGACGAGCTCTGCGTCCAACCGCTGCAGTACGCTCAATCCAAACTCACGGTCGCTCTCGACCGCGATCGCCCGGGCGTGCGGCAATGCCTGCGTCGCGTAGGTCTTGAACTCCACGCCCTTCTTGAAGTCGATCAGGAAAAATTCCACCTCGCGCGGCGAATACCACATCGCCAGGTTAGTCACCAGCACGTGAAGCAGCGTCGACTTACCCGAGCCGGTTTTCCCCGCGATGAGCACGTGCTGAGCGACGCCCTTGCCGAGCTTGAGCATCTGCAGCCGCGTGGCGCCCATCCGGCCGATCGGCACCTGCAGCTCGTCGGTGCTGTCGCCGCTCCAGAACTGTTCTTTGCTCGGGGCGATCGTCTCAAAAGAAACCTCGACGCGCTTGGATTCCCTGGCGTGCTTCCCCACCACATGCACGATCTGCGTGAGCCGGTCTTCAGACGGCGGCGGATCGAGCGTGAGCGGGAAGCGAGCGAAGACTTCGTCCTTCCAGACGAATCGCCCGTCTTCGCGCACGATATTGACGCTGTTGG
>JBBRCX010000146.1:0-9066 GCA_038204465.1 Tepidisphaerales bacterium | reverse complement strand
CCGAGGTTGCGCTTCATCATGCTGTTGACCGTCTCGGCCTGGTAGCGCCGGTTGTAGCCGCAGCGGCGGCGTGACGCCTTGGTCGCCAGCAGCCGTTTCATCAGGCGGCGCCAGCGTCCGCCGGGCGGGCCGCCGTGCTGGGGCGGGCGTCCGATCGCCGGCGGGATGATGCTCTTGATGCCCATGTCGTGGCGGGCGATCTCGTGGTACGCCTCGCCGTCGTACCCGGCGTCGAGCACCGCGGTGAAGCTGCGGTGCGGCACGCGCCGCCAGGCGTCGAACAGAATCCGCTCGAAGTGCGGATGATCGCTGCCGCCGCCGGCGCCGACCCACGCCGAGAGGATCAGGTGGCAGCGCGTCGCCACGCCGATCCCCAGCTTGGGCAATGCCTTGACCGTGTCGGATCGCGTGATTTTGCGGCCCTTTTTCGCCTCTTTGCAGCGCATGCGCTGGCGCGTCTGATGACACCGCCGCTCGTAGTGCCGGCTGACGTGATGGCTCTCGTAGATCGTCGAGTCGATCGCCAGCGGATCGGTCGACAGGCCCAGCATCCGCATCACGGCGGCCCACTGCACCAGCTTGTCCAGCAGCCGGCCGACGCGGAACTTGCCGAGGAGGAAGGCCGCCGCCCGGCACAGGGTGTTGTGGTCGGGGGCGCGGCGCAGGCCCACGTCGCGGAGCCACGACTCAGAGTCGCGCAGCAGCGCTTCGGCCCCGCGGTAGCTGCGCTTCATCTGCTCCTTGACCACCAGGTAGGCGAATAACTGCGGCAGAGTGAAGTCCTTGCGGCTGAACTTGCACGAGTACTTCGGAAGGCTCTGGCTCGCAAGGTGGTAGGCGGCCCGCATCACCTTCCGTGGCGATTGGCACGTCAACATCCCTCATCATCTACACCCTGCGGCGAAATCGCGCGCCGGGTAAAATGTGCGGATTCAGAGGGTCGAGACAGAGCAAGAATGACCCCTTTCCCAAGTCCGCGGCCTCCAGCTGTTTGCGAAACTGTGCGCCAAATGCGGCTACGACCTTCGCGCTTCGCCCGACCGCTGCCCGGAATGCGGAATCGTGGTCAAGGCTGCACCGCCGGTATGAAACGCAAACTCTTCAATCTCGCGGCCGCGCTGTCGCTGCTGCTGTGCGTGGCGGGCTGCGTATTGTGGGTGCGGAGCTAGAGCGGGTCCGACTCCGTCGAGCGCAGGTGAATCGTTCCCTCAAGCCGTGCGACTGGCACGGTACCTTGCGTATACTTCTTCACATGGCTGCCCCGGAAGAGCGCAACGTACTCACCTACGAGCAGCCCCCGCCCAAGTGGGAGCCGGGACCGCTGACGGCATTTCTCTTCGCTACCCCCGGCCTGGCCTGCTGGATTCTGTTCGTTTGCATGATTCGGGGTGCCGGGAGTCACCCGTTCGTCCTCTTTGCGTTGGGCATGTTGCTGGTGGCCATCGGTACGGCGTTGACGTCCTTCTTCTTCTACTGGCAGCGACCCAAGCGCTGGTACGTGGTGCTCTGTCTCACGGCCAACGGGGTCGGCTTGCTGGTTCCGATCTGCTTGGTGACCGGCGATCCGTTCGCCTGGCTGTTGCGATGATGCATGAAACGCCGCCTGTTCACACTTCTATCCACCCTGTCGCTGCTGCTATCCGTGGCGGTGTGCGTGCTGTGGGTGCGCAGCTATTTTGTGGTGGATGAGATCGACTGGGGTCACCCGCGATCGCAGTCCTGCACGCAGTGCTACCTCTGGAACCGGCGGGGATCCTTGGCGGGAGTGTGTCTCAGGTCGGTGATGACCCAGCCGGTGTCTGGCGCACGCTCAGTGATTTCCGGGGCCCGACGTGGAACCGCGAGCCTTCAGGTCGCCGGGGCACAAGAATGTATGAAAGGCCCTTTGGCTATTCGCGCTACGAATATACGGACATCGGCGCATTTGGCGGCCGTGGGACCGTCGTGGAAACAACCTACACCGGTCACTGCGCTCACTGGGCCATCATCATCCCGCTTAGCCTGCCGGCGGCGCTGTGGCTGCTGGCAAAAAGGCGCGCGGCCCGCAGTCTGAAACGCCGCGGCTTCGCCGTGGCGCAAGTCTCGACAACCGCGAGCGCGGACTGATGATGCCTGCATGCGAAGGCTCATCATCGGAAGGTTCTGCTTGTTCGGATGGGACTCGCTTGTGTCCATCGCCCTATTGTAGCGCGGATCACGCGCGCTTTCATGGCCGATGAGGCACAATAAATACATCTTCATGGGGCGGACAGATGCCGTTTGATCGCAGTTGGTGGAAGAGGACTTGGGATGAACGGGGACGGCGTCTGCGAGAGGTTCTTGACGACACTCGTCCACCCGGCCATGTCTATTCATTTAGCGCTTCGCCTTCGCGGCCTCCAGCTGTTTGCGAAACTCCGCCTCATCCGCCACCCGCTCAACATGACCATCGGCGTAGCCCACGGCCACATCCCCGGGCCACTCATCGAACGCCTCGTACAGCACGAGTACATGTTGGTCAGTGACTCCGTCCGGCGGCCGCAGGAATACGTATCCTTCCTTCCGCTCGGGCTGCAAAGGGTTAATGAACATCTGCGACGGCAGATGCGCGCCGTTCTCCTCCATTTCTTTTATCGTCCTCAAGTCTGGCGGAAACGCGCCGCCATGCTTTTGCGCGTACGAGTATGCTCTTGCGACAATGTCCCGCGCGTTCCGCATCGACTGCACGCCCATCGATTGGTGCGCCGCTTCCGTCATGCTGCGCAGCACTGCGGGCAGGATGACCCGCTCGATGGCTGCGCGGTCTACTCTCACCGAGACGCTGTTGCCTGCGATGATCGGCTCCAGGGTGGCCAACGCGTCAGCATCCCGGGCGGCGTGTGAGTCCCTGAGCACCGCCAAAGCTCGGCGGATTTGATCGGCGACGGCGCCGGCCGATGCTTCGTCAGGCGCCTGCAGCCGCATTTCGACCCAGGGCGCTTCCGGCGGCGTGCGCACAGAGAGCGTCGCCCGCTGGATGCCGCGTGCCAACACTTCGGTTGAGATGTTCCCAGGCAACTGCGGCAGGGTTGCGGCGAACGCCTTATTCATGTCCGCGGAAGGCGCCAGGATCATCGTCAAGGCGGCGGGTGCGGCTGCAGCCATCGCCGTGAGCGCTGCCTTCATCTCCGGGGTCGGTTGATCGGCGGCGCGGGCAGGCTGCGACGTCGGCGGCGGTGTGCGGCAGACGACCACATTGCCGACCGTCTGCGCGGTGCGCGAGCCGCTTGCGGCCGGCCCGTGGCCGCCCTCCGCGGTTCCAGTGCTCAGCAGATTACCGATCGTCCGGGCGTCGGCGCCCTTCTGAAGCGGGACGACGAACGTCGGGGTCGAATCGGGAAAGTCCGCGAGCGAATACAGCATGTACAGCTCTCGCGCTTGAGCCTTCTTCATCGAAGCTACAAACTGCTCGGCGACCGCTGCCGCTTGTTTCATGCTTGCCCGCGCGAAATCGACATCCCTCGCCTCCAGCCCGGCGTTGCCCAGCGAAGCGTCGAGCCAGGCGGCCGTCGCTGCCACATCCGCCCGAGCAAGGTCCAGCCGAAGGATCAGCACCGTCTGCTCGTCGACGAAGGGCGCGAGTACCTCAGGCGCGGAGCGCTCTTCGCCGCGCAGCGATTCGGACAGACAGACGAGCGAAACAAAGGCGAGCGCGAGCCGAAACACTTTCATCATGATTCTCCGTTTGCATGCGCCGGCGGGACCATCACCGGCAGCGGCGAGGCGTTTCCGGGTTGCGGCTCGCCCGGGATGCTTGCCCTTCTGCAGCGCCGGACGAAGCAGATAGGGCCCGCTTCAGCAGGTCACCTCACCAGCTCGATCCGGTAGATTAAGTGGTAACAAGGGTTTTCCGGCGGCGCGGTCGCATCGATGGTCGCAACGCCCGCTTCGAGCGAGTAGCCGAAAGGCTTGCCCGTCACCGGATCGTTCGGAACGGGCAGATCGCCTCCGGCGTACAAGTCGGCGGGAAACGCGCCGTCTGCCGCCGCCCGAGCGCGCAAGACTTCGACGCAGCGCAGCAGCGCCACCTTGCGGTCCAGCCGGGCATATTGCAGCCGGGCCTGTCGCACCGCGGGCAACAGCACCTGCAGGAGGTTGCTCGGGAAAGCCCTCCGTTCGCGGACGATCTCCTGCTGCGCCTGCCGCATGGCGGCCGCGGACTCCGGGTACGGCAGGTTCCACGCCTTGTAGGTCTCATCGAAAAGCTCCAGATATTTGACGGCGTAGAAGCGGCCCAGCACGGCATCGGCCGGCATCGCGTCCACCCGCTGCGCGGACACGCCCCTGGCGATCAGATATTGCCTGGCCTGCGGGTAGGCTGCGGCTGCTCCAATCGCGGCGCCCACAAAGCTGGATTCGCTCTGATCTCGCTGATCTCGAAACGGCCCGATGGTAATCACGGTCTGCACCCTGCGCCAAAACTGCGGCCGCTGCTCCGCGGGCAGCTCGCCCGCCGCCGCCTTACGCAGGTCCAGCGACCCTTCGACGAGTGCCCGCTCGACGCCCGGCACGCTGCCCGGGTCGACCAACGGCTGCGGAAGGCTGGCCAGCGGCCAGTACACGTTGGGGCTGCCGTCAGATTCGATCCACTCCTGCACGCGGTCGAGCATGATCGACGCGTTGCCAATCGCGACCAGGTGCTGGACGAGCGGCGCGTGCTCCTGCAGGTGGCGGGCCAGTGCCAAACCGCTTGCGAGGGTGTGGGCGGCGCCGGCGTAGTCCTTGCTCACGACCTGCACGCGGGCGCGCAGCGCCAGGATTTGCCCGACGTAGTGGATGTCGTTCAGGTAAGGCATCTGCGTGTTCATGCCAGTCTTGCGGTAGTTCAGTTGCAAATCGCAGTGCTCACGCCGGGCGGCGCGGTCGAGATAGTCGATCGCGCCGGCGCAGTTGCCGAGCAGGTCCAAAGCCTGCTTGAGGCGGAGCTTGTCGAGCGGCACGTCCAGCAGGTCGCCGGGCCAGACTGCGGCCCCCTCCCCCCTGGCCGGCTGCGTCGCCACGTTGGGCATCGAGCGGGCGGCGGCGTTGATGGCCATGAGGTAAAGCGCGGCCGCGTCGCCCGGCTCGATGTCGCGGGCGTCAGGCATCAGCGCATACTGCAGCGCGGGCCGCGTCGTCGCGGCGGCCCGCACGCGCAGCGTCTTCATCTCCGGGGCACGCTGCGTTCCCGGCGGCGCCGCCGGGGTTGCGGCAGCCGACAGACTGGCGATCAGCACGACGATAAGGACGGGCCTGCGGTTCATGACGGGTCTCCGGGATGCAGCAGTTCCAGCAACGAACGCGGTGCGTCCGGCGCGGGGGACGGCGCGAGCGACTTCACCGTGGGCTCCGAGCCGCGGGGAATTCCCCAGCCGCGCGCACGAGGCAGCGCACTCAATCCGCGATTCAGCAGCTCGTCGCGCAAGGCCACGTATGAGGCGTCCTGATGCGGCGGCGGCTCCAGCGGCATCGGCAAATCGAATCCCGGATTGTTGGGCGAGGCGGGCGCGGAGGCGATGCGTGAATCGGACTTGGAAGGCGGCGCGGGCCGCCACAGCACGCTCGCGCCCAATCCCATCGCCAGCACGCACGTGCTGAGCCGCCACGCCCGCCCCTTGCGCCGACCGGCGGCGGCGCCGGCATCGAAGAGGGCGCGGTCGCGGTCGATCGCAGGCCGCGAAGGGCGCAGCGTCAAGAGCGTCTGCTCGAACTCGCCCAGCGCCCGCGGAAGCTCGGGCCCCGCGGCATTCATGTCGTTTCGGTTCTGCATGAGGGCTCCATCAAGCGGCGGACGGCGCCGAGGCCCGCGCGGTATTGATCGAAGACGGTTGAGACGGGGGCGCCCGTCACCTGCGCGATTTCCGCCAGCGTCATCCCCGACCAGATGCGCAGCAGAATCACCTCGCGTTGTTGCGCCGGCAGCGCGGACAGCGCCGCCTGCGCGGCGGCGGCATCGATGCGGTCGTCGGCGCCCGGCTCAAACCACTGGTGCTCGTCCTGCGCCGCGCAGCGCTCGCGCCGGCGCCGCCGCGCGGCAGATCGCGCGGCGCTGATCGCGGCGTTTCGGACGCAGCGGTAGAGCCACGCCTTCACGTTCGCCGGTGGTCGCCCTTGCGACAGCAGCCGCACGAACACCTCCTGCACCACGTCCTGGGCCTGCGACCGGTCCAGCCATTGCCGCGCGTACAGCGTCATGGCCGCCGCCTGGCGATCGAACACCGCTGCCAGCTTGGACGGGTCGGTCGATGCCATGAGCGGCGTCCACCTGTATAACGCCACGGCCGTCGCGATTTCCGGGAAAAGCAAGGAGAGGTTGCTGCGCATCCCGCACGAGATCGAGGAAGGATCGGCGACAAAACATCAACTTGTAAAGTGGGAGTGATGATGGTTTCCGCGAAGCCGTCGACGATCGCTGTGGAGAACGGGATCACTTTACCCAATGGTTGGCGACCGCGACACGCTGCTGCCGTGACCGGAACCGACGCGCGCGATGCGCTTCGCAGGCCTGCCGACGGCATCAAACACCTTCATCGTGTAACCAGACATCGGACCCCCTGTGCGGGATGCGTTTGGGGTGGCGTTCGGGCAATTTTCAGGCTGATTCCTGGTCAGAGGACGGGGAGGGCACGGCGGGGGCGCTGGCTTTTGCTGGGAGGCTATCGGTCGGGCGCTGGAGGATGTTTGGGGAATCGATGGGGGCGCGGCGGCGGTGGGATGGACGGCTCAGGGGGGCGAGATGGACGGCTCATGGGGGCGAGATGGATGGCCAATGGGAGCGGGATGGACGGCCGATGGGGGAGGGATGGATGGCCGATGGGGTTGGGATGGGTTTTCGAGGCCCTGGCGAGGGTGGCGGGTTTGCAGGGGTGGTGAAAAGGGGATTTCAGCGCTGCGATTGCGCGTCGATGACTTCGAAGCCCCTGGCTCGAGACGACTGCGTCAACAGCGAGACGACGATGAGCACGATGAAGCCGAGCGGAATGGTGACGATGCCAGGTTGGCTGAACGGCACGAGGGCGCGGGTGGGATCGAGGCCGTAGACATCTTTGTACGCGGGGGCGCTCAGCAGCAGCCAGGCGAGCGATGAGACCAGGCCGACCGCGATGGCGGCGGTGATTCCCTGGCGTGTCGTGCGCGGCCAGAACAGAAGCATGACCAGGGCCGGCAGGTTCGCCGACGCGGCGACGTTGAACGCCCAGCCGACCAGGAAGGTGACGTTCATCTTCTGAAAGACGATGCCAAGCACCATCGCGAGGATGCCGACGATCACCGCGACCACCTTTCCCGCGCGGACCTTCTGGTGATCGTCCATCGGCAGGCGCAGGTAATTGGTCATGAGGTCGTGCGCGACAGCGCCGCTGGCAGCCATGATCAATCCGCTGACGGTGCCCAGCACAGTCGTGAACGCGATCGCGGAGATAATCGCGAAGGGAAGCTCGCCGAAGCTCTTGGCGAGCAGCGGCGCGGCCATGTTGTTGTTGGTTGGATCGAGCGTGCCGCTGGTCATGGCGCCGAGGCCGAGAAAAAGAGTCAGGACATAGAAGAAGCCGATGCTGGCGATGCCGACGACGGTGCTCTTGCGGGCGGCGGGTGCGTCTTTCACGGTGTAGTAGCGAATCAGGATGTGGGGCAGCGACGCGGTGCCGCAGAAGAGCGCGAGCATGAGGGAGAGGAAGTCGAGCTTGTCGGTGAACTTGTTGCCGCGGACTCCCTTGAAGGTGGGCGAAGCGCCGGGAACGAGCAGATCGGCGCCGGCCACCTCCTGCGGATAGTAGACGGTGACGGTCGAACCATCGGGTTCTTTAAAGGCCTGGGAAGCCCAGGTGATGATTTTGCTGTTTTGCAGAGTGCGGATGTACTTCAAAGGCCCGAGCGGGCCAGTGGATTCGACATCGCCCGGCAGGCTCGCGACATGGCCGACGGGAAGCAGATCCTGTTGGCCGGGACCGCGACCCTGTGGGATGCCGTTCACCAGCTTCTGTCCGTTCGGGAGAGTCGTGAGCGTCTGCGTCGGGAGCAGCAGCGGATTCAAAGGCGGCGCTATATCGCGCTCATCCGCCGTGCTCATCAGCAGGAAGGCCGGCCACTGGATCACCTTCCAGGTCGTGACGGCGTCACTGCCGGGCGTCTTCAGCCGGATGTAGCCCCTTTCCAACCATTCGTCATTAGGGTTAACGATATCTGCCGGATCTGCGCCGGGGATGTCTGCGAAATGGATAGGTTTGACGGCGGTGGTAGCGCGCGGGTCGACGCTCAGGCCGCGCCGCAGGATCATCACCGTAAGAATCGCGCAGAAGACGACGAGCATTGAGCCTTTGATGAACTGGACCCACGTCGTTGACACCATGCCCGCGGTCACGACGATCAAAGTGACCACGATGCCGACGATCAGCACGCCGGACCAGTAGGGAATTCCCAGCAGCGGCTTGACCAGCGCGCCGGCGCCGACCATCTGCGGGATGAGGTAAAAGAGGCTGACCACGAGCGTGCTGATGGCGGCAGCCAGCTTGATCCCGCGCGAATTGAACTTGTTGTCGAGGGCATCGGCGAAGGTGAAGCGGCCGAGTCGCTTCAGGGGCTCGGCGATCACGAAGAGCGCGACGACCCAACCCGCGAGATAGCCGATCGAATACAGGAATCCGTCGTAACCGTAAAACGCGATCAATCCGCAGATGCCGAGGAAGGAAGCGGCGGAGAGGTAATCGCCGGCGAAGGCGATGCCGTTGACAAACCAGCCGACCTCGCCATGAGCCGCGTAATACCCTTTGGCGCTCTTGGCCTTTGAGCCGAGGTAGAACGACAGGTAGAGCACCGCCCCGACAAAGAGGCTGAAGATCGCGATGGTCAGGAGACTGGGATTGTGAAGCATGGTGGGATCGCGCGGTCAACGGGTCGGGTGCGAAGTTATCGCATTCACTGGCCGCGTTTGCAAAGCATCATGTAAATCACCGCCAGCGCCAGCGCCGCGACGATCAGCGCCATCCCGTAGAGGATCGCCAGGTTCACCCCGCCAAACGGCGCCGACGCGAAGAGCTCGTACTTGAAGGCCGCGATGCCCATGAAGCCGAG
>JBBRCX010000145.1:0-9086 GCA_038204465.1 Tepidisphaerales bacterium | reverse complement strand
CACCAGCTTTGCGGCATCCTGATCCGTGACCACCTTGGACTTCCATTTCACCTTCCCAGAGTACAGCTTGTCGGCACCTTCGGGGGGCTTCTTAGCGATATCTTTGGAGGAGAATTCCAGCACGGTGGCGCCTTGGGCCTCAACGGCCATCAGGATTTGTGCCTCATCCCACTCCATCGAATGATCCCCAACTTTGGCGGTGTAGTGCGCCACAACAATCGTGCCGGGCTCACATTTCGCCCACGAGTCGTATTCCGGATCCTGCACCGCGGCGGGATCGGCCATCGCGGCGCTGGCGGAGATCAGCAGGACCACAGTAACGATCAACAGTCTCGAATAGCTCAAGGAAATCCTCCCGGAAGAAAACGTGAAGTATACTTCACAGACTTGCGGACCGTCAAGGATTAGCCTCCGCGCTGGTGATCGGACAGGAGCTACAGAGAGCACGACGCGCTGCGGGGATGACCCAGGAAGAAGTGGCCGCAAAGGCGAAAGTGACCCGCGAATACGTCAGCCACCACTCCCGGCAACGCCTTGGCTTTGGCGGTGCGCTTGACGCGCTCCAGAAAAGCATCGCGGGTCAGCGGCGGTGCAGCGGACGCGGGCGCCAGCTCGCCGGCGCGTGGCGGAGCCTCGACACCAGCGCCAGCCCGCTCTGCACTGAGTGGCGGCTTCGGCACGTGTTCGGCGGCGCGCGCGAGGAGTTCCTGAGCCGAGAATCGCGACTTCAGCAGATACCCTTGAACACCGGTGGCCCGGGCGCGAAGAACAGTCGCGCGATCAGAAGAATCGGTCAACAACACGACCGGAATCGCTTTGAGCTGTAGATCGGCACGTAAGATCGAGACGACTTGCAATCCATCCATTCCAGGCATGTTGATGTCGAGAAAGACCAAGTCGGGAGGGGTGCTGCGGATGATCTCAAGCGCGGCCGCGCCATCCTCGGCAGTTTTCGTCTGATAACCCGCCTCGCGTAAGATCGCGGAAATCGGTTCACGAAAAACCGGCAAATCATCGACAACCAGGATGAACCCCATTATCAACCTCCGACGGCGAAGTTCTCACGACCACCGAGAATCTACCGCTGGCGCATGTCGCGCACAATGCCCCCCGGAACTGATCGAGCGGTAATCTCACGTCCCTCGCCATCCTCGCGTTCAGCACTTTTCAGAGAATCAACTTGTATCGGCGCCACGGTCGCGCGGAGTAACCAAAATCATCGGCATGTCGGGTGGCGGTGAAGTCGGCTCTAAAGAGGGTCGATAAATAAGCGCCGAGTGTCAATTTCCCTGAACCTCTCCTCCCCTTGAGCCCATCATGCCGAACAACAATGCGACGCTTCTGGATGATTCGCGATCTGGCGCACGCTGGCGGACAGTCGCGCGCATGCTGGCGCTCGGCGTCGTCGTGCTGGGCGCCGCAGCGTTCGTGGGCTGGGTCTTCAACATCGACTCGCTCAAGCGCGTCCGCCCGGGCTGGGTTTCGATGAACCCCGCAAGCATCGTCGCGTTCGTGCTGACAGGGATGGCACTGTTCTGCACTGCGTCGCCACCATGGTCGCGATGGTCCACCCGGGCGGGCGCGGCGTGCGCCGGGATTGCGACGCTGATCGGGCTTCTGTGTCTGGTCCACAACGTCGCGGGGCTGGACCTCGGGATCGACCGGATCCTCTTTGCGCCTCGGCTTGACGATGGACAGACGATCGCCAACCGCATGGCTCCTAATACCGCGGCATGTTTCATGCTTGCCGGCATTGCCCTTCTGCTCACGAGGACACGCTTCGGGCGCTGGCGCGCGTTGGCGGGAGTCCTTGTGACCGCGGCGGGCGTGATCGCCCTGCTCGCGTTGGTCGGCTATGCCAATGGCGTCTCCTCTCTCTCGACCGTTGGGCCGCTTATCTCGATGGCGGCTCATACCGCGGCGGGGTTCGTGCTCCTCTCGGCGGGAATCCTGTGCCTGCTCTACGCCCGTGCGGTCGCCACGTCCGGGGCGGACGCGCAGGGCCCAACGCCAGACGACCCCCGATCGTTCGGCTCCGTCAAGCGCAAGACTACGATTGGGTTCGCGGCCGCGCTGGTGGTGATGAGCATCGTCGGGATTGCGTCGTACAAGAGCCTCAAGCAGTTCCTCGCGGACAGCGAGTGGAATAATCACATAGTGCAAGTGATCGATGCGATCGAAAACCTTGCCTCGGAGCTCAAGGACGCGGAAACGGGCGCTCGCGGCTTTGTGATCTCGGGAAAGGACAACTACCTTGAGCCGTACCGTGCCGCGTTCGGTGTGATTGGACCGACGGCGAGCCAACTCCGCACGCTGACGTCGGACAACCCGCGCCAGCAACAGCGTCTCGCCACCCTCGAACCGCTGATTGACAAGAAGCTGTCGTTCATGCAGCGCACCATCGCGGTGCGTCGCGACGAAGGCTTCGAGCCGGCCCGGCTGCTGGTCGTCTCCGGCGAGGGCACGCGCACCATGGATGAGATCCGGGCGGTGCTCGCGGCCATGAATGAGGAGGAACGCGGCCTGCTGGCGACGCGGACGGCTGCGGCGGACTCGGACGCCCGCGTAAGCGTGATGGTAGTCTCCGCGGGCAGCTTCCTGGGCGTTGTGTTGGTCGGCCTGGCGGGACTTTTCATTAGGCGCGACATCGCCAGACGCCTCACGGCCGAACGTGCCCTGCGCGAAAGCGAACGGCAGATGCGTTTCCTCGCCGATGCCATGCCGCAGATCATCTGGACCGCCCGCCCCGACGGAGGCGTGGACTACTACAACTCGCAATGGCACGAGTACACGGGCATGAGCTTCGAGCAGACCAAGGAATGGGGTTGGAAGCCGGTCCTGCACCCGAACGACTTAGCCGTCACGATTGAGCAATGGACCCGATCCGTCGAAACCGGCGAGATCCACGAGATGGAACACCGCTTCAAGCGAGCCGACGACGGAACCTACCGGTGGCACCTCACCCGCGGTATCCCGCGCCGGGATGAGCACGGCCGGATCGTTCAATGGGTCGGCACCTGCACGGACGTCCACGACCAGAAGCTGGCCGAAGAGGAACTCAAGCGGTCAAGGGCGTTTCTCGACGCCGTCATCGAGAACATTCCTCACATGGTGTTTATCAAGGACGCGGCCGATCTCCGCTTCGTGCTTTTCAACCGGGCGGGCGAGAAGCTGACGGGCTTGAATCGGAAGGACCTTCTGAACCGGTCCGACACGGACCTCTTCGCGCCTGAGCAGGCGACGCAGTTCATCGCGAAGGACCGCGAGACCCTGGCCCGGTGCGTGCCTCTCGACATTCCTGAGGAGCCCCTCACAATTTCCGCAGCCGGTACGCGGATTCTCCACACGCAGAAGATCCCGATGCTCGATGAGACTGGCACGCCGCGGTTCCTGCTCGGCATCTCCGAGGACATTACTGAACGCCGGCTCGCGGACCAGCAAATTCGCCACGCGAAGAGGGCGGCGGAGACCGCCAACAAGGCCAAGAGCGAGTTCCTGGCCCACATGAGCCACGAGATTCGCACGCCGCTCAACGGCGTAATGGGCATGGCGGACCTGCTCCTGGGAACGGAGCTCACGGAGCAACAGCGGCGTTATGCAAAGCTCGCCAAAACATCGGCCGAGTCGCTGACCACAGTCATCAACGACATCCTAGACTTCTCGAAAATGGAGGCCGGAAAACTGGAGATCGTTCCGACCGACTTCAACCTCCACCTCGCCGTGGAGGACGTGATGGAGGTGCTGGCGCAGATCGCCACGAAGAAGGGACTGGAAATCGCCTGTCACGTTGACCCGGCCGTGCCGCCCATGGTGAGGGGTGATCAGGACCGCCTGCGCCAAATCCTTATCAATCTTGTCAGCAATGCCATTAAGTTTACGCAACACGGCGCGGTCGTGGTTCGCCTGAGCCCGGACGCGCAGAGCGATGGCCGCGTCACCGTGCGCTTCACGGTCTCCGACACAGGGGTCGGTATTCCCAGAGACCGCATCGACCGGCTGTTCAAGTCGTTTTCACAAGCGGACGCGTCGACTACCCGCGTCTACGGCGGAACCGGTCTGGGCCTGGCGATCGCCAAGCAGCTCGCAGAGCTGATGGGCGGAACCATCGGTGTCGAGAGCGAGCCGGGTCGAGGCTCAACCTTCTGGTTCACGATCACCTTCGAATCTCGCGAGCAGCCGGCAGCACCGGCGGTGCCGCGGCGCGTAGACCCCGCGACGCTCCGCGTGCTCGCAGTTGACGACAACGAAATCCATCGCGAGGTTCTGCGGCAGCAAATCGCCAGTTGGGGCTTGGACGCAGCGACGGCGCCGGATGGAGAGCAAGCGCTGAAATTGCTCGCCGATGCCGCGGCCACAGCGGCACCCTTCCGCGTCGCCCTGGTGGACAGCGATATGCCGGGCATGGATGGATTCGAATTGGCAACTGTAGTTAAGTCGCGCTCCGACATTTGCGCGACGGCGCTAATGATCCTGCTCTCGGTCGATGCGAACGTGCCGCCGGAACGGCTGCGTGCCATGGGCTTTGCCGGACAACTGACCAAACCGGTGCGGCAGTCTCAACTCTTCGATGCGATCATAAACGCGCTCGCCGCCGACAACCAGGACCCATCGCCAGCGATGCCGGCGCTGCCTGAAGCGGCGGTTACGCCCAGCGATGCCGAGGTTAAACCGAAACCCGTGCTGCGCGTTCTCGTCGCCGAGGACAACGAGATCAATCAGATCGTCGCTCGTGAAATGCTCTCGCAGGCCGGCTTCGAGTGCCACATCGTCGGGAACGGCAAGCAAGCAGTCGAGGCGGTGAAAGCCCAGCGCTATGACCTGGTGTTGATGGACTGTCAGATGCCTGAGATGGATGGATTTGACTCCACCCGCGAGATCCGGCGGATGGAGGCTGAAGGAGCCCTCACCAGCCGATCGGGCCCGCGTCTACCGATTGTTGCGCTGACAGCCAACGCCATGAAGGGTGACGATGAGGCGTGCCTGAATGCGGGTATGGACGCGTACGCCAGCAAACCGATCGACCCGCGACAACTGTTGGCGACGATCGATCGGGTGCTGCGTGCGGGTTCGAAGTTACAGGATGCCGCATAGGAGTAACCGATGAACAACACGGACAAATACGATGTGACCGCGGCTCCTTTGGACACTCAGGAGCTGCTACAGCGGTGCATGAAGAGCGTGGCGATTGCGGGCTCACTTCTGGAAAAGTTCGAGACGCAGTTGCGGGCGGACCTCGTGACAATCGGGCGACAACTGGCGGCCGGGGACACCGGGGAAATCGCCCGAACAGCGCATGGCCTCAAGGGCGCTGCCGGAGCGCTCGCTGCCGCGGGTGTGCGAGAGTGCGCGGCGCGCATCGAACTTCTGGCGCGTGAACCGAATCTTGCGCCCCTTGCCGAGGAATTCGACCGGTTGCGAGCCGAAACGGAACGCTGCTTGGCGTACATCCCCAAGGCACGCGCCGTCTTGGCGGCGGATACTGGAGTCGCGCCTTTCGGAAAGGGGCCAGGCCAATGAAAGTGCTGATCGTCGACGACAACGAAATATTTCTGTCTTTACTGGAGGCGACCCTTACCAGCGCAGGGTATCAGGTCCAGTCGGCGCGGGACGGAGCGGAGGCTCTTGAGCGGGTTCGCTCCGAGGGCTTCAAGCTGGTCATCTCCGACTGGGAGATGCCCCAGCTTAACGGGCCGGATCTTTGTCGCGCAATTCGTGCCGATGATCCTCCCGGTTATGTCTACATCCTTCTTGTGACATCTCATAACTCCAGCGACCAGACCGTTGAAGGCCTCTCTGCGGGGGCGGACGACTTCGTTCGAAAACCGTTCAATCCCGCAGAGTTGATCGCGAGGGTACGTACAGGCGAGCGCATTCTATCGCTTGAAACGCGCGATGTGGCAATCTTCGCGATGGCCAAGCTCGCGGAGTCCCGCGACCCCGAAACCGGCGCACACCTGGAACGGGTCCGGAGCTACTGCCGCGTACTCGCCAAAGATCTGGCCTTGCATTCGGATCTTCGCGCACAAATTGATGCAGAGTTCGTTCGCCTGATCTACCTCACCAGCCCACTGCACGACATCGGCAAGGTCGGAATCCCAGACAGTGTGCTGCTCAAGCCCGGTCGGCTCAGCGACCGCGAATTCGAAATCATGAAAACGCACGCCGCCCTGGGAGCCCAGACGCTCGACGCGGCACTACGGATGTTTCCCGGCGTGAAGTTCCTGGAGATGGCGCGCGAAATCGCGGCCAGCCACCACGAGCGCTTTGACGGAAGCGGCTATCCCGCTGGCCTCACTGGCTCGTCGATCCCGCTAAGCGGTCGCATTGTCGCGCTGGCAGATGTCTACGATGCGCTCACATCCAAGCGCGTCTACAAGGCGGCGTTTGCCCACGAGATTGCCAAATCAATGATCCTCAAGGAAACCGGCTGCCACTTCGATCCGGCGATCGTGGACAGCTTCGTGCGGACGGAGGATCATTTCCTGCGTATTCGGGGCCAATACACGGACGCAATCGCCGAAGCCGCGTAGGCCGCGGTTCACGCCGACGGCTGTTTGCTCTACGCCCAAGGCAGCGGCGACTTCTACCGCTGCTACCCAGGTCTTTACGCACCACGGACGCTGGACGTTCAGCTCTACCACATCGAACAGGGTGAGGTTGGGTTGCTCACCGAGCTGCTGGCTTTGACGAAGTTGAGCTAAGTAGGACCGCAAATTGACTCATTCAACTGTCCCATCCATGATTTCGCGTTTTCCGGCGGCGGAGCCGCCAGGAGAGCATCATGGGTTGGTGTCGCTGGGGTACGGCTTCTCGACCTGGTCAGTGACACGGCTGGGCCTGCACCTGGCCAAAACCACCGGCATCCGCTTCAGCCCGGACCAACTCACCCGGCTGCTGCACCGCCACGGGTTCTCGTTCCAGCGTCCCAAGCACACGCTCAAGGGCAAGCGCAACCAAGCAGCGTACGAGAAGTCCAAGGCGGAACTGATCGTTTTAAAAAAAAGGCGCTGAGGAAGAAGGCCGCCGAGGCGTTGGTGTTCCAAGACGAGGTGGAGATCCATCGCCACCCGACGCTGGCGCGAATGTGGTCGCCGATCGGCACGCAGCCCGAGGTTCCGGCTCCCGGCAAGAACGAAAAACGGGTCGTCGACCCAAGGAGATGCTATGCCTACGCAACAGCAGCAGCCGCCGACAGCAAATTCGAACAAGCCCGTTCACACGCTCCGTCACCGCAGCCTCAAGGCCACCGTCTGGCGCAACGAAACCCGAACGGGCCCGATGTACAACGTCGCACTGGTCCGCTCATACCGCGAAGAGGACGTGTGGCACGACACGCACTCGTTCGGCTACGACGACCTCATGAATGCGGCGAAGCTGCTCTACGACGCCCACAGCTTCATCACCGCGCAGCGAGCACAGGACGGGGCGGGACTGAAACGCACACCCCGTCCGGCGGCGCGCTCTGCATCGTGACGCAACCTATCTATAAGGTCAGATTCATCGTCTGACCTTTTCATTTCTCCGCCACGGGAAGCACACGGACTCTCAACAAAAAACCCATGGCTCGCAGGCCCTGAGTTCATGAGTTTTAAGAGCACGGAGTCCTAGCTGACTTGTGGTCCGCGACGCACGCGAACGAGACGTGCGCCTCCCAACGTCGCCAATAATGCCAGGCCGGACCACGCCGCCGGCGGCAGCGGCACTCCGGTAGGCGGTGGTGGCACAACTGAGCCGGTGAGCGCCAACGCGAAATCGGTAGTCGGGTCCTTGACGCCCTGGACATACGCTGCTCGATCCGAAGGAGCGTTCGTATCTCGACCCGCCCATTCGAAAGGCTGCGAAAGCGTACCGCCCTGCGCGACAAACCGCAGCGCATAGCCGGCATTGCCGGTGCTTGCATTGAGCGTTAAGCCTCCGGGAATATCGAGCCGGAAGAACTTAAATTCCGTGGAGTCTGTCTTAACGCTCGTTGGCACGATCCGAAGTGCTGTACCGCGTGCAATGGGATCCGTCGTTACAAGCGTATTGGCGGTCACATCGCTAACCCGGTAGATGGCCACGTCCGCGGTCTGGCGCGGCGGGTTATTGAAGGCTTGATAGCCAACGAAGATTGAATCCGCCGAGAAGCTCTTAGTGACGCGAAAGCTCTGAGCATCGCCGAGCTCGGCCTCCGTGTACACATGGATGCTGCCGAAGGGGGCTTGAGCGGTTGGGTTGAATATTTCAACAGCGGGCTTGTTGGGCCAAGTCGTGTCTCCGGCACCCACCGTTATCGCGGCAGTTCCAGCGGATGCCACGCGAAGCCCCGAGAAGCAGATACTGATACCCAGGAGAATGAATAAAATTCTTCGACTGAACATGTGCTCCTTCCTTTTGATCAAATTGAAAACGGACCACAGCGTTTCTGGCACGAGCAATCGTCTAGATTCGTCGGTCGCACCTCCCTTTCGTGGAAAGCTTGCGGCTGAGGAGCCGCGTCATGCCTTCCATAGCACCCATCGTTTAGCGGACGTGAAGTATACTTCACAGACTTGGCCGGCGTCAAGGATTAGTTTGCGCGCCGGTGATTGGCAAAGAGCTACAGAAAGCACGGCGGGTCGCGGGGCTGACCCAGGAGCAAGTGGCGGCAAAGGCGCGGGTTACCCGCGAATACGTCAGCCACCTGGAGCGCGGCGCGTACGAGCCGACGGTGGGCGTCTTCATTCGCATCTGCTCGGCGCTCGGTACCAAAGCCTGGGTCCTGCTTCGAAGGATCGAAGAGCAGCGATAGCCAATGCATCTCGAGGCCCACATCGGCCTGGGTCGGCGGTCTCTTACTCTCCTCAACTCGTTGATTTTGCGATCGCACAGCTTGCGCGTCTGCGTGTTCTGTGATTGGCTGTAGTTAGATCTGCACCTTCATAGGCCGCAACAGGAATCCTCGTGACCGTGCGTGTGCACGGGCGGGAATTCCCTGCGCGCTCATTTTTCGAAAGGAGAGCTCGATGACTTTGCACGCGCCAATGCCGAAGTTCGATCTCGGCCAGGTCGTCGCCACGCCTCACGCACTTCAAGTGCTGAGTGAGGAAGACATGCGCACGGCAATC
>JBBRCX010000144.1:0-9416 GCA_038204465.1 Tepidisphaerales bacterium | reverse complement strand
ATACGTCGAGGTCGAATCGGGAGGGGTCGGACACGGTAGCCCCGCCAAACTGAACGTCATCCTTAAACACGTGCCCGGAATTTCCCAATGTGGCAAAACCCGCCTGGAGGCGGGACTGCTTTTCGCTGGCGGCGCGGCGGTTCATGCTTGGGAGGATGATGGCGGAAGATTGGGGTTCGGCGGCGGTTCGATGGTGGTCGGTTGGGATGATGTTGGTTGGTGAATGGGCTCTCGCTGGCGGCGCAGTGGGATTGAGATGGGGTTGGGATGGGAGTTTGATGGCGGATCGTTGGGGTGGGGATGGGAAATTCGCGGACGGCGTGGGAAAAACGCAGGTCGGGAGACCTGGGGGACAGGGAGATGGATGGTTCTACGGTCGCGAAGGATGCTGCGGCAAATGCGCCGGGGCGGAATAACGGAGCGGAGGATGTCGCACGATCGACCATGCCCAACTCGAGGCATGGTGATCTGGCTTACCGGCGATACCCCAGCATGTCGCCGCCGTCGGGGCAGATGGTTTGGCCGGTGATGAACGACGCTTCGTCTGACGCGAGGAAGGCGCAGACCTCGCCGATCTCCTCGGCGGTTGCCATGCGACCGAGGGGGTGCCAGCTGTCCACCATCCTCAGCGCGGCAGTTGGATCATATTGAGTCTGCGCCCACTCCTGCATGAGCGGCGTCATCACGCCGGCCGGGCAAACCGCGTTGACGCGCACGCCATCTTTTGCCAGTTCGAGCGCCAGCGCTCGGGTGAGTCCCAATTGCCCTGCCTTGGTGGACGCGTAGCTGGCGGCCGCATCCTGGCCGATCAGGGCGGCTTCGCTGGACATGTTGATGATGCAGCCGCGGGTTTTGCGCAAGTGCGGCGTGGCGAACTTGCATCCCAGGAACGTGCCGATGAGGTTCAGGCGAAGGAGCCGCTCGAAGTCGTCGAGGGTGATCTGGTCGATCGTCATTGCCGGCGGGTGCCAGCCGGCGTTGTTGATGATGCAGTCGAGCCGTCCTTTGGTCGCCGCGGCCTCGTCGATTGCCTGCCTCAACTCGTTCTCGCGCGTCACGTCGCAGCGTACCGCAGCCGCATCGTAGCCCAGAGCGGCAAGCTGCGCTCGAGCACGCTGCAGATCGGGCTCGTCGATCGACGCCAGCACGACGCTGGCGCCGTGCGACGCGAGTACTTTTGCGCAGCCCAGGCCGATGCCTCGCGAGGCGCCGGTGATGAAGGCCACGCGATCCTTCAGCTTCATGGCTGCCCCGTCCAGCCCTGATGGTCCAGGCGGTAAAATCGGGTGGCGACGTCGCCGAAAACCTTCCGCTGCTCGAGCGGCGAAAGGTCCGAGAGATTCTCCGCCAGCGCCGCCACGACCTGCTGGTAACTACCCGCCAGCAGACAGACCGGCCAATCGCTGCCGAACATCACGCGATCGACGCCGAATTGCTCAATGACATATTCGACGTACGGCTTGAGGTCCGAAGGCTTCCAGGCTGTCACGTCGGCTTCGGTGATCATGCCGGAAAGCTTGCAATAGACATTGGGAGCGCGTGCCAGCTCGCGCATTGCGGGCGCCCAATCGTCCCAGCCGCGGCGGACAAGCTGGGGTTTGGCAATGTGGTCCACGACGAATTGAAGCCCGGGAAACTTCTTCACCACCTGCAGCGCCCCCGGCAGATGTTGCGGACGGATCAGCAGGTCATAGGTAAGTTCGCGCCGGCCAAGCTCCCCCAGCCCTCGGTGCACCTCGGGACGAAGCAGCCAGTTCGGGTCCGGCTCATCGTGAACCACATGCCGAACGCCTTTGAGCAGCGGGTCCTTGCGTAACTCATCGAGCGTCTCGCCCACGCTCGGATCGATCAGATCCACCCAGCCGACGACACCCGCGATGAAGTCATTCTTCCGCGAAAGTTCAAGGAACCATCTCGTCTCATCGACCGACGCGATCGTCTGCACGAGCACGGTGCGATCGATGCCGATCTTATTCAACAGCGGGCGCAACTCCTCCGGGCCGAAGTCGTGCAGCAGCACGTTCAGCCCGGACATCCACGAGTAGTCGAATTTGCCGAGCTTCCAGACGTGGTGGTGCGCGTCGATCCGCATCGTGTTTCCGTCGCAGCGGCGCTGGTGTCGCCCGCGCGGGCACTATATTCTCCGCCGCGCATCGATGCGAGCGATTCCAAGACATCACGCCCGGCGGGCAGACGCGCCATGATTTGTAAGAAAGGCCAATCGTGAGTGAATCGGCATTCGACCTGATCGTCATCGGCGCTGGCCCGGGCGGGTATGTCGCCGCCATCCGCGCGGCGCAGCTCGGCATGCGCGTCGCCTGTATCGAAAAGGAACCGGCCCTGGGCGGCACGTGTCTGAATTGGGGCTGCATCCCGAGCAAGGCCCTGCTCGATTCCAGCGAGTTGTATCACCAGGCGAAAACGACTTTCTCGCGGCACGGCATCAAGATGGCGGGGCTCGAGCTGGATCTGCCAGCGATGATGTCGCGCAAGGACGACGTGGTCCGCACGCTCAATCGCGGCGTCGCCGGGCTTTTCAAGAAGAACAAGATCGAGCACGTGCGCGGGACCGCGCATCTGAAATCCGCGAGCTCCGTTGAAGTCACCGCCGCCGAAGGCACACGTTCCTTAACCGCCAGGAACCTCCTGATCGCTACCGGCAGCGCGCCGATTGAGCTTCCGACCATGCCGTTCGACGGCAAACAGTTCATCAGCTCCAACGACGCAATCGGCTTGCCGCAAGTGCCAAAGAAGCTCGTCATCATCGGCGCGGGCGCTATCGGATTGGAGCTGGGATCGGTGTGGAGCCGGCTTGGATCCGAGGTCGTGGTGATCGAATTCATGGACCGCATCCTGCCGCTGATGGACAAGGAGATGACCAGCCTGCTGCAGCGCATGCTCGAGAAGCAAGGGCTGAAGTTCCGCCTGCAAACCGCGGCCGAGTCAGCGAAAGTCGAACGGGGAAAAGTCCGGCTCCACTGGCAGGCATCCGGCGGCGGAAGCGCGGGCGAAACTGGCACAGAAGAGTGCGATATGGTGCTGGTCGCGGTCGGCCGACGGCCTTACACCGATGGTTTGGGGCTGGTGGAAATCGGCGTCGGGCTCGATCGCAAAGGTTTCATCATCGCCGACAAGGAGTTCCGCACCGTAGTTCCCGGCGTCTGGGCGATCGGCGACGTGATCGGCGGAATGATGCTGGCGCACAAGGCCGAAGAGGAAGGAATCGCGGCTGTCGAGATCATGGCGGGCCATGCCGGTCACGTGAACTATCACGCAATCCCCAACGTCGTCTACACGTTCCCGGAATTGGCCAGCGTCGGGGAAACGGAAGAAGAGGCCCGCGCGGACGGCGCCGAGATCAAGGTGGGTAAATTTCCGATGGCCGCTAACGGCCGCGCCCGCGCCATGGACGCCGCCGAGGGCATGGTGAAAGTGATCGGTGAGGCAAAGAACGACCGCTTGGTCGGGATGCACATCCTGGCGGCGCGCGCCTCCGACTTGATCGCCGAAGGGGCGGTTGCAATCGAGTTCGCCGCCAGCGTCGAAGACCTGGCCCGCTCCGTGCACGCGCATCCCACCCTTCCGGAGGCCATCAAGGAGGCTGCGCTTGCGGCAGACAAGCGTGCGATCCACGCGTGAGGGCTGAAGCGAAGATTGAGGACAGAAAGTTAAAGGACGGCCTACCCGCCCCACCGCCCTTCAACCCAACCGTACCGCGCTCGCAGCCCGCATAGTTCATCCAGAGGACCAAGTCCTCAGTCGATCCTCTGCTGCTCTCGGGATCGCTCTACTTCAGTCCGGCACTGCATTTGCAACCTTAGGGTTGTTCAGTCGGCACGCGCGGAACCGGGCCCGCCTTCGCACCCATGGTGCATTCTGTCGTAGCCCGTCCGTGCCGCCCGGCCTTAATCGGAGACAACATGGCTACCTCAGAATCAGTCGAACCCGCGGTTGTCGCGGTTTTTCAAGAGCGCGACGCCGCTGAGAACGCGGTGGACGCCCTTCATCAGGCGGGATTTGCGCCTGACAAAATAGGTTTCGTGATCCGCGGCCGAGAGGAAGTCGCGGGAGGGATGATCACGGACACCGAAGGCACTAAGGACGCCAAAGGGGCGCTCGCCGGCGCTGTGACAGGTGGCGTGGTTGGCGGCATGCTCGCGGCGGCAGCGGCATTTCTCATTCCGGGCGTCGGACCGGTCCTCGCCGGCGGCATCCTCGCCAGCTTCTTTGGCGGCGCCATTGCCGGCACCGCGGTTGGTGGAATCCTGGGCGCTATGACCGGCCTGGGAGTCTCCGAAGAGGAAGCCCGCTTTTATGACAAGCATTTCCGGGAAGGAAAAGCGATCGTCGCGGTGAAGGCCGGGGCCCGCGCGGCGGACGCAGCCGGGATCCTCGTACGCTTCGGGGGCCAGCACATTCACAGCGAATCGCGAAGCCCCATTGCGACCGAGGGCACCTTCAGCACGCCGTAATCATGGGCCGCGTTTTTACGGCCCTGGCCGAATTGTGCATACCTGCGATTCGGGCCCGCGCCGTAAACTGAAGGGGTCGTACAAAGGAGAACCCTCATGAAAAACCGAAAGCCGAGATACCGCAAGACTGAGAACACCGCTTCGCTCCTGGGCGGAGCTCTGCTGGGCGCGGCCGCGATGTACCTGCTTGACCCGCAGAGCGGCCGTCGTCGACGCGAACACCTTGGCGAAGTTGCCGGAAGCGCCGCTCACGACACGGCCGAGCGGCTGGCTCCGGTGTGGGATAAGGTAAGCACGGGCGCCCGCTCGCTGGCTGCTGGCGTTGCCGAGCGCGCGGGCGATGTCGCCTCCCGCGCCAGCGACCTTGGGTCCGACGTCGCGAGCCATGCCTCCGAGGCGCCCGCGAGCGTTCGAGGCCGGTTGAGCAACCTTGGGCACGAGTTGATCGATCGTGCCCGCCATCTGGGACGCAGCGCATCGAGTCACGCAGAGGACGTTTCAGACGATGCTTCGGGTTGGCTCAGCCGCCGGCGCCGAGCCGCAGCTGAGATGATCGACCCCGAAAGCCACCGCAGCCATGCTACCGGGTACGCCGCCGCAGGCGTCGGCACGCTGCTCGTCGGCGCGGGTTTGATGTACCTGCTCGATCCACAGCGGGGCCGACAGCGGCGGGCCTTGCTGAGCGATAAGGCCACGCGCTTCGTCAACGAGACCGGCACGGCGTTTCGCCGATCCGGGCGCTACCTTGCAGGCCGGGCCCAGGGCGTGCTTCACCAGGGCGCGGGCATGATGCGTGGCAGCCAGCCGGTGTCGGCTGAGCAGCTCCTTCAGCGCGTGCGCTCGCAGCTTGGCCACGCCGTTTCCCGTCCCGGCGAAATCCAGGTGATGACCGATGCCGACGGCATCGTCACGCTCAGCGGCAACGTGATGGCCAGCGAGATGGACGTCCTCCTGTCCACCGTCAACGGCGTCAGCGGCGTCAACCAGGTCGTGAATCGTTGCGAGGTGCAAAGCACCCCCGAGCCTTCAGGCGGCGGAGCGAGGTCGCGCGGAACCGTGCCGCGGATGTAAGCTCAATCGTCATCGAGTTAAAGAACAGGCCCGGGAAGCTGAAAAGATGAGCCGCTTCCGGGGCCTCTTTTATGGCGCTTATTGCGTTGCTGGGATGATCCGGCGATCAGCTGGAGTTCTGTGTCGAAGCGGTATTCACCGCCGGCAACTTCGACGACCGCCGGGTTACGTCCGGGCACATGAATAGTCGCTGTGGCATTCGCGGGGACGCGGACATCGAGTTGCAGGCGACTCCCGGTACGTCTCCAGGCAACTTTGATGAGGCCGTGGGCGCTGTCGTATTCCGATCTAGCGAAGGTGAGATCTCCCAGAACATGCGGCTTCACGACAAAATGCTTGAAGCCGGGTGCCGCGGGATCGAGGTTAATGCCGGTAATCGCCTTATGAAACCACGCGGCGACGTCGCCGAACATGATGTGGTTGCGCGAAGTATTCTCGCGCGCATCCCACGTCTCCCACAGGGTGGTGGCGCCACGCTCGAACCAGTAACCATAACTGGGGAAGCTGGTCTGGTTGAAGATGCGGTAGGCAATGTCGGGGCGGCCATGCTCGAGCAGGACGTTGGGGACGTACTTGGCGCCGAGGATCCCGACGTCCATGTGGTAGTCGTCCTGCTCGATGCGGCGCAGGAGCGTTTGGAAAACCCGGTCCTCGTTCCCCGGCTCGACCAATCCCTGGTAGAGGGCGCACGAGAGTGCGGTCTGGCTCCCGTTAGCGTAGCTGGCAGAGGCGTCGTCGTAGAACGTGCCGTTAAATGCGCGGCGAATTGAGTCCGCCAATTCGCTGTATCGACGGGCGTCATGTGGGTTGCCAAGAAATTCGGCTGCTCGGACGAGGATTTTCGCGTCAGCGTAGTAGTAGCCGGTGGAGGTAACCGGCACGGGCGTCTCGGTTTTGGCGGGCACCCAGTCGCCCAGTCCGAAGGAGACGATCCCCGCTTCGGCGCGGCGCGTGAGATAGTCGACGTAGCGGCGCATTGATGGATAGGTGCGCTCGAGGATGCGCACGTCGCCGTGATAGAGATACAGGTACAAGGCAATCAGGATGAGGGCGCTGTCCCAGGCAGGCCCGTTCCACTCGTCGTAGCCCCAGCCGCCGGTGGGGACGATGCCCGGAAGCTCGCCGGTGTCGCGCTGCGCATCGGCGAGGTCGGTCACCCATTTCGTGTAAAAAGCCGCTGTATCAAAGTGAAGCAGTCCCTGCTCTGCGGCGAGATGCGAGTCGCCGGTCCAGCCGTTCTTCTCTCGATGGGGGCAGTCGGTGGGGATGCTGTGGAAGTTATTGACGAACGACCATTGCGTGGCCCGCCAGATCTTGTTGAACAGCTCGTTCGAACACTCGAAGCGCCCGATCGATTTCGCATCGGTATGGACTGTCAGCGCGGTGAGGTTCTCTCGATCGGGACGTCCGGGAAACCCGGTCATCTGCACGTATTGAAAGCCGTGATAGCAGAACCGCGCATGCCAGGATTCCGGCGCGCCGCCTTTGAGGACGTACGTGTCGGTCTGAAACTGTTGAGACGGACCTGAAAACGCGAGGATGTGGCCGCCGTTGGCCAACTCGTTGATCGTCCCGTCGGCGCTGAGCTGATCGCTGTACTTCATCACGAGCCGCGTCCCAGCGGGGCCGTGAAGCGTCAGCCGAGCAAGGCCGGCCATGTTCTGTCCCGTGTCGAAGACGAAAACGCCGCGCCGCGGCTCGGTGATCGTCCTGGGTTCGATCGCATTGCAGACGCGCATGGGTGGAATCATCTGAGCGGAGAGGGCGCCCCTGGGTCCCTGCACCACTTTCGCTTGCTCCCAGGCGCTGTCATCGAAGCCGGGCGAGCTCCAACCGGGGTGCTCAGCGCGGGCATCGTACGTCTCGCCGCCGTAGATGCTGTCGTATTGGATTGCACCGGTGGCTGTCTTCCAGGCTCCGTCGCTCACGATCGTTTCGATGCGACCGCCCGCCAAAGTCGCGCGAAGCTCGAGCAGCAGCCTTGGGGAGGCCCGCCAAGCCGCGCTTTCGTGATGCCAGGTGCTGGCGGTGTGTACGTTGTACCAGCCGGTGCCAAGCATTAAGGCGACGGCGTTGTCGCCAGGCCGCAGATATTCCGTGATGTCATGGGTGACGTAGAGCACTCGGCGGTCATAGCGCGTGAAGCCGGGATCGAGCAGGCGATCGCCGACTTTGTGGCCGTTGATGTACAGCTCGTGATATCCGAGCCCGCAGACGTAGGCGCGCGCACGCTTAACGGTATCCCGTAGCGTGAAGCCCCGACGCAACAGCGGCGCTGGCTGGTAGGCCGGATCTTCGGTCCGCGCGATCCATTTACCGTGCCACTCAGACGACTCGAGCAGGCCCATCTCCCAAACGGCAGGCTTGCTTTGGACGAGCGGCTTTCCGTCAGCACCCCACAAGCGGACTTTCCAATGACATCGCGCGCATGAGCGAAGCTCGCGCCCACGGTATTCGATCTGCGTGGAATGATCGGAGTTGACGTGGCCGCTGTCCCAGAGATCGGCTTTGCCGCGCCGCAGTAACTCCTCAGTGGAGGCGACGAGCACCTGGTACGCGGCCTGGCGCTGCGCCCGGTCCGATGCTTCCAGAACCCAGCTCAATCGGGGCCTTTGCACGTCGATGCCCAATGGTGCCTCGACGTATTCGCAGCGCAGCTTCCTTAACATCAATCGTCGCATCATGCTCGCAGGTCGGGTCGCAGGGCTGTCAGGTCTGAGAGAGGCACCCCGACACGGGCTGCTAAACCATGGCACCCCATGCAAGCCTAACGTGCGGTATGGGAGTCGTGAAAGGCGGGAGCAAAATCTTGCAGGCAAGGAGGTAGACAGCGCAACGCAGAACCGGGGGCGGATCGTTGATCCGCCCCCGGGCACTTTCACCCAGTTCTCCGGAAGACACTCTTATTGAGACATCGGGCCGGCCTCCGGGGCGCGCGGCGCGGGGGCCGCCGCCGGCATCATCGCCGGAGCGGCGGGCATGGCGTTGTAGGGGTTCGGCCCCGAATCGATCTTGATCTGCGACTCGGTCAAGCCGCGGTCCTTCAAGAAGGTCCGCACCGACTTCTCGCGCCGATCAGACAGATCGGAGTTGCGGCCGGCATCGACATAGACAGCCAGCGGCGCGCAGGCATCGTCATCCTTGAGCATCAGGTCGAGCTTGGAGCGCCCCAGCGAATTCAACTCGCCGGCGTCAAACTCGGGCGCGCGCAGGGTCGCGTCCTTGCGGGCCGCGGTCGCCGCCTGGACTTCCTCAAAACGCGAGACGGTGAGGTCGCGCTCATCGGGGAAGTCTTCCCCATGCAGGGTCTTGGGCTTCTTGTCGTTGCTCTGACATCCGGCGGTAAGCAGGACGGTGAGTGCGAAAGCTGCGAATTTGAAAGTGCCTTGGTTCATAGTCATTCCTCTTTTTTTTCGGCGTTCATCGACCGTTAATTGAGTTCCATTACTTCATGATGTCGCTGTTCATCAGACCGATTACCGTGGGCCCGGCCAACACGATAAACGTGGCCGGGAAGATGAACAGCACCAGGGGGAAGCTCATCTTGACCGAGGCCTTCGCGGCCTGCTCCTCGGCGGCATGCTGGCGGTTCAACCGCAGCGTCTCTGCATGGATCCGCAGCGCCGAGGCGATGCTGGTTCCGAAGCGATCGGCCTGGATGAGCATGGTAGCCAGCGACTGAAGCGCGGGCGTGGCGGTGCGTTGAGCCAGGTTCTTCATTGCTTCCGAGCGGGAGAGTCCCACGCGGGTTTCCATGTGGGTGATGCCGAGTTCCCGGCAGAGCGCCGGGTGCGCCAGGCCCATCTCCTGCGCCACCCGCTGCATCGCCGCGTCAACGGTAAGGCCCGCTTCGACACAGACGACCATCAAGTC
>JBBRCX010000143.1:0-9463 GCA_038204465.1 Tepidisphaerales bacterium | reverse complement strand
CATCGCAGATTTGCGGACGGGTACTCGGGGAACTGTGAAGCGGCGTTGCTACTGGGGTAACCTTGGCGAAGGCAGCGCCTGTCTCGCAGCGGTCGCATTGTGAGGGGGTTTTCGCGAGGCGAACCTCGCGCATCGGTCGTTTGCCGGAGGCGTCAGCGGTCGGGGGCTGGAAGGTGAAGCTGACTTCAGCGGGCTTGTCCTGGAGGACCTTCACGTCCTGCTGCTGATCGCCAAGCACTTCATGATGGGCGGTCAGGGTGTAGGCGCCGGGGGGCAAGCCGGTGATGGAGAAAGTTCCCTTGTCGCTGCTTACCGCGAAGAACGGGTTGTCGATGACGCAGACCATCGCGTGCATCCAGGGATGAACGTCACACTTGATGCGGAACTGCTCGGGTTGCTGGAAAACTTTCGGCTCACCTGCGTTGACGTTCTGCTGGCCGAGGTTGAACGGCGAATTCTTCTCACACAGGGCGTGTATGTTGTGAAGGAACGGGTCTGAATTCTTGACCAGCAGCGTTTGCCCGGCCATCAGGGCGATGGCGTGGGGATGGTACATGCACCCTTTCTGATCGAGCACCACGGGGTCTTTGGGCACGGCGAATTTCGCATCCTGCGGCAGGCCGGCGGACACATAGACGACGACGTTTTTCAGCGTTCCGCCGGGATTGACGACGATTGACTCGTCCTGGACCGCATCGGGATGCTGCTGAGCGCAGGCGGCGACGCCGGACATGTCGATCTGCTGCGGCTCGGGTGGCTGACCTACGAAGATCACCTTTCCGGTGAGCGCGCTCTTGCCGGCGGGGTCAGGTTTTTTCTCGTTGGCGGCTGCGCCCGCAGGCATAGGCGGCGGCTGCGGCGCTTTCGGGGGAGGCGGCGCGGGTTGCTTGTCGGTGGAGGGGGCAGCGCTGGACCCCGCGGGTGGAGAAGCACCTTGCGAGGAGGCGGGCTGACGCTTCAGCTCAGCGTCTTTTTCTGCGGGGAGCGTTTCGGGGCCTTCGGTCGGCGCCTTTTTCACGGGGGCAAGGGCGGGACTTTCCTTGGACGCGTCGCCGCCGGTGTCGGGGGTGGACGGAGTCTGCGGCGCGCCGGTTTTGAGCGGCGGCGGCGCCGTTGCGGCCGGCGGGGGGACCGCGGTGTAATGGCGTGCGCCGGCGGCGTAGAGGAAATCGAGCACCAGCGCGGTCTGCTCGTCGACAGTCTTGCCGTAGTCGGCTTCGATCTGCTCCGCGGGGCGGAGCGTGGACTGCGCCCTGGGCCAGCTCTGCCCGATGATGCCGAAGACCGGCTTGTTCTGTTTGTCGATCAGGCCGGTGAAGAACGGCGGCATCGCGGTGTTCACCTGGATGAGTGGCGGTTCCTGAACCCAATGGCGCACCCAGCGGCGCTGCAGGCGCTCGCGGGCGAGGGCGAGGTTCGGGGCGCGGGCGTTGGCGGCGGTCTTGATCTCGTCCTGAGACAACTCGGTGGAGCGTTTGCCATTGAGCACGTGACACTGAAGGCACTGCATCTCGTAGAACATCGCCTCGCCCTTCTTGAAGCGAGCTTCAAAGTCGGGCGTGGAGATGTCGGGCATGCCGGAATCGGCCAGCGGGTAAGGCGTGCGGTAGAGGTCGTGGGTGAATTCGGCTTTGAAGAGCAGTGTCTTGTAATTCTTTTCCAGTTCCGCCTCGACGTTCTTCAGGGGGCTTACCTGGTTTTCATTCAGCCACTGACGCTCGGGCGAGAGCGCCCAGCGCGTGAGCTGCGCGGCCGCGATCTGCAACGTTGGCTGCTTGTACCAATCGTCGCCGGGCTGCGGGTTGGGGGACAAGCCGAGGATGTCGGCGGTGCTGGATGGCTTTTTCACCGCGGGCGCTGCGGGCTTGGCCGATGCCAGGGTGGTGGAGCCGGTCGTGGGCTGGGTCGCAGCATGGGTGACGGCTTTGGCGAGTTCGGCCGCGGCCTTCAACTGCTGCGCGGTGGTGCGATATTTGGCGATCGGGTCGAGCACCTTGGCGAGGTCGTTCGCCTCCTTGTTGGACACTGACGCGAAGTAGAGGGAGATGGCGGTGGATTCTTCGTCGGTGAGGGGGAAGGTCGGCATTCGGATGACCGGGATGGGCCGGAGCTTCTCGACGTTCTTCAGGAAATTGAAGAGCCACTCGTGCTGGATCTTGTTTCCCTCGCCTCGCAGCGAAGGAGGCGCCTTGGTGGTGAGGTCGTCCTTGGCGTAGTACTGCTGGACGCCGGGCAGATTGCCTTCGACCTGGTGGCAGTTGACGCAGTTGTACTTTTGCGTGAGGGCCCGACCGTAGGCGATCTGCCTGGAGCGCTCCGTGTCAGACTTGGCGAGCAGCTTGTCGCCGATCAGGCGATCGCGGTTGCTGATCACAAAGGTGACGATGGCGTGGACCTGCTGGTCGTTCAGGTAGAACGTCGGCATCTTGAGCTTGTCGTAGGGCTTGCCCGGCTCGGTGAGCAGGCCATCGGGCTCTTTCTTCGAACCGGGCTCCAGCAGGGCGCGGCCGCGGTCATAAATGCGCGTGTTCTTCAGCTTCTGGGTGATCCAACTGACGCGGGTGTGCTCGAGTTCGGGCCAGCCGACTTGAACGGGCTCGGGGTGCGACTTTTCCTTCTGGTCCAGGGCGAGGGCATCGCTCGTGCCCGGGCCGGGCTCGGCTTCGGCGACGGGCGCGGTGGCGGGCCTGGAGTCGTGCGGCGCGAGCAGGTTCACGGCCCGCGCGCTGAGGCCATTGACCATGGGAATCTTGAGATCACGCCCTTCTTCCGGCAGTCCACGGATGCGATGCGGATCGAGGTAGCCGTAGTCGAGCTTGTCGACGCTCTTCTGGCCCCAGTCGGAGAGGTTTGCGCAGGGGCTGGTGAGGGTCTCGGCGCCGTTGATGGCGTGGCAGCTCATGCAGCCGTAGTGGCTGATGAGCTTCTTGCCAAGGAAAACCATTCGTTTCTGGTCTTTGGTGAGAGACTGGGCTTGCCGGGCGGCGGCGGGACCGTCGACATCCTGGGTCGTGAGCGCCTCGGTGGCGAGGCGCGTGAGTTCCTTGTTCTCGTCGGCCTTGGCGTTAGCGGTCTTCACGCTGAAGCGGCTGCGCAGGAAGAAGGCGGTGAGCTCGATCTGCTTGGGCGTGTCAACGTCGGCAAGATGCGCTTCCCACGGATCGTCGGGCCGGTCGTTCGTGCGCTTCTGTGCGAGGAGATACTCGACCAGGTCGGCGGCTTGTTGGTCGGAGAGGCGAAGCTGCGGCATCAACGTGTATTCGCTGTAGTGCCGCGGCTCCTTCAGCCAGTCGAACAGCCAGGCGCGGGCCTGCTCGGGCGTGCGGTCGGAGAGGAGCTTGGTTCCGACGCCGCTGAGTTCCGGCCCGTGATGAGCGAAGACGGGCTTGGGCGTGCCGTCGGGATACTTCGCTTCGTTGAGGACTGAGGGCTCGGGCTTGGCCTCGCCCGGGAGGGTGGACTGCGGCGCGAAAATGATGGAGCCGGGCTCGAGGTGTTCGAGCACATAGAGTTGCCGCTCGTTGTACACCATGCGCCCGTAAAGATCAGCGGCGGCCTTGGCGACGGCGGCCTCGAGGGCCTTGGGCAATTGCTTCTCGACTTCCTGTCGAAGCTGATCCTCGGTGGGCGGCTTTCCATCCTTGGTGAGCGCGGGGAGGAGCGTATGCGGCAGTTCCTGGCGGGTCGTGGGCTCGAGCGCGCGAGCGAGCTGGCCGTTCTTGATCAGGTCGGTCGTGATCCACTGTTTGGCAACGGTGGTGCCCTTGGTTTTGCCGGGGTTATTGAGGTTGGTGTGACAGCCCTGGCAGCCGATGGTCTCGAAGATCGCCAGGCCGTCCTTCGCATCGCCCTTCACGGTGGGGTCGGGTTTGTTCTTGATCTCGTAGGGGGAGGCAGTCTGGACGAGATACTCGGTGATTGCCCGCGCCTCCTGCCTGGTGCGGCGGAGTTCTTCGGAGCTGGAGCTGTTCTCGAGCATGAAGAAATGCGGCATCTTCGTGCTGGGGCGGAATGACTTGGGCGCCCAGATCCAGCTGTTGATGAAGGAGGGGGAGAGCTTGGCGGTGACGTGGCGGAGGTCAGTGCCGACCTTGCGCTGCCCGTTCCCGAGTACCGCGCGCGGGTCGGCGCCGGCGGGGGCGGGATCCGCCTTGATGCTGTCCATCTGATGGCAGTTGGCGCAGCCGAGATTGGCGAACAACATGCGCCCCTCATATACGACCGGCGCGTGCTCGCGGATGTCGGAGACCTGGGTGTGGCAACGCACACAGTTGGCCTGCAGGTACTCGGGCGGGCGCATCGGCCAGTCCCAGTAGTGATAGACCTCTTCGAAGCTGCTGCCGGACTCGCCCTCGTAGGTGCGGGACCAGTATTGTCCCTGGGGAACGGCACGACCCTTCGCGCCGGTGACGGGATCGAGATAGGTGGTGGGCGGCGCGTGCTCGGGCAGTCGCTCCGGCACCGGTTCGCGGCCCTCGACAGCTGCGGCAGCCTCTTCGTGCGCGTCCTCGAGCTTGAAGTGGATGTCGTCCGCGCCCTCGGGCAGCAGTTTGCCGGCGGGATAGACGGCATGGAGCATGCTCGCCATCGTCGCCTTGTGCTCTTCTTTCGGCGGGTCGGTGAGCTGGGCCGGGAGCACGGGCGCGCCGGTGTTCTCATCCACCCAGATCTGCCGCGGGGTGTGGGCGGCAAGGACGAAGTTGGTTTCCTGCCCGGAGCCGTCGTGGCAACTCGTGCACCCGACGGATTCGATGCTGTGCTTGCTGTCGACGTCGACATACAGGTCGAGCCGCGGGTGGGCAAGCTGAACCCGCGAATCGTCGAGCAATTCCTTCTTTTTTTTGGGGCGCGCGACGTTCACATCCGCAATCAGGTGGCGCCGGTAGCGGTCACGGAGCAGGCGCTCGACGTCAGCGGGGAGCTGTGCTTCAAGAGCGGTGCGGATCTCCTCGGGATAGCGCAGCGCCGCGGTGTGGGCATCGGACGCGAGTTGCTTTGTCTTGGTGGCGTCGGCGGAGGCGGGGCGCAGCTTCACGGTCGCTCGAGGTCCCTTGCTGACAATGGAAGACTTGCGGTCGCCGGGATCGTACTTGTCAACTTGCGTCCAGGCCTTCAATAGCTCATCGACGATCGCGTTCTGTCTTTCGTTTTCCTGCGGGTTGGTCTGCGTCGGATCGTACGCGAATGGGGGCGCGACTTTCTTGTCGTCATAGGTGACGTCGGCGATGGGACCAACGGTGTCGGCGAGGTTCTTCAAGAACTTGATGTTCTTGCGGACCGCCAGCGGGTTGAGCTGCGCCGACCAGCTATGCCAGAACTCGGGCGCCGCGACCGCGCCGGGATTGTCGAAGGTGGCGGCGTAGCCGGCTGATTTTTCGCGCTTGGCCGGCAGTTTTTCGCCGCGGACGTTCGCGACTTCTTCCTCGAGGAACTTGATCTGACGTTCTTCGGAGAACTCCTTGTCGCTGATGTTGACGTGACACGTGGCGCAGCGGTCGATCGTGGCGACTTTCAAGAACGCGACGTCCGTAAGCACGTCGGGCAGCACCGTCTGCTGCACCTTCTCCGAGGGGTTGATGAACTGCATCAGGGGCATCGCCCTGATCTTGGCGCTGAGCTTCGCCCTGGCGGTCTGCGGCTCGAGCGTGTTGCGTTTTTTGACAATGGCGTCGCGGTCGGCTTCCAGCTTCGCCTTGTCCTTCACCAGGATATCGCGCTCGCGGGTGCGCTCGCCAAGCTGGGCGCGAAGCTCGGTGACCTCGTCCTTCCAGCCGTGCATGAGCTCTTCGTCGCGCGCGAGGTCCTGCAATGGTTGTTTCAGGCGTTCGCTGAGGTGGTTGGCGGTGCGCGTGTCGCCGGACGCTTTTGCCTTCTCGAGCTTGCCCTGATCCACGCCGACGGTGGCCTTCTTGAGGTTGTAGCGGAACTGGAGATTGGAGATCTGGCTTTCCCTGTCGCGGATCTTCGCTTCGAGGTCATCGATCGCCTTGTTGTGCTTGAGGGCGTCGTTGCGCGCTTCGATCTGCTTGTCGAAATCGGCGATTTTGCCGCGGTCCTCAGGCGTGAGGGCGCGCTCAGCCTTGAACTCCGCATAGGCGGCTTGCCAGACGCGGCCATTGCGCTGCGGCGCGCGCCACGCCTTGTCATAGTCCTGGAGGACGGCCCAGGACATGAGGGCGAGCAGGACGAGCGCGGTCAGGGCGAAGAGGCGATTGAGGCGCTTGATGTTCCAAAAGGTATCGGTAGGGACGGGCATACTTGCGATCCGCTAAGGGCTCCGCCGGGGCGCCCCACCGTTGCGCGGGGAGCGGTGGGGGGATGGCGGCCTGGGGCTCGCGCGGCCGGCAGCGGAGTCCATTTCCGCGCCGAGGCAGCGACCCGGCGAGACTATAAGGGAACGATTTGGGGCCAACAAGCCGGGCCGCTTTCAAAACCATCGACGCCTTGCCCGCAGTTTTCCTTCGACGGCGCGGGGCGAGCCGGTTGTCAAAGAAGTGCTCCAAAACTCATCCGCCGCGCGCTGGATTGCCGATAGGAGGACCGAAGCGGCCACTCCCTTTTGCAACGCTTGTCGAGGATCGTTTCCATGAACTACCGAAGTCTATTCGCAACTCTCGTATCAGGCCTCATGCTGGTTGGCTGTGCGCACAACCGGAGCACGACGATGAAGCCGGTGAGCGGCGCCGAAGCCGATCGCCTGGCGTCGGAGCAATCGCGCTTCGAGAAGAGCAAGGAACCCCCGATGACGGCCGACACGCACTTCGCGGCGGGCCAGTTGGCCGAGTCGCAGGGCGCGTTTGCGCAGGCGATCGAGCAATACAAGGAAGCGCTGAAGCTGAATCCCAAACATCTGCAGGCCCTGTATCGGACGGGGATCGTGTATGCCCAGGTGAAGCAGTATCCGGAGGCGATCGAGACGTGGAAGAAGTATGTGAAGGCGACGCACGAGTCGGCGTTCGGCTACAGCAACCTCGGGTTCTGCCATGAGCTGGCCGGACAGCCGGAGGACGCGGAGCGGGCCTACCAGCGTGGAATCGAAAAGGACTCGGCCAACGCCCCATGCCGGATCAACTACGGGTTGATGCTCGCGCGGCGCGACCGGATGAACGAGGCGGAGCGGCAGCTGCAGGCGGCGCTCAGTCCCGCCGAGGTGCATTACAACCTGGCGTCGGTCTTCGAGAGCAAGGGCCGCAAGGAGCAGGCGCGCCAGGAATACCAGAAGGCGATCCAGCTCGATCCGAAGTTCCAGGACGCGCAGGCGCGGCTGGATGCTTTGAACTGAGCGGAAACCAACCAGTTTTCCAACTGAGAACCGAACGACGCTGGCGGATCCGTCCGCCAGTGTTCTTTTTGGCACATTCCGTACGTGGCTCCAGCCCGCAGCGGTCGCAGGGACCATTCCACCGGAGGGCAGTCCGGCAAGGCTTCCCGCCCGTTCCGCGCGCCGATCAAAGTGTTCCATTGTGGGCTTTGGTGGGCTTTGGAGGGCTTTAGTGACCTCGTGACCCGCGTCCTGAACGACATCCGCCCAAGCGACACGCGGTCGCAGCGGAGGGCCGAACCCCCAGGGCCTCTCTCTAATTCACTTGTCAAAGATCCTTCCGGCGAAAGCGCCGAAGAACGGTCATACTTCATTCTATATTCTTTCTACGTTGAGAGCAACGGGTGGTTTCAGTTTTTTTTTACTCGAGTGAGTAAGGCCCGTCGAACGGCTAACCCTGACTTGTCATCGATGGTCGCGGCGAATACCGTACGGGTGGTGCGATGACATGCGGCCAGGCCGGGGCATCGCGCCGCATCATGGCCCATGACGTCGCGCTGTTCATCACCTGCCTGACCGACCAGTTTTATCCCCACGTCGGCATCGCGGTCACCAGGATCCTCGAGCGCTTCGGCTGCACGGTGCGCTTCCCCGAGAGCCAGACCTGCTGCGGGCAGCCGTTCTTCAACAACGGTTTTCACCCCGAGGCGCGCGAGCTGGCGAAGCGATTCATCGAGGTCTTTGAGCCGTACGATTACATCGTGACCCCGAGCGGCAGTTGCTGCGCGATGGTTCGCGAGCAGTTTCACCAGCTGTTGGGCGGGGAACACGCGTGGGAACACGCGATGCAGAAGGTCTGCTCGCACACCTATGAGTTCGTCGAGTTCCTCGACAAGGTCTTGAAAGTGAACCTCTCGGAGCTGGCGCTTCCGCAGGAGCAATCCATCACCTATCACTACACGTGCCACCTGCGCGGCATCGGCGTGAAGGACGAGGGCGTCCGGCTGCTGCGGCAGATCGGGAACATCGACTTCCGCCCGATGGAGAAGACCGACCAATGCTGCGGCTTCGGCGGCACCTTCGCGATCAAGTACCCGGCGATCAGCGGCGCCATCGTGGAGGACAAGGTGCAATGCATCGCGGACACGAAGGCACAGACGCTGATCTGCAACGACGCCGGGTGCACCATGAATATCGCCGGCATGTGTCACCGGCGGGGGATGAGCACGCGCGTGAAGCACATCGCGGAGTTGATGGCGGAGGCGATGGGGATTGATTTGGGAGGGTGGTGATCGCCTCTTGCAACGCCACCCGTTAGCCTTGCCTATAGCTCCTTAAGGGAAATCGTGATGCACTGCCCCGGTTGCAATTCACAAGACGTTCAGCGTATCGAGATGGTATTCAACGCCGGAACTTCCGAGAGCCGTGCATCGTTTCTTGGGATCGGCGGTGGGGGCGAGCTAGTCGGCGGCAGCACCGGCGGCATAAGCCGGACAAAGCTCGCCCAACAACTTGCACCGCCAAGGATGATTGACACCGGCGCAGACGGCCTCGCCATGATTATCGCCGTCATCGGCGTGACTGCGGCGCTCATATGGGTGGTGAGCTTGGTTGTGAGCATGGTGACTGCGCGGCCGGTGGAGATCAACCAAGGTCAAGTCCCTCACGGCTCGGATTTCCATGTAGGCGCGAACCTTGGCGGTGCCGCTGTGTTGGCAGTCGCCTCCGCGATCGTCGGATGGATCGGCTTACGGAGCTACCGAAAGTCCATGGCGCACAATCGCACCGTGCCGGAATTGCGGGGCCAATGGAAACTTCAGTGGATCTGTCTTCGATGCGGAATGAAATTCCAGCCAGACGCTACCAGCCGATCTTGAGGCTGCCACCCAGCCGTTGGATTCCGGAAGGATTCCGGAAGGGGGTCGGGAGTACTTATTGGCAATTCGTTGCGTCGTCGGTAGCATGTCTCGCCACGGCGAGGCGTGCGAAAGCATTCAGAAGGGGGTCAGGAGTACTTATTGGCAATTCGTTGCGTCGTCGGTAGCATGTCTCGCCATGGTCAGGCGTCTGCGAAAGGCACCGGGCGGGATTGTCTTTCACGTGCTCAACCGTGCTGCGCGACGAGGAAAACTATTCGATGGCCATGGCGACTATGCCGCCTTTGAGAAGGTCCTGCTGCAGGCCTGCCAGCGGCTTCCGCGG
>JBBRCX010000142.1:0-9524 GCA_038204465.1 Tepidisphaerales bacterium | reverse complement strand
CAGATCAGGCTCACGCCCTGCACGAAGTTGTCGCCGCCGGTGAAGACGTCCGTCAGCAACGACCGCTCCGCCGCCAGCAGCCGCTTTGAGCTCGTCAATGATTCATGCGCCAGCGGGTCCTTGAACTGTCCCGCCCGAGCGCCCCATTCCTCCGCGAACTTGTACCTCGCCCACGCCTCTTCCAGCACCGGCCCGCCCGTCTTGCGGTTCGTCGCCCACAGGAACAGATAGGTCAGGTCCTTGCCGAAGACGTTGCCGTCGAATCCGAATTTCATCCGCCGCAGCTCAAACCCGTTGTCCACCGTGTCCTTCGTCCCGTCGGCTACCGTCGTTCCCGGCGTCGCGCCTGGCCCAAACTTCGTCACGTCCTCCCGGTAGTTGGTCACGTCGCGGAATTGAAACTGCAGCCACGGATGCAGCACGAACTCCCCGTTCGCGCTCTGAATCAGGAACTTGCCCTTGCTGTAACCGGCCGTGAACCCTTCGCCGTCCGCCAGCAGCTGGCTGCGCCGCTCGGCGTCCTTCAGCACGCGATCGACGGTGGCATCCACCTCGCGAGTATCCGCCGCCTTCGCGGTCTGCTCCTGCTTCGCCTCCAGCCGCTCGACCTTGCTCTGCAGCACCTTCATCTGCTCGAGCAATTCCTGCTGCGTCGGCTCCCCCGCCAGGGCAACCGCGCCAAACGCCAAAACACCGCCCATCCCCAGCGCTGCCGCACGGGCCGCAAGACGCCGGCACTTGGGATCAACCATCTCGTCTCCTTCTCATGTGTGTTGAACCGAACCTTCCGCCCGGATTATGGGCTCGATTGTTAGCCACAGATGAGCGCGCCCCAAATAATGCGTTAGCCTCGACGTTCCAAATTTGGCTTCGTTCTGCCCACTACGTTTTTCTGCAACTCTGCTCTCCATCAGCCACGCCGCGTCAATGCGCGATTGCCCCGCCACCGGCTCTCGCCCTCCAGCTTCAGCCTGCAGCGGGGCTCCCCGCACAAACTCCATGCGGATGAACGGGGGTTTCAGATCACGGCTGGGGAAATCGAGGAGTGCTGGCCTTGCTCGATTAGAATCGGGGTCCGCATTCTCAGATTGGAACAGCGGTCGCGCTATGATGTCACCAGCTACCGACGGGGCCATCAAGCGAGCCTGCCGGCGGGCGGAAGTACCAGCCTGGCACCCTCACCAGCTCGGGGATTCAGCGGCAACGGAACTCCGCAAACGATACGGGATCGAAGCCGCGCGCATCATTCTGGGCCACCGCTCCGCGGCGATCGCCGACGTTTATGCCGAGATGGACGCAAGCCAGGCGGCGAAGATCGTGGCCGAGGTGGGGTACAGTCCCCGTCATCGAGTTGCTCAATGCGCTTCATCAGAGCTGCGAATAAGTTCGGAGCAAGGCGGCCGCCACTGCGCCGGATGCTGGATATCTTCACGTGCCTGATCCAGTCGGCAACAGCAAAGGATGGCTCTTTGAGACGGGTGAGCGATGTACCGTCAGATGACCATGGGATGCGAACGTAGGTACGTGGCCTCGGGTCTTCATCCCGAGTAGTGACCGCGCAGCAAACGAGAGGATCTCGATGGCTTTCGCCCAGTTTTATGACAACCAGTGGACGATCTTTGAAGTTACCCTGCGGATCGGCAACAGTTGCGTAAATGATGGCGCCGCGTTCGACGTCCATCATTTCTCTGGTGCGGGGATGTCCTCGTCGTACCACTTCTGCGGTGGCGGATGTGATGCCGCCAGCCTCGACAACTGCGCGTACGAGAGCTTCGTGTCGGGGTAGTTGTCACAAACGACCCGCTTGACGTTGCTGGGTTCCAGCACAACCGCCTTGGGCGAATGTGTCACCACCAGGGACTCTTCGAGCCTATGGCTTGATGTGCGGCTCACTCCTGAACCTCCGGGCCTTGGATAAGAATCGGTGACTGTGCGAACGGAATACCGTTGTGCTTCGCGCTGAAAATATACTTGCCCGATTCCCGCACTTCAAAGGGAGAAATCGGCAGCACAATCGTGTAGACGCCCGTTGGGTCGCTTTGCTGCGGTAGATCAGCTTCAAATCGGAACATCTCTTCGTCCGTACTTGCACGCTCGAATGCCAGCGCTACTTTCTGCGCCGGGTAAACGTTTGATAGCCGAACGTAAGCCACTAGTCCGCCGATGATTACCGGCAGCTTGCGGACGACGATTGCCCCGACAATTCCCTGCAAGAAGTGCTTGTTCTTAGAGCTAATTAGTACATCGTCACAAATCAACAGGCAGTCGCTGGTGGGCGATTCTATGCCAGCCCGTTTCCGTTTTCCCGACTTGGCCATCCTTCGGATTGTCGGCAAAACCGGCACAATTGCTAGAGATTCGCACCACGCTTGAAACACAGCCGCCCGCCAGCGCTAGGATGAGGAAATCTCCGAGGTGGGCCAGTCGCGTGCCGTCGCTCCAAACGTGGAGGTTCTGATAGGTGATCCAGACGACGAGCACCATGCCGATTCCGAACCCGATGCCTGCGCTACAATGTTCCCCGCCCGATAACGCCGGCCTCTCCCCCCAACACCGGAGCCCCACGTGCCAACCCCCCTCGACGACTACCTCTTCGACCTCAACGGCTACCTGGTCCTGCGCCAAGCCGTCTCCGCCGATCTGGTGCGGCGCCTCAACGCCTCCATCGACGCCCTCCTCCCCCTCGGACCAAACCAATGGCGCGGGCGGATCTACAACGAGTCCAACACCTCCGGCCACAACTACATGAACGTCATCGAAGCCGGCGCTCCGTTCGAAGAATTGATCGACCATCCCGCGTGGCTTTCCCACGTCAACCGCTACGTCGGCGGCGATGATGGCCTCTTCATCGATGAGTGCTTCGCCAACGTCCGCGGGCCCGGCCAGGCAACCCATCTCCATTCCGGCGGAGACACCCGACGCATCCGCACCCAGTTCCGTTTCCACAACAACGCCTTCCGCTGCGGCCAGGTCAACGTCCTCCTCTACCTCACCGACGTCGGGCCCGGCGACGGCGCCACCATGGTTATCCCCGCCAGCCACAAGTCCAACCTCCGCCATCCCCAGTTCCAGACGCCCTCCGAAGGTGGCGCAAAAGGATTGGAAAACATCGCCGCCGCCATCGAGGTCCACGTCAAGGCCGGCGACGCCCTCCTCTTCGTCGATTGCCTCGCCCATGGCTCCGCCGAACGCATCGCCCCCGGCCAGCGCCGCATGACCGTCTACCGCTACGGCCCCCACTGGTCCAACACCCGCAACGGGTACTCCCCCTCCCCCGACCTCCTCTCCCGCCTCACCCCCGCCCGAAAACAAATCATCCAACCCATCCCCCCGCTCACGCCCCCTGCTCAGCCGAACCCGTCATGATCGGTGGCGCACGAAACTGGAACCCAATGAGCCAATAAAGCGCATGCCCGACATCGGCAGCGTTCAACTCGACTGCCTGTATGAGCCGCTTTCACACAACGACCCGCCTCCTCACCATTTTGTTTGCCCGCTTCTTCACGCCTTCAGAAGCGGGCAAACACACCGCACGAAGTTCCTCCGCGCAGGCTTACGCAACTGTCGGGCGACGCGGCCGGCATGTCACGCGCAGCGGTACTCCGCGAGCATGGCAGGCCGGCTGCCTCGCCCGCTTCCTCTCGCCATAGCTGCCTTTTGGATGGTGTGGAGGGAGCACCCTCCACGCTTGCGTTTCAAAGAAAACAATCTCAGCCGAAGCGGATCGCCTCAGGACACCCGCGACCTCATGCCCCAACGCGCCGAATCGCCCCCGCAAGTAGGTCACCTACAAAGCGCGTCAACCCCCTGCGCAACCAATTCTGAACCCTCCAGACTCAAGGCAGCACCGCCAAGCCTCCCGACGACGCCGCCCCATGCGAACCTATTCCCTCTGCCGTCGAAGCAATCGCCGCGCGCTCCGACAGCCGATTCGCCGCCGCGGGGATGAATCCAAACGCCAGCGTTCCAATGACGGACAACACGATCGCAACCGTCACCGGGCCCGCCCATGAAATGCGCGCCGGCTCTGCCCTTGCCGCCCCCGGCGCTGCCGTCCCCGGCGCTCCCTGCGATTCCGTCCGCAGGAACATCGTCGCCACGATCCGCAGGTAGTAGGCCGCCGACACCGCGGCGTTGATCATCGTGATGATGACCAGCCAGTAGCTCCTGCTGTCCAGCGCCGGCTTGATCAGGAAGAATTTCCCCAGGAACCCAACCGTGAGCGGCAGCCCGATCAGGCTGAAGCAGCTTACCGCCATCGCCAGCCCGAGCCCCACGTGCCTGCGGCCCTGTCCGGCAAGGTCCTCGAAAGTTTCCGCCGACGTCGCCGGCCGCGTTGATTCCCGCGCCGCCCCGCCGGGCGTCGCCGTCCCCGGCGCCGCCGCATATCGCGCTTCCCGCGATGGCAGCATCATCAGTACGCCAAACGCCGCCGCGTTCGTGATCCCATAGGCCGCGAGATAAAACAGCACGCCCTGCAGCGCCTCCCCCTGCACGCGCCGCGCGTCCTGGGCGCTCGCCCCGGCCGCGCTCACCAGCGCCGTCAGCCCCACCAGCATATATCCGCTGTGCGCGATCGAGCTGTACGCCAGCACTCGCTTCACGTTGTACTGCAGCAACCCCAGCACATTCCCAAACGACATCGTCAGCACTGCCACCACCCACAGCAGCTTCACCACCTGCGGCGGCACTTCCCACCCCGCGCCCCCCACCACCGACAGCAGCTTGATGATCGCCACAAACCCGCTCGTCTTCGGCACGAACGCCAGAAACGCCGTCACCGGCGTGGCCGCCCCTTGATACACATCGCCCGCATAGGCGTGCAGCGGCACCGCCGCGATCTTGAACGCGAACCCCGCCAGCAGCATCAGCACCGCCAGCATCTTCCACTCCGTCATCGCCCCCGCGGGGTCCGCCACCAATAGCTCGCGCCAGTTCTCACTTGCCGGCCGCGTCGTCTCAATCGAATCACGCATTCCACCCGCGCCCGCCGCGCCGCTTGGCGTCACCAGCGCCGATTGCGGATGAAACGTCTGTGCGATCCGATCCAGCTTGGTCTCCCCCGTCGTGCCGTACAGGTAGCTGAACCCGAACAACATCACCGCCCCCGCCATCGCCCCCAGGAAGAAATACTTCACCCCCGCCTCCTGCGCCACCGCCAGCGGCCGGGAGATGGAGACCATGATGTACGTCGGGATGCTCGCCAGCTCGATGCCTAAAAACAGCAGGATGATGTCGTTGGCGCTCGAAACGATGAACACCCCCGACAGCGACAGCAGCATTAGCGCAAAAAACTCGCCCGTATCGTGGCCGGTATCCATCGACGCCGATCCCGTCGCGTCCGCATTGGTCGGCCACGCCAGCAGCACCAGCAGAATGCCGATCCCCGAGGTAATCAGCTTGATGTACTGGGAAAAATCGCCAAGCCGAATCGTGTTCCAGTCGTCCTGCTCGACGCCGCTCCCCGAAGCGACCGCGCGGAGCGTCATCAGGAACACGATAACCAGCGCCGCCAGCGCCAGCACCGGCGCCAGCCGCCGGCTCGTCACCCGCGCTGAAACCCCCAGCAGAAACAGCAGGCACGCCACCCCGATCAGGATGAGCTCAGGGAGCATGACATGAGCAAGCGAAGCCATAACCTTGCAATCCCGGCTCTCGATTCATTCGATCCGCAACGCGCGATAAAACCGATCACAAAGGGGTCATTCCTTGGGTCATTCCTATTTGTTGTTCGCCCGCCGCGCGGCGATTAAGACTCACCCGCCGCCCGCTCTCCAATCTCTCGTTCAACCACCGCGCGCCATCCATCATCCCGCAGCCGCTCCCGCGCTACCGGCTGCTGCACCGGCCGGCGGATCGCTTCGATCGGACCCAGGAGTGAATCGGTCACCAGCCCCGGCTTCACGCCCAGCACAATCACCGCCAGCGCCAGCGGCACGAGTATGGCAATCTCCCGCCTGCCGATATCGCCCGGCCCACGATCATGCGCGCCGTGCGGCGTCGCAGCGCGCACGGCAGGCACCTTCAACGGCCCCCAGATCACCCGCGCCGTCATATGCAGCATGTAAACCGCCCCGAGAATTACTCCCAGCGCCGCCAGCGACCCGAACGGAATCCCCAGGTGCGGCGAGGTGAACGCTCCCAGGATCGTCAAAAACTCGCTCGCAAATCCGTTCAGTCCCGGCAGTCCAATGCTCGAGAGCATGAACAGCACAAAGAAAAACGCCAGCACCGGCATCCGCTTCGCCAGCCCCGACAGCTCGTTGATGTCGCGCGTGTGATACCGGTCGTAGATCATCCCGATCACCAGGAACATCGCACCCGTCGAGATGCCGTGGTTGACCATGTACAGCACCGACCCCTGCATTCCGATGTCGTTCAGCGCCACCAGCCCCAGCACGCAGAAGCCCAAGTGCGACACCGAGCTGTATGCCACCAGCTTCTTGATGTCCGCCTGCACCCACGCCACCAGCGCGCCGTAAATCACCCCGATCACGCACACGATCCCGATCCATGCAATCAGCATTGGGAACGTCGTCCCCATCGAATCCACCAGCCCGATCGGCACCGCCAGCCGCAGCAGCCCGTACGTCCCAAGCTTCAGCAGCACGCCCGCCAGGATCACCGAGCCCGCCGTCGGCGCTTCCGTGTGCGCCAGCGGCAGCCAGGTGTGCACCGGGAACAGCGGCACCTTCACCGCGAACCCCGCCAGCAATCCCAGCATGATCCACAGCCGCTCGCGATCACTCAGGTTCGCCTGGGCAAACTGCACCACCGGCTTCAAATCAAACGTCCCCGCGCGCACCCCGAGATAGATCGCCGCGGCCAGCGTGAACACCGACCCGGCGAACGTGAACAGGAAAAACTTCGCGGCTGCATATCGTCGCTCCGGCCCGCCCCAGATGCCGATGATGAAGAACATCGGGATCAGCGTCAGCTCGAAGAAAACATAAAACAGCAACACGTCGCGGGCGATGAACACCCCGAGCATCGCCACCATCAGCGCGAGCATCCAGGCGTAATACTCCTTCTGCCGCTCCCGAATGCTCTCGAAGCTCGACGCGATCGCCAGCGGCGACAAGCCCACCGTCAGCAGCACCAGCCACAAGCTGATCGCGTCCATCCCCAGATGAAAGCTGCCGTTCAACGCCGTGAATCGCGCGCCGATGAATTCCAGCTCGCCGTGCCGGTGAAACTCCACCGCCAGCAGGATCCCCAACAGCGCGGTCGCGAGGCTCACCAGCAGCGCCCATGATTTCGCCGCCCGCGCATCAGGGAGCAGCGCGCACACGACCGCCCCAAACAGCGGCGCCGCCAGAAGCAAAACAAGAAGGTAACCCATGTTCAAAATGCCGCAGCCTGCGGCAGCCATCGCACCGCTACAGGAAAACAATCAACAGGATCGCCACCACGCCAAAGAGCATCGCCGCCGCGTATCCCTGCAGGTAGCCGCGCTGTACGCCAAGCTTCAGCGCCCACCCCGACAACTGCGGGATGAAGCTCAGCCCCCACACAATCCCGTCGATCACAAATCGGTCGACCGCGAAGAACGCCTGCCCGAGCTCGCGCAGCGGCTCCACGATCACGTTCTGATAGATCTCGTCCACCCAGTACTTCGCCTCCAGCATCCGCGTCAGCGGCGCAAGCTCCATTGCCAGCCGCTCTGCACGCGCCCGATCGCGCAGGTGCAGCAGGGACGCCAGCCCGATGCCCGCCATCGCGATGATCGCGCTGACGATCATCACCGGCGGGAAATGCTGCGTCGTCCCATGGGCCGCCTCCGCCTCCTGCCCAAACCCGGCCGGGTTCGGATCGAGCCGCGCCTGCGCCGCGACGTCGAACCCGTGCCGCAGCGACGGGCTCGCATTGAGAAACTTCCCGAAGGCCTCCGTCGGCCACTGCACATACCCCGCCGCGAACGCGCCGATCGCCAGCACCACCAGCGGCAGGATCATGCTCAGCGACTCATGGTTGTGCTGCGATTCCGGACCGTGATGCGCCGTGTCGCGCGCCAGGTGTTCATCCACGCCCGACTCCCCCGCCGTTCCCGTTCGCAGCGCCGACTCGCTCGCGGCCGCGCGCGCATCAACGCCATGCGCGCCGTGGGAATCATGACTTCGATGCCCCCCATGCAACGGCTCCGGCACAACCAGCGGCCCCTGAAACACTCGAAAATAGAGCCGAAACGTGTAATAAGCCGTCAGGAATGCTGTCAACAGCAGGATCAGCCCGATGACCGTCCCAAACGAGTTACGCCGCGCAAACGCCGCCGCGACGATCTCGTCCTTCGAGAAGAACCCGCTGAAAAAGGGAAAGCCCGCCAATGCCAGGCATCCAATCAGGATCAGGACGTTGGTCTTCGGCAAGACGCGTTTCAGCCCGCTCATCTGCCGCATGTCCAGCACGCCTCCCATCGCGTGCATCACCACGCCCGACGAGAGGAACAGCAGCGCCTTGAAGAACGCGTGCGTCACCAGGTGGAACACGCCCGCCACCGGCGCCAGGAGCGCCACCGCCACGAACATGAACCCCAGCTGGCTGATCGTCGAATAGGCGAACACCTTCTTCAGGTCGAACTGCCGCAGCGCGATCGTGGCCGCGAAGATCGCTGTGAACGTCCCGATGATCGCGATCGTCGCCAGCGCCGCCTCACTATGGAAGAACAACGCGCTGCAGCGCACGATCATGTACACACCCGCCGTCACCATTGTCGCCGCGTGAATCAGCGCGCTCACCGGCGTCGGCCCTTCCATCGCGTCCGGCAGCCAGACGTGCAGCGGGAACTGCGCCGACTTTCCAAACGCGCCGAGCATCAGCAAAAACGGAATGTATTGCATCGCCCAGTGGCCCGGGTCCGCGGCCGCCAGTTCCAGCAGGCCGGTGTGCGTCCCGACGCCATTTCCGAAATAGCTGATCGTGCCGAACGCGTAGTAGCACAGCATGATCCCCAGCCCGAAACCAAAGTCGCCCACCCGGTTGACCAGGAACGCCTTCTTCGCCGCCTCGCGCGCCGCCGGCTTCTCGTAGTAGTAGCCGATCAACAGGTACGAGCAGAGCCCCACCCCCTCCCATCCGAGGTACAGCATGATGAGGTTGTTCCCCATCACCAGGATGGTCATGGCGAAGATGAACAGACCCAGGTACGCGAAGAAGCGGAAGTACCCGCTCTCGCCCACCATGTACCCTTTGGCGAAAACCGTGATGAAGAACCCGATCCCCGTCACCACGCAAAGCATCACCACCGTGAGCGGATCGAAGAACGCGCCGGCGCTCGCTGAAAAGTAGCGCGCGGCCGGGTCTGACTTGTCCTTCGGATTCCCCGCCGCGATCCACGTGAACCAGTCACGGCTGATGCCGATCGCCGCCCCTTCCCCCGCCTGGCTCTCCGCCCGCGCTTCGTGCGGGCCGCGCTCGTGAGCGGCCTTATGCTGCGAAGCGTGCCACTGCCCCAGCATCCCACTCAGCAGCGTGATCGACAGCACCGCGCTCGCCCCGACGCCCAGCCAGATCGGCCAATGCGACCG
>JBBRCX010000141.1:0-9554 GCA_038204465.1 Tepidisphaerales bacterium | reverse complement strand
CCGGCTTCACCACCGGCGACAGCGAACCCTCGGCCCAGCCCGGCTACGCCGCCTGGAACAACGTGTTCGTCACTTACCCAGCGAATGACACCCACACGGGCATTCAGTTCCAGTACATCGGCCCCGATGGAGTGCCCCGCCCCCTGGCGGTGCCCGGGGGCTACAACGCGTATGCGCCCCTCCCCAACACGCGGTACACCTTCCAGGTCCGCACCTTCAACGACGGCGGCTACTCCGCCTGGGTCAGCGCGATTAACTCCAACCCGCTCCCCGGCGAATCCAGCACTCAGGTCACCTCGCCCAACTTCTTTCACACCCCCGCGCCCAGCGTCGCCGCTACCATGGTGAACAGCACAACGATCGACGCGGATTTTAGTTCAAACCTGGGCACCGCGCCGTTCTTCTACGATGAGGAGGTCTACATACAGGCCGTCGCGCCCACCCCCTCGGATGGTTGGAGCGGAGGAATCGGGCAGGAGAAGGTCAAGCCCGATGGCGCCCCTGACCACGGTCACTGGCGCTTCACCGGGCTGACACCGGGCGTGAGCTATGAGTTCTTTGTTACTACAATGGAGAACACCGAAGGTTACCCTGGCGACACGTCGCCCCCCTCCAACATTGTCACCCTCCCCGCGCCTCCATCTCTGGTAAACGTCCAGCCAACCGACGTGAGCGCCAGCGAAGCTGGCCAGGATCCCGCGACCTTCACGTTCACACGCACCGGAAACATCAACCCGGCGCTCACAGTCAATTACGCAATGTCGGGCACCGCCCGCCCGGGATCATCCGACACCGGTGATTACACCGGCACCGCCCAGAGCGTCACCTTCGCCGCCGGCGCGCGAACGGCCATCGTCACTGTGACTCCAAATGACAATCAGTACGTTGAAAGTGATGAGACGGTTGTCCTTTCGCTGATCGGCGGCGCGGGCTATCGCCCGGGGCAGAATCGTGGTGGGACGGCGACGATTACCGACAATGATCGGGTTGATCTGGTCCTCGATGGCATGGCTGAGGACACGGAAATGAGCCCGGGAGCCACGCTCATCCTGAACAACAACGACGACAACAACAATGCGATCCCCGATCTGAATGACCCAGGATCGGTAAGTGGAGAGCAGAATCTCGTGTCGTTGGGGCTCGACGTACCTGCGGAAGCAGGGTCTGGCATGGTGACGCTTTCGGCGTCCAACGCGCAGAATATAAGTGTGTGGCCGAACCAGACACGCGGCGCTGATGCAGACAAATTGCTGGGAATGAAAGGCGGCCGATTGGTTGACCGCCTGAGTTGGATGGCGGGGGAAAAAGCGGACCACCTTACCTACTGGGTGGAAGCCGTTGATATCTCCGCGGCGGCCTCCGTCTTCAGGATTACCCTCGCCCCCTTTGCCGCGCTCGCCGCCACCACCCAACCGGCTACGAGCCCGACGACGCAGCCGACCACGGGACCGATGACCGATTCCGCAACGACCCGCAGCACAGGCGTAAAGCTGTGGAGGCTACGAACGGATATTACCAGTACGGAGCACAACTTGATCCTGGTCGGACAGAACGCAAGTCTGTCGGTTGACGCAGGAACTACGTTCGCCTGGGGCATTGAGGGCAACACGTTCAAGGACTATTTGTACACAGATCTAACGAAGCCATCCTCGATCACCTCGCTTACCGCTGCGGACAAAGCTGCTGCCGCGATTTCGTACTACTGGGAGCCGAAGAAGGGAACCCTAAAGCAAACGGCCAAGGTCACGTGCACTGTCGATGCCAAAGGGGTGTGGGCGTCATTCGACGTGTACCAGCCGCCTGTGACATTTGAGGTGAAGACTGGCACTGTGGGTATTGGCGAAGACTTTATAAATCACCAGCCCGGTGTGCATACGCTCCGCCTGAGTGGTATCGCGAACGTGATTCCTACAGGGATTCAATGGAAAGGGTCCGTTGATATTTCCAGCCTTCCACAGCCGATCCGTGCTGCGGGAACGTGGCATATTACCCAGATTTTGTCCCCGACAGCATTCATAAGGACGGTTAACGGCATTCTCCTTCACCGAGCGGACAACGGCTCGTGGGTCTTGGACGGAAGTTTCATGTACGGAAACAGGAATTTCGCGATTGATGGGAGAGAGTATACGCTTGGAGATAGTCCGGGCATCCGGTTGCCGGATGCCACTACTAATTGGGCTGAGCGCTACGACGCAATCTATGATTTCTTGATGTTCGTTCCGCCCGGCGAGCGGAGCCTTCCGGTGGCCCTCAAGGTGTCGGATTTATTTAATTGGGGCATGGCAACCTATTTCGACCCCGGATTTACCAGCAAGGTCCAAGGTCACTGGAGACGACAGTGGACTCGTCCGCTAACGCTGCCGCCCAACGTGATACCGGTGCAGGACGTTGAGAGACAACCGCTCTGGCAAAGGCTTAATGACACGAGGTGGTTCAACGCTGCCGGCCAGCATGTAGAGATTTGATCGTTTACTTTACAAGACGAATGCGACGCGTCTTCGGTTGTATTTCTGATGTGCTTTGCATTGCCTTTCTGGCGATCTGGATTCGAAGCTACTGTGTTTGCGACGAGGTTTCGCGTGGCGGTGAGCACTACTTGTCGCTTGTGTCTTCACGGGGAACATTTTGGGCTTATCGTGAGGTCCCCTTGCCAGGCTTCGATGTCGAAACTCTGGATGAAGGCATTCACTATTATAGGGGGCGCGCTTCGGAGGACCTCGTCCCCTCCGTACCGAGCCGTGTTTATTTCAAGCTGGCCGGACTCGGCTACTCCGCCGGGCGGTGGGGAACAGTGTATAGCCGCGACATCACGATCCCTTATTGGGTTCCGACGGCCTTATTCGCAATCGTCCCTGTCCTTCAATTGCGCCGATGGCGCCGTCGCAGGCTCGCGCGCAATCGACTCCAACAGCAACTCTGCCCTGGTTGCGGCTACGATCTGCGCGCCACCCCCACTCGCTGCCCCGAATGTGGCGCTTCGCCAGGCTGAGCGGAGATGCTGCGGTTTGAATTTCCAAAACACTTGTGCTCGTTAAAGGGTTAAGCTGATGAACCGGGAGCATCGAACCTGCCGCCGCTCGCTCAACATCTTCAGGGCTGGGGGAGGCGAGCCGAGGTCCGCATGACTGATCTGCGCGCCAGCGCCGAGCAATGCCTGGAGAAGTTCCGCGCGGGCACCTTGTCCGAAAGCGATCTTCAATCCCTCGTCGACGCCATCCCGAAAAACCTCCGTCAAAGCCTGCTCTACATCCAGGCGCCCAGCTCCCATCCCCACTCGAGCGTGATCGGAATGAGCATCTTCGAAGAGGGGAAAGACTCCGATGGCGTAGACGCCGATGGGAACTTCCTCTATCGATCGATCCACGCCGCCCTGCAGGACGGCTGGCGCATCGTGAAGTTTCCGGAGATGACGCTGGCGATGGACGACCAGAACACCTACGCCCTCGGCCATGAATTCATCCTCGAACGGTGGAGGTGATCGTGATCGCGCCGCAGCCGCTTGCACAGCCGACCTATGACTGCCCGGCGACCCTGAACGACCGGCAGGTCGTCGACTTCTGCCGCAACGGGTTTCTCGTGTTGCCGGCGGTCGTTCCCGATGAGATCAACCGGCGTGTCGTTGATTACCTCGGCGCCCATCACGAGCACGAGCCCTCCGGCATCATCGGCCAGCCAATCTTCGTCGAAGGCGTGTTGAAAAATCCGCAGGCCGCGGGCGCGGTGCGCTCGCTGCTCGGGGCGAACTTCACCCTGCCGAACCTGATGAGCAACCACCGCGGCCCCATGCCCTGGCCCCACGGCGGCGGGTGGCATCGCGACGGCGCCTCGGTCTACACGCCGCGGCTCGATTACCTTCAGGTCTTCTATTACCCCGAGGCGTGCACCGATGGGATGGGACCGACCGAGGTGCTCCCCGGCTCGCATTTCATGCGCACCAAGTCGACGCTCATGAGCCACTATGGCAAGATCGCCGGCGCCGTCTCCACCGCCGGGCCCGCGGGCACCATCTTCCTCACGGTCTACAGCATCTGGCACCGCCGCACCCGCTCGACCATCGATGGCAAGGGCAGGGTGCGCAACCTGCTCAAGTACAACTACTGGCGCACCGCCGAGCCGAAGCGCGACTGGATCGTCGATCCGGCCCTCGACTTCAACACGCTCGATTTCGATCCGCCGACGGCGCAACTGTTCGAGCAGTTCCAAGGCGCGCTGGCGGCCTCCGAGATGTTCTGCTGGCTCTGCGGATTGCAAAACGAGCATCACCGCTGGGGCGGCCAGGCCTGGCCCATCGTCCCCGGCGCACGGCAAATGGGAATGCCGCCGGCCCTGCAGCAGAACACCCGATCGACCGCGCGATCGAACGCCAACCTGTAAGCGATCGCACACGCAGCTGCCCGATGGGCTATAGAGGAAAATCCGCGACCGGAAGGGATTTGCTGCCGCCAGTTTCCAGGGATGTAATTGGATTCACCCCACCAGCGCCGGGACCTGCCCGGTGACGAACTGGTACTCTCCCGATGCCGCCTCGCAGACGGCGAAGCCCTCTTCCATTCGGACGAATCTCACGCCTTCGGCTTCGCCTAGCGATTCGCCGCTCTCGGTGATCTCTTCTTCGCTTTCCGCGGGGATGTAGAGGGTCGCGGTCGTGTTCGCCGGGATGGCTACCTTCCACTCGAACTTGCCCTTGCGCAGCCGCCAGTTGCTGACGATCCTGCCGTGGATCGAGTCGTACGCCGCCTTGGCGTAGGTCAGCCCGCCGCCCGGACGCGGGTGGAGGATGATATGCTTGTAGCCCGGCTTGTGCGGGTCGACGTCGATGCCCGCCACCGTGTGATACATCCACTCGCCCACCGAGCCGAGCGAGTAGTGGTTGAAGGAATTCATCCCCGGGTCCTGGAAGCCTTTGTCGGTCGTCCAGCCGTCCCAGCGTTCCCAGATGGTCGTCGCCCCATGCTTGATCGAGTAACCCCACGACGGGAAGGTGCGGTTGTTCAGCAGGCGGTACGCGACGTCGAGCCGGCCCACCTCCGTCAGGGTCGGCGTCAGATATCCCACCCCGAGGAAGCCGGTCGAAAGGTGCCCGCCCTTGCGCTCGATGTCGGCCACCAGGTGCCGCGCGGCCGCCTCGCGCTTCTCCTGCGGCAGCAGGTCCCAGTGCAGCGCCAGGACATATCCCGTCTGCGTGTCGTCGCCGATCTTGCCGTCTTCTTTCACGAACGCACGGTTGAAAGCTGACTTCACCTTCGCGAACAACTCGTCATACTGGCGCGCCTCATCCTGTTTGCCGATGACGTGGGCCATCTTCGCCATCAAATCAGCCAGGTATGCCCAGTACGCCGTGGCGAGCAGGTCCTTGGGCGTCTCCGCGGCGATCGAGAGCCAGTCGCCGTAGTTGTTGTTCAGGCGCTTGTCGCGGACGAAGCTGGGGTTCTCCGCCGCGATATAATCCATCCACTTCACCATCGCGGCCCAGTGCTTCTCGATGACGCGCGTGTCGCCGTAACAGAGGTACATCGTCCAGGGAATGATCACGCCCGCGTCGCCCCACGCCGGGGCGGCGTCGCCGATCGGCTTGACGCGCGGCGACACGTCGCCAAACGCTCCTTCGGGCGACTGCGAATCGACCACGTCGTCCATCCACTTGGTGAAGAAGCTCGAAACATCCATGTTGAAGCAGGCGGTGCGGACGAAGATCTGCGCGTCGCCCATCCACCCCGCGCGCTCGTCGCGTTGCGGGCAGTCGGTCGGCACCTCCAGGAAGTTGCCGCGCTGCCCCCAGACGATGTTGCTCTGAAGCTGGTTCACCATCGGGTTGCTGCACTCGAAGGTGCCGGTGGGGGGCGTGTTCGAATACGCGACCACGCCGGTGATCGCATCCCTGGGGGGCTTGCCCGGGTAGCCCGTGACTTCGACATAGCGGAAGCCCCGGAAGCTGAAGGTCGGCTCATACACTTCGGTGCGCCCGCCGCGCAGCGTGTAGACATCCGTGCACTTCGCCTTGCGCAAGTTCATCGTGTAGAGCGTCCCGTCCGGGTTGAGCATCTCGGCGAAGCGAAGGCGCACGATCGTCCCCGCCGGGCCCTTCACCTTCAGCCGTGCCCAGCCCACCATGTTTTGACCCAGGTCGAAGATGTAGGAGCCGGTCGGGTTTTGGGTGATCTTCTTAGGCTCCAGCTCCAGGACTTCCTGTACCGGCTGCGAATGCTGCCCCAGCAGCGGAACGGTCCCCAGGTCCTGCGTCTTCACCGGCTTCCAATCCGAGTCGTCGAACCTGGTCGTGGACCAGCCGGGGATCGCCAGCCGCGCATCGTACTCTTCGCCGTTCAACAGGTCGGAGGTGAGCAGGGGGCCGGTGCCGGCTTCCCAGGTGCCGTCGGTGACGACCGTCTCCACAGTTCCATCCGCGTACTCGATGCGAAGCTGCAGCAGCGCATGGGCCAGCGGGCCCCAGTGGTTGCGCCCGAACCAGCCGACGCTCCCGCAGTACCACCCGTCGCCGATGATGATCCCCACTCCGTTCTTGCCGCGCTCGATCAGGTCCGTCACGTCATACGTCTGGTACTGCACGCGCTTGGAGTATTCCGTCCAGCCCGGCGTGAAGACGTCGTTGCCGACGCGCTGGCCGTTGATGTGCAGCTGATAGAGGCCCAGCGCGCTGGCGTACGCCCGCGCCCGCGCGACTTTCTTCTTCGCGGTGAATAGCTTGCGGACGTGGGGGCAGGGAGCGCTGGCGGTGTTGTTCACGTGCGTGGGGAAGGCGATCCACTTGCCCTGCCAGTCACCCTGCGAGAGTCCGAACTCCCAATAAGCGGCGTCGCTGTAGTCGGAGGCATTGCCCTCCTGGTCCCACACGCGCACCTGCCAGTACGCCCGCTGGCTCGACTCCAGCGGCTTGCCTTCATACACCACGTGCGTCGACTGATCCGACTCCACCCGCCCGCTGTCCCACAGCTCGCCCCGCCCGCCCTTCAGGTCTTTCTCGCTGCTCGATGCGAGGACCTGGTAGGCGCTCTGCATCTGGCTGCGCCGGCTGGATTCCAGGACCCAGCTCAGTCGCGGCTTCGGTTCGTTGATGCCCAGCGGATTGTCGAGGTACTCGCAGCGAAGCTGCACAACAGAGAGGTTGCTCTTGGCCATGGCCGGCGGCTCTTTCGTCGTTGAGGGTTCCTGCCAGGAAACGTGGCTGTAGATGACGGCTTATAGCGTGACGGCGGGTATCGCGTCCAGCTTATGGCTTTGAGCCGAAGTGCGCGCTAGCGGCGTCGTGATGCTGGGTGGGGGCGTTGGCGCGTTGGTTCATGGAGTTCGCCGCTCGTTTGGGAGCGGATCGCTTCGATTGAGTTTGCGCTTCAGTTGAATTGCAGCGGCGGGGGCGGACCCCCGCCACCCCCTCATACAGCTACGGCAAAGGAAGCGTGCGGTAGCACCCATCGCTCCATGCTCGTCCGAGTACAGGCTGCGCGTGGCACGCTGGGTACTGCCGCCCGGCAGCTGAGTAAGCCTGCGCGAACGAACTTCGTGCGGATCTTTTGCCGCTTCGTGTGCACACGAACGAAGCGGCAAAACAATGGGGGGGAGGAAAGTAGATGGTGCTTGGGGTGTTCGAGCAGCGCGCGGCGGCAGGAGACGCGGCCGAACCGAAAGCGGCTCTCCCACTGCGCTTCTCCCGAACATTTGTTTGCCTGCTTCGCTCGTGTCCCACACGAAGCGGGCAAACACTGGCACGAAGTTCCTTCGCGCAGGCTTATTCACCCGTCGGGCGCAGCGGGCGGCGTGCCACGCGCAGCGGTACTCCGCGAGCATTGCATGACGGCTGCTCCGCCCGCTTCCTCCTGCGGAAGCTGTCTTTCAGGGGGTGCGGGGCGCAGCCCCCGCGGCGCATTGCGAAGATAGAAAAACCCCAACCCGGAGCGAATCGTTCCAACGCATCTAAAACCTTCATGACCCGACGCGCCGATCCACCTCCCATTCAAAGGGCCATCCAAGCGCGCCAAAGCGCCACGAGCGACGAGCCAGGAACCACGAGCCACAAACCGAAGCGCGACATCAGCACACAACGAAACGGAATCCATTTTGAAACCTTCCATACAGTTGCTATATTGCCCGGCATACGGGCTCGTTCTGTGCCCGCTTCCCCTTCGGTGAATCTTGAAGCTTTCTGGAGGATTCGATGAGTCAGCTCGCCTTGCGGGGTGGTCAGCCGGTTTACGCGGGAACCTGGCCGACCTGGCCGATCCATGACGAGTGCGACGCCCAGCGCGTCGATCGCGTCGTGCGCAGCGGCAACTGGGGCTGGTGCGGGCCCGAGGAGACCGAGTTCCGCGCCAACTTCAGCAAGTTCCTCGGCGCCAAGTTCGGCCTCTGCGTCACCAATGGCACCCACGCGCTGCAGCTCGCCCTCGAAGCGCTCGATGTCGGGGCGGGCGATGAAGTGATCGTGCCGGGCCTTACCTGGCAGGCGACCGCCGCGTGCGCGCTGGACGTGAACGCCGTCCCCGTCCTCGTCGACTGCGAGCCGGCCACCCTCTGCATGGACCCGGCCGCCCTGCGCAAGGCCATCACGCCGCGCACCCGGGCGATCATCCCGGTGCACCTCTATTCCTGCACGGCCGACATGGATGCGATCATGTCGATCGCCAACGAGCACAGCATCCCGGTCATTGAAGACTGCTCCCACCAGCACGGCTCCGAATGGCGGGGGCGCAAGGTGGGCTCGATCGGCGCCATCGGCTGCTTCAGCCTGCAGAACAGCAAGTTGCTCACCAGCGGCGAAGGCGGGTTCATCACCACGTCCGATGAGCGGCTCTTCCGCCGGCTGGATTCGCTGCGCAACTGCGGACGGTTCGACTGGACGCTGACCGACAACGAGCTCGCCCCGCAGAGCGGGAATTATCGCTTCACGGAATTCCAGGCGGCGGTGCTCAACTGCGGGCTCGCCCGTTTGCCCGAGCAGAACGCCCGGCGCGACGAGAACGCGCAGTATCTATCGAAGCTCCTGCGGGAGATCCCCGGCATCATGCCTCCGCTGCGCCGGCCGCAGGTGACGCGGCAGGCGTATTACGCCTATGCCTTCCGCTACGAAGGGGCCCACTTCGCAGGCCTGCCTCGAAGTGTCTTTATCCAGGCGCTGCACGCCGAGACCGGCTACCCCTGGGGCGGTACTTATGATCCGCTCAACCATTCGCCGCTGTACCGCCCGCATACCAAGCGGCGCCATCATCTCAACGAAGAGTATTGGAAGCAGATCGACCCGGCCCGCTTCAACCTGCCCCACAGCAAATCGGCGTTCGAGCAGATCGTTACCGGCCTGCACTACTTCCTGCTCGCGGGGAAACGGGAGATGGAAATTGTGGTGGAGGCGATCGGCAAGATCCAGAAGCATGCGAGCGAGCTGATGACGCCGGAACCGGGCGTGGCGGCGTGAGGGGTCGTATCGGGGTCGCGACAACTCTCGCTTTGCAGAGGAGCGGTTCCACGTCGCGTGGGCGCGACGGCTAAACCGGCGGACGGCGGGTTGTCAAAGCTCGGAACTGTCCCATTGCAGATTCCGGTCC
>JBBRCX010000140.1:0-9591 GCA_038204465.1 Tepidisphaerales bacterium | reverse complement strand
CGAAACCATTTCGAAAGGAGCTGATGCGATGAAGGGCTTTACGTATCTGGCGGCTGCGGCGATTGCCGTAAGCGGCGTTTGTTTCATTGGATGTAAGGACGACACAGACCGCAACAAGGCACCCACGACGCAATCGGCCAGCGACAAGGCTGGCGCCGCGGCGAAAGACGCGGGCAATGCGATGAAGGAAGGCGCTGGCGCCGTCGGTGATGCCGTCGCTGGACTTGGAGCGAAGGTTGCCGGTGAAATCGGCGTCGGCAGGGCGGTCGATGCAGGAATCGCGCGCGAACTCATCAAGAGCGCCACCAACGCCGCGGTCACAGACGGCGGCCTTGACGATCTCGTCGAGCGCCTCAGCAAGGGCGACCGCGATCGGATCGGCACGAAAGACATCGAGCAGAGGGACCTGGACACCATGCTCGACCAGATGGGCAAGGACTGGAAGGCCAAGTATGGCGAGAACATGAAGATCCACGACAACGACGTCCTGGAGAAGGCGCTGCCCGACTCGGTGCTGAAGGTCGAGGCCAGGGACAAGAATGTCACCAGCAACACCATCGCCCTCGGCGCCAGTCATGGCATGGGCGAACTGGCGATCCCGGTGATGCGTGACGATCCGGCCGGGTGGAAGATTGACGCCGCGGACTCCATCACCGATTCAGCCAAGCTTCGCGATGCAGTCACGAAGCATCTCAAGGAGATGTCGGATAAGTCCAAGTGGCCTGACGACAAGGCCGATGCGTATGGAGCGCTGGCGCATCACGTGATGATGGCGCTGCAGGACAAGTAAGCTTTGCCTCAAAGCGTTGACCTCACACCGGACGTGGCATCGCGTCCGGTGTTTTTATTTTCGCCGCGAGAAGCGAGCCACCCGGCATCGCTTGGAAGCGGCGCCCGCCACGCGTTAGATTCGCCGCGCATTTTTGGATCGGAGTGACCGGTTGCCGCAGGCGAGCATCACCATCTTTCCAGACGAGCCCGTGGGCCTCATCCGCCGGGAGCTTTACGGCCACTTTGCTGAGCACCTCGGCGCGTGCATCGAAGATGGGCTCTGGGTCGGCCCGGAATCACCCATTTCGAATCTCGGCGGGATCCGCTCCGACGTGTTGGAAGCGCTTCGGAAGCTTCACCCGCCGGTGCTGCGCTGGCCCGGCGGATGCTACGCCGACGATTACCACTGGGAGGACGGCATCGGCCCGCCGACACAGCGCCCCCGGCGCGTGAATCTGTGGTGGGGGCACAACGTCGAATCAAACGGTTTCGGCACGCACGAATTTATCCAGACCTGCCGCCTCCTGGGCGCCGAGCCCTGCCTGGCCGGCAACGTCGGGAGTGGCTCGCCGCGGGAGATGCGCGACTGGCTGGAGTATTGCAACTTCAACGGCGACAGCACGCTCGCTCGCCGCCGCGGCGGCAACGGCTCGCCTGCGGCTTTTGGCGTGCGCTACTGGGGCGTCGGCAACGAAAACTGGGGCTGCGGCGGAAACTTCTGCCCCGAAGACTACGCCGCCGAATACAAGCGCTTCGCCACCTATCTGCGCGATTTCGGCGGCACGAAGCTGACGCTCATCGCCTGCGGACCCGACGGCAACAGCGCCGACTGGACCGAGCGTTTCTTCAACAAGCTGGGCCGCTTTCCCCACATCGGCGCGTACGCCGCCCATTACTACTGCGGCACCGCCGGCCCCAGCGCCACCGACTTCAACAACGACCAGTGGTACGAATTGCTGCACAGGGCGGCAGCGATCGAGAAGCTGATCACCGACCAGCGCGCTTTGATGGATCGTTTCGATCCCGAGCGAAGGATTGGGCTCGTGATCGACGAATGGGGAACGTGGCACCTCCCGACCCCCGGCGTCACGCCGCTCTGGCAGCAGAACACGCTGCGCGACGCGCTGGTGGCCGCGATTTCGCTCGACGCATTCGACCGCCACGCGGAAAAACTGCTGATGTGCAATATTGCCCAGGTGGCAAACGTGCTGCAGGCGATGGTGCTCACAAGGGAGGAGCGGATGGTGCTCACGCCCACCTATCACGTCTTCGACCTGTATCAGACGCACCAGGGCGGACAGGGCCTGCGGACAGCGATCGAAGCTCCTCCAATTCGCTTCGCCGCGGGCGAAGAGCGGCGCGAGCTTTGTGGGCTTTCGGGGTCGGCGTCAATCAAAGGCGGCGTGCTCACACTTACCGTGGTGAACCCGCACGCGAGCCTGCCACTGGATTGCCGGATCGATCTGCGCGGCCTGCAGGTGGGAGGGGGCGAGCTGGCCGTCCTGACACACGACGACCTCGCCGCCCACAACACTTTCGACGAGCCTGACATGCTGCGCCCGCAGGTAACGCAGATCGACTCACCCGGCGAAGAATTCCGCCGCAGTTTCCCCGCCGCTTCGGTTACGCGCTTTCTCCTGCGGCTTCGTTAGACGTTTTGGCACCTGCTGCGCGAAGCGGATTGAACCCATGTCAACTCAGTTGGCCTTCCCGGATCCCAGACCATTCTTCACCAGCCAATCGAGGCTCTTCTTTACGGCGGTCATCATGTCGGTGGCGCATGCGTCCAGCTCCACCACGAGCCATTGCAGGTCCGCCTCGCCGGCCGCTTCGATGATGTTCTTCACGGGCACCTTTCCTTCCCCCAGCGCGGTGTGCACCATCTCCGGCGTCAGGTTCCCGTCTTTCACGTGCATGAGCGGGATCCACTTCGACCATTTCCGCGCAATTGCCGCCGCGTCCTGGCCCGCCTTGGCGCACCAGTACATATCGAATTCGCTCATCAGCCCCGGGGCGCGCGAGAGAATGATTTCGAAGGGGGTCTTGCCGGCGAACTGCCGGTCGAACTCCCACCAATGATTGTGCATGCACAGCGAGAGCCCCGCCCCGCGCGCCGCTTCGACCCCCGCGGTGAAGGCGTCGGCGCACTGGTTCGCGCCCGCTTCGTCTTTCATGTCATCCGGCCCAAAGCCGCTGACGATGTGGTGGTAGCCCAGGGCGCGAGCGTCGGCCGCGATGCCGTCGATGTTCTGGCGCGTGGGCATCGCCACGTGGGCGCCCGAGGCTTTGAGCCCGGCCTCCTTCAGCACCGCCGCCACCTCTTTAACGCTCTTGCCATGCAGCCCGGCCATCTCCACCCCGGCATACCCCATCGCGCCGATCTTGCGCAGCACGCCGGTAAAATCTTTTCCTGCTTCGTCCCGAACCGAATACAGTTGCACCGAAACTGGCTTTGCCATTGAGTGAGTCTCCTTCGCGGCTGTTGTACGGCAGGACAGCCAAAGGGCCAAGAGTTTGAGCATGGCCAAGGAATTCTCCGGGGATTCGGATTTCGTCGTCCACAACGGACGGAAGATGCGCCGCCAGCAGGCGCAGGCGCTGAAGGAGGCGCAGGCGAAGACGCATTATTTCATACGCGGAAAAGTGTTGCCGCGAATCCGTTACGGCAACGAGCGGTTCTGGCCACCGGTGTCAGGCAAGCGCGTGTGCGACGCCTGCGGCACGCTGCGCGGTCAATTCCACGAACTGCTCTGCCAATGGGAGCAGTGCCCGCTGTGCGGCGAGCAAGTCATCAGCTGCGCCTGCGGAGTCCTCGCCGGCGACGCGGGAGGCAACTGAGCTGAACAGTCGGTGACGCGCACTGCGGGCGCCGGGTTCGCAGCGCATTCGCGGGCGACGCGAACGGCATTGTGATGGAGCAACGATGGCCCTGTGCGACGTCCACTGGAACAGTGAAGTCCTGCGGAAGCAGGTGGGGATGTCCGTGCTGCTGCCGGAGCGCGGGGCGCCGCCCTTCGCGACCTACTACCTGCTGCACGGCCTGTCGGATGATTACACCGCCTGGGGGCGCTGGACGCGCATCGAGCAATACGTGCGCGATCTGCCGCTGATCGTCGTCATGCCCGATGGCTTTCGCGGCTTCTACACCAACAACGATCAAGGCCCCGCGTACGCGCGATACATCGGCGAGGAGCTGGTGGGATTTGTCGAGCGCAGCTTTCCCGCCAAGCCGCGGCGTGAGGCAAGATATATCGGCGGGCTCTCGATGGGCGGCTACGGCGCTCTTCGCGTCGCGCTGGGCTACCCCAGCGTCTTCGCCAGCGCGAACAGCCACTCCGGGGCGCTGCTGCGCGGCTCAAAGGCAGACGACAGCGACTACCGCCAGGCAAGCGCGGAGACCTTCTTCCCGGGCGAGTTGGTTCGGATCTTCGGCAAGCGCTCGGCCGGTACGGATCACGATCTCATCACGCTCGCCGAGAGGGCGAGAGCTTCCGGCCCGTTGCCGCGCCTGCTCATCGACTGCGGCGCCGACGATCATCTGCTGACGGAGAGTCGTCGCTTTCACGCCGAACTCGATCGACTGCAGGTCCCCCATCAATACAACGAGTTCCCGGGCGGGCACGACTGGGACTACTGGGACACCCACGTTCCCGATGCCCTGCGATTCCACACCGCGTAGGGTGCGGGCCCGCCCTCCCGTGCATTCACGTGCATGTTTCAAAACCGCGCGTCGCTCGTAGGGTGCGGGTTTCAAACCCGCCCTCCCGCTCCCTTTTCACCCGCGCAAAACAAAAGCCGGTCCTCGGCTGGAAAGGAGAAGCGCCAAGGACCGGCTGTTTGTATTCATCATCCAAGAGTCCGGACAGACTCTCGAATGAGTTTGTGATTCGTTACGCCGCCATTGGCTGGGTCGACAGGTACAGGCCCAGCATACCTCGGTCCATGTCTTCCATGTCAACCAACTGGCCGGCGACTTCCATCTCGTTGTTGTCCAGTTTCTGCACGCGTGACACGGTCATCCATCCGACCCAATCGCGCTTCGGCTGCGGAACGCCGGCGCTCGTGTCCACGAACGGGGAAATCCCGGCGTAGACGGGCAGTTCGAGGCGGACGCGAATCTGGTGCTCGGCCTTCACGTTGGCCTGCTCGGTGCGGATGCGAACCCCGCCCGCCGACAGATCGACGATGCGTCCGAACGACTTCTTCGCCGCCCGATTTCCATCCCAGCGGTCGATCGGGATGCCCTGCTGCTCGAGGTCGTGCCGGCGGTGCTGCCGCCGATCGCTCCCGCGGGGAGTCGGCTGTCCGGGGTCGGCTTCGGTCTGTTGGATGGCGGGCATGGACGCTCCTGTTGCTGGCGAATTTCTGGCACCCCTTTCATCGGTGCGGACTGACGGTGACTTTTGTTAAAATGGGTAGTTTCGGTCGAACGGGTATGAATTCGTATTAGCGGACCTGTTGGCAACCCTGTCACCGATCTCACGTTCGCGATTCTCGCATCGCGCGCTCGGTCCATCGAATTCGCTGGCCGCAGTAACGCTCAGCCAAATAAGCGCTTGCCGCTCGACACCGGCCCGTGAGCGGTATTCTTTTCTCGACACCGTTCCCGACCGCCGTATACTCTGACACACCCCAATTCCTGGGCTTACAAGCAAGCAAAACCGTGTCACGAATCCTGCTGCTTTCGGTCTTTCTGCTATGGATGGCATGGGCGCCGACCGGCGACGCGCCGGCGGCACCCGCCATCCTTTCCGGGATCGCTTCCTTCTTCGCTTTCTATGCGCTGCTCGTGTTGGTGATGGGCTTGTGGAGCCGGCTGCTCGCCCGTCGCGTGGCCGCCTCGAACATCCATCGCAGCCTCCGCCGCTACAACCGGATGGTGATGATCGCGCGCTTCGCGATCCCCCTCTGGTACGCGCTGGGCGTGTGGATGCTCAACTGGGGGTGGGCGGTAGACGGCGCGCTCCATCAGCGCGGAGCTGAGGATGCCTTCCAATTCCCCCGCGCCATCCTCGGCACCCTGCCGGCTTTTCTCGCGTGGGTTGGCATGTGGTGGGCGCAGTTTCCCGCCGACCGATCGCTACGGGAGCAGAACATGCTCGCGCAGCTCGACGCCGACCTGCCGCTCTCGGCGCCGCCGGGCCTGCGCAGCTACTTCACCAGCAACCTTCGCCTGCAACTTCTGTTCACGATTGTCCCGGTGCTGCTGATCATCGCGCTCCGCGACATTGGCATGGTCGGGGGGCGCTGGTGGGTGCACACGCACCCGGCCCTCGCGCAGGGAACGCAGCAGCGGCTGGAGATGGTCGAATTCTTTGTGTGGGTTGGGGCGACGGTCCTGGTCTTCATCCTTGCGCCGGAGATCCTTCGCTGGGTGCTGCACACGCAGCCGCTTCCCGATTCGCCCCTGCGCCGCCGGCTCGAGGCGCTGTGCCGCCGCAGCGGCGTGCGCTATCGCGATATCCTGCTGTGGCGCACGCAGAACAACATGGGCAACGCCGCCGTCATGGGCGTGCTGCCGTGGGTGCGCTATGTCCTGCTCACGGATCTGCTGATCGAGACGATGGCCGACGAGCAGATCGAAGCGGTCTTCGCGCACGAGATCGGCCACGTCGTCCATCGGCACCTGGTCTGGCTTGCGCTTTCGGTGGTAATCGTGATGCTGGCGCTGGCGGGACCCGGCGCGACCATCGAGCAGCAATTGCGGGCGATGCACCTGCCTCACTGGATCCCGCCGTTGGGCGTGCTGCTCATGCTGGCGGGCGGGGTCAGCTTCGTGGTGGTGTTCGGGTTCATCAGCCGGCACCTCGAGCGCCAGGCCGACGTCTACGCCGCCCGCACCATCCAGTCCGGCCGCGGGTTCGCGATGAACGACGCGGCAAGCCCCGCCGCGCCGCAGCGCAGCGACGCAGCGTCGTTCGTCGGCCAGTACGGCGCGTCGCTGGTGGCGTCCGCGCTGCATCGGGTGGCCGTCGTGAACAACATCCCGGTGAAGAAGTGGGAACTGCTGCACGGCAGCATCGCCAGCCGGATGCACTACCTGCAGGGCCTCAGCACCGATCCTTCCCTCACCGGCCGCTTCGACCGCTTCATGGTCCGCCTCTACTGCATGCTGCTGTTCCTGCTCTTCGCCTGCACCGCGGTCTTCGTCCTGGCGAAATAGCCTTCGCCGGTTCGCCTCAGGCAGTTGTGGGAACGAAGAAAGCCGCGACCATTTCGGGGCGGCTTTCCCTTGAGCCGCTGGCCCGTATGGGCCATGACAGTCAGCACTTCAAACGCAACCCATACACTCCTCCTTTCGCGAGCGGCTCCGAGGAAAATGGAATGGCTTTCGCGGCCGCGCCGGTGGCAGACTGAGCGTTCCCGGAGCCGTCAGTGGCGCTCACCCGCATCGTATACGCAGTGGCCGGTTCTAATGCGGCGGCGCGAGGAATTGCTCGAGCTGAGCTTTGGTCAGCACCTGGCGGATCTGCTCCCAGGCGTCATACCCGCTGACCACGACCTGTGATTCAATCTGCCATTGGGCGACCGAATCCTCGTACTGCTTTGTCTCCTTCGGCCACTTCTTCAGCACCTCTTTGGCACGCTGTTCATGCGCCCGCAGCGCCTCGTCCGCTACCGCCTGCTGCTTTGCGTCGAGGTTGAGCTTGGCGAGCCGTTCTCTCAGCGATTTGCTGGAGCCGCTAGGCGGCACCAGGCTCTGGACTATGATCGACTCCATGACCATGCGATGGCCGGTGTACTCGATCCATTTCTTGTCTTCCATCGAGTCCAGCAGGCGCTGGCCGAGCACGGAGTCGCCGTCCGGTGCGATCACGTCGCTCATCAAGATGTCCTTCCCCTCCCGCAGCCGCTTCCAGACCGCGTCCATCTCCTTCTCGCGCTGATCGATCACACGCAGCACCGTTTTCTTCTGCGCGGCGCTCAGGCGCTCATCCTCATTGATCGACCGCCGGTAGAAGACGTACATGCGCCGGTACCGCTGCTCCCGCGCCCGCATCAGGTCGGCAAATTGACGAGGCGCTGCATCGACGGGCGCCTTGCCAGCCGGGCGAATCGGCTGATCCGCCGCATTGGCACGCGGACCGGCGGACGCGCCGGGTGCACCACGCGCTGGCTCACGACCGCCTCGTCCTTCGGCAACGGCGGCGTCCGCGCGCGCCGCATCCTGCGGCGCCACCGGCTTGGCCTCGGCGTACAGCCGCCACGTGTAAGGGCCGGACTCGGGAGGAAACTTCGAAACCAACAACTCGCCCCCAAAATAGGACACTGCAGCGATGTTGTTGCGTTCGTCCTTTTCGAATCCGAGCGGGAAATTGGGGTCAAGTCGGCGCAGCCTCAGAACCTTTCCTTGCCCGTCCGCCAGCACATAGGTTGCCCGCCTAGGCGCCAGGGCGATCGACGGTCGGTCGGAGCGAGCGAGGACGGGGGCCGAATCTCCCACTATTTTCGGGCGATCTTTTTCATCCGGCATTGCCGACAATTCATCGGAATACCCTTCGGGCTCCCAGCGGACCTGCGGCGGCATCATGAGGTAGAGCAACTCGGCGTCGTCCGGCGCTGGCCGCACGCAGCTCGAATGGATCTCCGAAAGCTCGTCAGGGAATTGATACACGCGGTCATTCGACGAGAAGTTGGCGGTGACAGTTCGATAGCCGGCCTTCGAAAGCTCGATGTCGATGAAGAGGTGCCCGTCAAACCTTAAATCGACCGAATGATTCGCAATGAGGTTCTTACGCGCCGTGACCTTCGGGTCCTTGAAGAAGCCATTGGGATCGGACCACTTCACGGATACATGCACCCCCTCGAGCGGCTGAAGTGCTTCGTCTATCACAACTGCGCGCACGCGGCCGGCTTCTCCTGGGATCTTTCGTACCCTTCGGAAATACTCCTCGAGAATTTTGCGCATCTCCGGCCCTTGTGGTGTCCGCGACCAGTCGTAGGGCTGCAAGTGTCCGGACCCGACGAGAAGCTCATCATATCGCTGACGCAGGTCCACCCCCCGCATCCGCTGCGGTTGCGGCTCCGCCGCGCAGGCACCGCCAACGAGACAGGTGAGGATCACAATTAAGGGTGTGACCCGGCGGCAACCTCCGCCCGACGTGTTACGTGAGATTTCCCAGCGACGTGAACTGACGCGCTGCGAAGACTTCGTCATACCAGCTCCAGATGGTCGGGAGTGAAGCATCATTGTCACGGTCGGAGTATAGGAAATGACCATGAGACGTTTGATTCCAGCCAAAATCACGTGCATCAATGTTATTATCGAGATTATTATCGCGCGCAAATTGCAACGGTGCCGCTCCGGCGGGATGATTAAAAGTCTCTGGACCTCCGAACGCAATGCGCTGTTGCATCAAAGCTGCCATGCTCTGCATGGATGTACCACCACCCGAGAGGGTCCGGTAGTTTCCGATGGCCGGGCTATAATGGTTGCGGAGCGCCCAATCATTAACTTGCATCAACTCTAGCGCGAAATCGGTCGGATTATAGCTATTGAAGAAATGCCCGCCTGTTGCGAACGTGTTTCGTATGTCCCGCTCTTGATCGATGCCATTGATCACGTCCATTTGGCGGAACCAGAATCTCCAGGACATTCGCTTCTGATCATCGATGCTATAGATTACCTCATCGCCGGCACCGTTCGCGAAATATTCGCCGTCTGCCGAACTGCTTCCCGCGACATTGTAAACGAGATTTTCTTCGGGTTCGAAAGCCTCCCTCCAGATGGCGGCTTCAACGTTCAAGACGTTGTGCACCACCGGCCCGGAACCCAACCGGTCGTTCAGACGCAGTGCCTCCCACATCGGCAAGGTACCG
>JBBRCX010000139.1:0-9600 GCA_038204465.1 Tepidisphaerales bacterium | reverse complement strand
CACAGCGTTGAAAGACTCCGACATCAGCTGAGCCAATGCTCTCTTCAAAATCCTGCGCTGGAATTGCGGTTTGCGGTGACCCATGCAATGAACATCCATCAGGAATCGCGATCATTGCGGCAGCGATCCCGCCTGCTTGAGTTCGCACTATGTGTGGAGGCCGCGATATCACCTCGCATGTCACCGTGACGGAGCGTTTTGGATCAAAGCGGAACAATCGCGGCGCCCTTGCACAAACCGCGAGGGGCCATCAATGTAAACGAAGCCTCCCCACGAGGACTTATTTCTTGATCTCCTTGCCGATATGTTCGACAGCCTCACCGACTTTTCGCTTGGCGCGGCCAAACGCATGCTGCGTTTTGCCCGCTGCTTCGTCTGCCACGCCTTGGTCATGAGGTCCGGAGCATTGGTCAGGTCGGCAGGGGCCTGCTTGATTTTGCCCTTCAGTCTTGCAGTCTTCCCCCCAAGTTCATCGCGATTCATACGGCCTCCGTGGTATCTACTACAGCAATTGCCCTGCGAGTTTCGGCCGCATTGGCGAATTACCCCGCATGTTTTCCTCACAACTTCTAGCAGCCCGGGGTACAAGTCGCCGCCGCTGACGAGTTGACAAGGAGCCGGGTTCGGAGAGCGGTCTCGGAGAAGGACCCGCTCGTTTGTCAATGCCACACATCCCACTCGTCCTTCGCCTGGCGGGTATCCTGCGGTTCGCCTGAACCGGAGAAGGCGCGACGTCAGCGTGGAGAAAATGATGGTGGCTGAGTCCAGACGTGACGTGAGCGTCAACGAAGCGACGAGATCTCCCAGCCCCCACGACGTAGGGGTGTGTGTCAGGTTGCGAAGGGGGATCTTGAACGGGCGCCGGCGAAGGCTCGTCGAGCGGTGTGTCGGGCGTGTCGCCCGGCTTCTGATCACCGTCGCCCGGATCTTGGAGATCCGGGTCGGGCTTGTCGTTGTCGCCGTCCCGCATCCTCGCTGTCCAGCGCCGCGCCCGATCTCGGTTGACGGCACAAGCTATCGTGAATAGTCTGTTCATCGTTCTCCTCGTTGGCTCACGAAACTCGTCGTAGGCACCACTTCCAAGTGCCCACGGTGCGAAGCGCGGTGCGCGCACAGATGATCACACGAGGCGGCGACGATCCCGCGTAAACGGCGACGATCCCGCGTAAAGCTGATGACAGAGAACGATGGCGGCAAGCAGTAGAAGGTGGAGAGCGGAGGCGGCCGCGAACAGCCCGAGCATCGCGAGTGGCCACGCGATCCGCAATACGAACGCGACACCAAAGAGAAGATCTCTCATTCGAGCACCTCTTAGTGCAGAAGAGCGGCTGAGTGCCGTCTGGTCATCGACATTGTCAGGCGTGGCGACATGTAGTTAAGTCGCCGACGATGCGAGGTTCGTTCCCCTCCATGTAGTCTGGCCAGTAAACACGGTTCGTCGAGCATCGACGCCTCGTCGGTCTCGGTAGCAGGTGGTTGGAACTCGCTCCGCCTCAGAAATTCCGACCGATCAGCAGTCTGACGTGAGGTCCCGCATAAGCCGTGGCCTTCAGCTCGATGAAGACCCCGCTTCGATTTTCCGCGCCGACGAGGAAGTTGAGGCCGGTGTCCCAGTTGAACTCGCCAAAATCAAATCTCTGCCCATTCTTTTCACCTTCGAAATTACGATGGCTGAAGGAGAAGTTCGGCCCAGCGCCGACGTAAGCCGACCAGCGACTCTGCCGTGTCGCAGGAGGGATTCGGTAGATGCCTTCCAGGTTCAGTGCGAGGAGCGTCGTCACCTCGCCGAACGCCAACTCAAGATTAGGCCGGAAGGACACATTGCTGTCGAAGAACGGCCCGAGGCTGGCGTGCGCTCCTACGGAGATCAGTTCTGGATCGAGCGCGACTCCGCCTCGCACTCCGACTCGGTAGCGTCGAACTTGGCGTTCAATTTGTCGCTCGAGTCGCCGAACGCTCGGCGGAACGGGCTCTTGGCCTGCTGCGCGCTCCTGGGCGCTCGGGGTCTGGTCAGCCAACCTCGTAACGACGGTCGCAATCGAGACATCCTGGCTATCCCCTGGTCGCGACGTCACACTGACGCGTGCGTCACGCGGAAGAGAGGTCGGGCGGATGGTGTCGCGATCAAGAGCAAACAAGACGAATTGACCGGCGTCCGTTCTCAGAACCAGCGTCGCAGTCCCAGACGACACGACTGTGCCAACTGCGACACGTGGCTGTCCTTGTTCCAGCACGGGCGAAACCTGCTGAGCCCTGGACTCTGGAGCGTAGACAACGAAGACGGCGAGACTCGCTAAAACGATGCCGACTGATTTCACAAGAATTCTCCTCGGGAAGGCTCTGCAAATTAACATCTGACCAGCGTCTTTCTTGCTCGCAAGACGCATTTCGGGTTCTTCTCTTTTTCCGCCGGAATGATCGCCAGACGCGCATGGTTTGAGAACAACTCGTCGATGACGAGCGTACGGCCGACATCATGTTTGGCTGTGGCAGCTCGTTTCTCGCCGCTCCCCGCTCGATCAGGGCTTGCATTCGCGCCGTCGACGTCACGGTTGTGGTCTGGCGGGATCTGAATATCGAGACCATCAACCGTTCACCAAAGAGATATGCTTCCGCAAGAGCGTCAGGACACTTCCTTCAGCTGAAAAACGCTTGATCGAGATCAACGGCGGCATGTCGCGTCTACTCTTATGTCGTACGGATAAACCATTCCCTCCACGCGCAGCCGAGGAAGAACTCGCACGCGCAGGTTCTCGAGTTGAACTTCGCCATCCAAGCGGTCTGAAAGAACCGCCACCAGCTTTGCCCGCGCGGCCTCGGACGGGAACGGGACGATCGACGCCACAGCAATGAGAAGAACGGCAACGACGATGACGGGGATAATAAAACTGTTCGCCATGGATGATGTACGCGCTGCTTACGCGGGCGGCGGCGTCCGCCTGATCGAGGCGGGGAAAAACTTCACGAGACAATGAGCCTCTGCAAAAATGTGTCCACCGGTCATCTTTGGACGTGGTAATGCCTGCCGCCAGCCGAATGCCTTATTGCGAGACACGTATTCGCTTTCTAATCATCGATTGAGACATTGCCACGTAATCGTGGACGAGGGCGCGGCACGCTGCCGCCTCGTTGCCGGGCTGCCTGGACACGCCGACGTGGAGCTGTTAGCGATGCGAGTGTAGAAAGGTCCTGGCCAACCCGCGGACTGACGGACGACAGTGGCTTCACTCATCCGGAGAGCCGCCCACATCGACCGGACCACGGGCTTGGTTCAACTGAAAAACGTCTGGAACCCCCCGAGCGCCTCGCTGAAGTCCGACCTTTGCACAGCGCGACGCCGCACGCGTCCCGCCGCAGACGCGATCAGCTCCCGGCGTAAGTTGGCCTCGCTGGCCCGTCTGCAGGGACTATTCTCTTCTCTGAGCTGACCTGCGCGCCGCCTCGGCGCACGGAATCCCCCCGCATCGCAGCGCTCGGCGGCCGCGAGGGGCTCCATTCCGCAGTGTTGGGAGCTCATCCTTGCGATTGGTCTTCCTTCGCGCCCAGCGCGTCTTGGGCAATGGCCGTGGGGTCGTTGGGCAGTCCGTTGTTGTCTAAGCCGGGAGCTCCCCGCTGCTCGGGCTTGGGTTGATCCTCTTCCACTGCGCCCTTGTGAATGTCGTTGTCGGCACTTGTCTTGTTCTGCGTGTTCATATTGACCTCTTGGTCTAACGGTCCGCGCCGCGCCTGTCTCGGACAGCATATTACAGCCGGCTCGCACTGGAGAATATCCCTGCAGAGATACGGCTGCTGAGGATAGCCGCCCCCCTATGCCGGATCGCCGTCTGCCCAAGGACTTGCGGCTCGCCGTGGTCGCGGATCGGAGGTGCCATGCCCAGGTGCATCCCGATCAGATCGCGCGCTGGCGCCCGCGCTCGGCCGTTCAGAAGGCGCGTTCAAAGCCGCGAGGGTGAGGATGTGGTCGTTTTGATGGGACAGGGTGACAGCTTCCGTTGATCAGCGGATTGGCCAAGTCGCGTGTACGCGCGTTCGTCTCAGTTTCATCGCGGATCCGCAATTCGCGGGCGGGGGACATGGGCTCGCCGGGGATGACCCGACCCCGGCAGAATTGTTGCAGTCAGCTTATTCATGATTGAGCAACCTTCGCCACCGGACATCCCGCGTCCTCCAGACCCCATCGACCCGTTGCCGCCCGACATTAAACCAGTCCCACCCCCCGACATCCCGCCACCATCGCAACCAGACGTCGTGCCCCCGCCAGCGGGGCCCGATCGCCCCCAGCCGATGTGAGTAGGCGCTCCGCCGCGACATCCCGAAGGAGTGCTCGGGTCGGGCCCCTCGGGGGTCGAGAGGACGCTACCATGCCGGCCGCATCAGCGACACCCTGGGCACACCTGACGACGGAGCATCGGTGCGTCGCATGCCATCGCTCATCGTTGGTCGATCAACTCCTACTGCTCATAGTCAATTTTCGCAGCCGATGTTCTCAGAGTACCGGGTGATACGGTGACGATCCCGTGTTAGAGAGCACGCACGACGCGAATCGCGTCAACGCCTGCTCCGCCGAATTAGCGCGGATCGTCGACAGCGTGCCGGCATGCCGGTGTTCAGTGCCTGCAGCAGATCGAATGCTTCCCCGCTTCGCACCTCACCGACGAGACGATACGATCCGGTCGATGCCGAAGCGTCTGGCGCATCCTTTCCGATGGACCTTCACCGGCTATCCGTTGCGCTCGGGCATCGCCGCATGACGCCACGCTCCAGTCGTCGCTCCCACGCCTCACCAAACGACCAGGCGGCCGAGGAGTGCTGCGCCGCGATCAAGACCCTGGGAGACTACGCTCACGTCACCGTGCGTGCGCAGCGCGGCCTCCTGTACGTCTACGCCGACGACCCTAAGGACCCCGTCGCCCGACTCCATCCCCTGGGTGACGCCACCTACGGGTTGAGCTTCCATCATCACTCCGGCCGCTGGGAGCCGATGCCCTTCTCGGGCGACCTCGCCCACATGGCCACCGTCATCGTCCAAACCTTGGGTGCCTACCTTGCACGGTGGGAGAATGCACCATTGAATTCTGGGTCTCACGACTAGACCCGCCGCAAACCACTCACAATGATTTCGGTGACGTCATCCCGGCCACTACCTCCGCCGTTGCCGGCATACGGGCGGTTGCATTCGCAAACAACGCAGCGTGCTTCGGATTCGGTGTCCCGCTGATGCTCGAGTACCGTCATGGGTGTGGGGATTAAAGCGGCGTGCGATAGGCATTTAATTGCGTTCTCGCAGCACACAAGTCGGCGATCGGTCGGCAGCTCGTGCTCAACCAGAGCCCTTCTCGCCTCCGGCGGCAAACCGTATGAACTTCTGATTCTTGAACTCGTAGCTGCGGAGCCCGTCCTGGTCGGAAGGAGCCTCTTTAAGTGCCCACGTTCAAAGCGCCCACGCCAGATACCTGACAACACGCTGGACAACGGGCAACAGTCTGGGGCCATTAGATATGTGTTAAATTACTTATACTCAGTTATTTACGTGAAGCAGTTGTGGAGGCTTATTTCAAGCCCCTCAAGCTGGTGCGTCTGCCAGTTCCGCCACTTCCGCGTGGTCGTGAATCCGTCGACTTCGGATCTTATCAGTCAGTTGGGCTGGTTCGTCTACTGTTTTCGCGCACCGACACGTCTCGAACGCGCTCTCGGACGTTGACAACACCTGACAACACCCTGTCACAACGCGGCGCCTGCTACTAGGAGTCTTGACCGGAAGAAGTCTGACTGTTTGAGTCAAGTTTTTCAGGCCGCAAGTTTGACCTCCTCGAGGAAATTCGCGAGCGCAACGTCGAGTCGATCGAAGGCGCGCTGGGCACGGGTCGATCCGGATGGTTGCAGGGAGCAGGCGGGCCGGAGGGCCCGCGTGTAGAGCCGCGCGTAGAACACCGCGACCTGTGCGCCGGTCGGCGTGATGCGATACCGGTGGCTGCGTGGTACCCGCTCGATGAGGCCGTGCAGCCGCAAACGTCGGAGGTCGTAGGTCGTCGATCCGGCGGTATACGTGTCCGGCTCTCGACCTTGGAGTTGCGTGACGTGATCGCGGAATTCGCGATGGCGAAACCCAGTGGGGGCGAGGGCAAAGAGACAGAGCGCGTGCATGAGCGCCTGGACGCGGCGGTCGCCGAAGCGGAGACCGGCGGCGCGTTGATCGTTGACGCGGGTGGGAGACATGACGGTGTGCAAGCAGTCGTCGCCGATCAGGCAGTCGTGGCTCAGAGATTCGACGTGTAATAACCGTCGGTTGGCGGCAAAGCCGATCTCCCGCAGCGCGGGCAGATTGTGGAGCGCACGACCAATGGTGAAGTCATAGGTATCGTTGATGGTGGTTTCGGTGCGAAGGGCCTGACCTTCTTTGTGGTACTGCTTGACCTTGGACTTCTTGTACTCGACGTGCAGCGAGGGGACGACACCCTCCGTGAGGACGCGCGTGCGGAAGCGCCCAGGGGTGCGTCGCGTGACGCGGCGATCGAAGATCAGTTGCATCTGATCGGGGCGACCGAGGTCCAGGTTCTCCCGGATGACCTCTTCGAAGAAGCAGCGGCCGGTGCGCGGCCGATCGAGGACCTGGGTGAGCGCGAACTCGGCTTGCAGGATCGAGAGCTGGTAGCGATAGCCGGCGGCGCGGTGCGCGGGGAGAAAGGGATGCGGGAGGCGTCGCAGCCACTTGCGAAAGACCGCCTCGATCTTGGCGGCGTCGAGCGTGTCGGCGATCCGTTGCACGCGGGCCGACTCGTCGCTCGATCGGATGCCATTGTCCAACGGCTCGAACGGGATCCCGCGTTGTGTCAACTGGCGCTTCAGCCACTCGTGCCCGTTCAGACAGAGCTTCGCGGCGTACGGAAAGTAGGAACAGAACTTGATAAACAGCGGGCCGAAGTCGCGATCGAGGATGTAGATGTAGTACTGGTTGGGCATCGCCGTCGAGCGGATGATCCAGGGATAGGTCTTGCCGTGCGCGTCGCGCCGTTTCTCCGTGCGGAACACGCTCGTCTTCTCTTGGGCCTTCCCGATGAACAGCACGCCCTCTTCACCGGTGAAGGCGGCGAGGTACCGCTGGGCGAGGGCGTCTTTGCGTTGTCTTTTTTCGAACGTGATCAGGTCGATGCCCTCTCGCTCGACGAAGCCCTCGATCGCCTTGACGAACCGCTCACTCATCGGGGCAACCATCGCGGTCGATGGGACCCGGACGCCGAGCTGCGTCTTCAGAAAGTAGACGACCCCGCCGCCGGTCTGAAGCGACGGCACGTAGGCATTGAGATACATCCGGTCGATGGCTTCCAGCTCGAAGGTCACGTGATTCGTGAGGATCTCCGCGACGTTTTTGCGTACCATGATGAGGGAGCTCTCGGAGAACGCGGCCGACATGGCCACCGACCCCACGAGGGTCTATTACTTAGGCGCAGGGCGCAAGCCCTGCCATGCTCCCGGGGCTCCTCTTTTTCTAACGAGGCCCTGCCTCAGACCGTCTCCAGCGGTCGCCTTGCCTCACAACATGCTCGACGGTCCGAGGCAGGGCCCTCGTTAGTACTAGTTCAAGGACAATTTATAGAGTGTCGCGGCGTTCGTGCGCATGCATCATTGCGATCGCCTCCGCGCGCAGCGCGCTCACCTCCCCGTTCCGCATCGTGTCGCTAGGGTTCATTGATGCGCGACCGAAGCCACAAGAATTTCGTCTCGGGCGGAGTGTACGGCTGTAGGATCCTACCGAGTTTGGACGCCAAAACGGAAATCCCGACTGCAACGTGTTCAACAAGTCGGCCGGTGCTGTCCTATAACACGACCTTCAGCACGGCGGCGACCAGCAAATGGCTGCATCAACCGACGTGTGTACGGGGCGGCCCGTCAAGATCGGAGGGCAACTGACGTTCTGAAGAATGTCGTCGTCGGTAGTAGCAAACCTTCGTCAGCCCTGTATTGCTGCTCGGACAGCGTGAGTGGTCGTGGCGCTGCCGTGAAGTACCTGTCCCACAATGCCTCCTTGGTCGTGGCGATGTCGATCGTGCCATCACCACCGGTTCCGGGACTAAACATCCAGGCGCTTCAGAACAATGAGCAAGACGATCCGTTCTACGCACCGTATCGCAAGCCCGCGCCTCCGCGGCCACCCGAGCCCGGCGAACTGTTACTTGACTTTGTGCGCGGCCGTGGTCGGGCGCCGCTGTCCTGGGAGCTGCGCTTTCACGGGGAATCGTACGGGTGGGAGGCGCAATTCTTCGCGGTCCGCGAGAGCAGTCGAAGCTCGTCTACTTCGTTTCCAGCTATTCCGGCCGCGACGACACGCGGACAGCCAGCGCACGGCCGGTCGACTGGGCGGCGTCGCTCGAGAAACGGCCGTGCAACGACCCGTCGGCTGCGAGCTGCATCTCGAAGCTGCCGCGACTGGTCCGGCGCGCGCCGCGTTCAGTGAAGGTTAACGCCAACCGGCGCCCCTCAATTGTGCCGTCGACGGTAATCGGTGTCTGGCCGCGCGCGGCGACAGGGCGGCCGTTCTCGATCCACTTGAAGCCGTGCCCACGGACACGGTTCCCCTTCTGGTCGAGTTGCAGGCGGAAGCCAAGAATCAGGTCGTTGAACGAGTCCCTGCTCGACCGTTCGATCTGGTTGGTCAGCATCCACCATCCAGTGAGATCGTCTCTCGGCGGCGGCAGGCTGGCAGTCAATTCAGGAATCGTGTTTTCGCGCGGGGCAGCGGATGGAGGCGGCCCGATCGGGGGGCCGGTCACTCGTGGGGACGTGGTCGAGCCGGCGTGCTCGCCTGGTTCAACACTCGGTGCCGAGCGAGCTACGCCCACGCCGACGCGCGAGGCTCTGGGAGCTGGTGACATGACTGGCGACCGGTCGGAACGGGGAAGTGGGGTAGCGATGTGGGGAGTCCGCGGGTGTCCCCGTAGCGAAAGGTTCGCTGCCCGCGGGCTCGTCGGTGGCCCCGGTACGGCGCCCGCCTCTGCCACACTCTGTCCGTGGGGGCCGGACGTGTCCTCCATCGCCGACTCGCTAGTGTTCGGCATGTTTCGCCTGGCAGCGGCTTCGTGCGGGACCTCGGTCGCTGCGTTTTGCGCATGCGTCTTCTGGGGGGTTGGCGTGTCGAAAGCCGATCCGCCGGCCCGTCTCTGCCGCGCGGCCAGGATCCAGAATCCGGTCGTCAAAATGATGAGCGTCACGATCAGTAACGCCGCATACGGCACCGGACGCGACGACGATCGAGCAGCGGCCGCCACATGCGGTGGCAGGTCGGCCTGCGCCTCCCGTTCCCCTCGCTGACCGAAAGCGTGGGCGTCGGCATCGTCCGCCCGCGCCGGTGGTACTTTCATGGCGAACGCATCAGACGGCACAAGGAAGTTGTTGCCCGACTCGGTGCTTGTGCTGGGGGTCGAGTGCGACTCAATCGATACTTCCGATCGGAACTCGTCCAGCGGCGACCAATCCCTGAACTGAGCGATATATCGCTCGCTGGCAGCCTCCGGATCCAGCCCGACCTCGCCGGCAAACACGCGCAGGTCGCCCCTCAGGGAGACCAGATCGGGCAGGCGGTCGGCGTCAACCTCCTCGATGGCC
>JBBRCX010000138.1:0-9770 GCA_038204465.1 Tepidisphaerales bacterium | reverse complement strand
CCTGTGCTGGATGGGCCAGGCGCGACGGTTGAAGATACGCTATGAGAAGCTGCCTGCGCCGCACCGCGCCCTGCACTATCTCCAGATGGCCAGGATGTGCTGCAGGATCATTGAACGTCATTTTTGAAACAGTCCTTAAATGACTGTGCGTGAATGCGCGTGCGCCTTTTTTAAGTTGACAGCCTCCCGCGGTTTCGGCATCCTTCGGCGGTTGCACGAGAGTCTCCGGAGAGAAATCCGCGGCATGAAGATATTTCGACTTCAATTTCTCCAGCATGTGTGGGTTCGGACCCGCTCGGGTCCGGAACGCATGACAGTGCCGCGTGGGCGGGAGGCGTCGGTGAGTTAGTCGTCTTCCTGCAATCGAGCCAAAAACGCCACGCGGCTTCTTTTCTGAGCCGCGTGGTTTTTTTGTGGGGAAGGTCATGACCGATATAGCGCAAACCCAGATGGACGCCGATCAACCGGCTCCCGCGCTGGCCGATGAGTCGCAGCTTCCCGACCCCCTTCGGAGCCGGCTCAACGGACAGTTGAACGGGCGCAAGGTGGTCGCGTGGTCCGAGTTTGACCTCGATGAATCCAACCGCTACACGCAGCGCTATGCGGTGCTGACCGAAGACGAGCTGATCGTGCTCGTCGACGGTGCGGCGCAGGCGATCCCCGTTGGCCAGATCGGTGAAGCGAAGGTCCTCGAGGGCCTGGGCGTCGACCGGCTGCGCGTCCTCGTGGATGGAAGGCCGCTGGCGGAAATGCGCTATTCCAAGCGCCACGTCCGCGGGATGAGCAAGCTGCTGCGGAAGCTGGAACGACGGCTGCCGCGCAAGGATGGAAGCGACGTTCCGCCGGACTGGCTCGAGGGCGTCGAGCGCGAGGCGGAGCGCCTGGAACACTGTCCCAAGTGCGGCGAGCTGATCCCGTCGTATGCCGAGGGGGTGTGCCCGAGATGTCTGCAGCAGCGCAAGATCCTGTGGCGTCTGCTCGACGTCGCCAAGCCCTACCGGCGTCAGATCGTCAAGGCGTTCGCGCTCACGATCCTGATGGCGGCGATGACCACGCTGCCGGCCACGATCAACCGCTATCTCATCGACCGCGCCATCGACCCGCGCACCTACGACGCCGCGGGCAAGCAGTTGCCGCTCGACGTGAGCGTCAGCGATCGCGTGCACCAACTGGTGCTCTGGGCATCGCTGCTCCTGCTCACCGTGCTGTTCAGCGAATTCGTCAACGGCCTGCGCCTGCGGACGCTGGCGAAGGTGGGCACGCAGGTGACGGCCGACCTTCGGCTCATGGTCTACGCGCACATGCACGAGCTGAGCCTGCGCTACTTCGCCAAGCGGCGCACCGGCTCACTGATCACCCGCGTCACAAACGACACCGACCGCCTCTGGGACTTCATCGTCTTTGGCTCGATCGACCTGATCCGCGACGTCGCGATGATCGTGTTCATTGCCGCGGTAATGTTCTGGATGAACTGGCGGCTGGCGGCGATCGCGCTGCTGCCGCTGCCGGTGCTGGCGGTGCTGACCTACCACCGCGGCATGCGCATGCAGCGGATGTTCGGCCGGCTCTGGACCTACTGGTCGCGCATGTCGGCGGTCGTCGGCGACGCGCTGCCGGGGGTGAAGGTGGTGAAAGCGTTCGCCAACGAGGCAAAGGAGATCGGCCGCTTCCAGCGCCGCAGCGACGAGTACACCGAGAAAGAGCAGGAGATCCACATCGTGTGGACGGCGCTGCAGCCGGTCGTCAGCGGGTTGATGCGCTTCGGCGCGCTGCTGGTATGGATCGTCGGCGGGTACATGGTGATCATGCACCGCAACAACCAGAACACCTTCGGCGTGCTGGTGGCGTTTACCGCGTTCGTGCAGTCCTTCTACAGCCCGATCATGGAGCTGGCCAACAGCAACCGCATGGTCACCCGCGCCGCCACGAGCGCGCAGCGCATTTTCGAAGTGCTCGATACGCCGCCAGACATTTTCTCCAAGCCCGGCGCGCTGCGGAAGGATCAGCTCGAAGGCCGGATCGAGTTCAAGCAGGTGTCGTTCAGCTACGAAGGGACGGCGCCGGCGCTGCGCGAAGTGAGCCTCACGGTGGGGCCGGGAGAGATGATCGGGCTCTGCGGGCCAAGCGGCGCCGGCAAGAGCACGTTCGTCAACCTGATCTGCCGCTTCTATGACGTCACCGACGGTCAGATCCTTCTGGACGGCGTCGATATCCGCGACTACGAAGTGAAGTGGCTGCGGCGGCAGGTCGGCATCGTTCTCCAGGAGCCGCACCTGTTTCACGGCGCCATTGCCGAGAACATCCGCTACGGGCGGCCCGAGGCGAGCGAGCAGGAAGTGATGGCGGCGGCCCGGGCGGCGAACGCGCACGATTTCATCGTCGGCTTCCCGGACGGCTACGACACCATGGTCGGGGAGCGCGGGCAGTCGCTCTCGGGCGGCGAACGCCAGCGCATCAGCATCGCGCGGGCCATCCTTCACAACCCGCGCATCCTGATCCTCGACGAGGCCACGAGCTCGGTCGACACCGAAACGGAGAAGCAGATCCAACAGGCGCTGGATCGGCTCGTGAGCGGGCGCACCACGTTCGCCATCGCCCACCGCCTCAGCACGCTCGTCGCCGCCGACCGGCTGGTCGTGCTGGAGAAGGGCAAGATCGTCGAAGAGGGATTACACGCGGACCTGGTGAACAAGGAGAACGGCGTGTATGCAAAACTTCACAAGACCCAGGTGGAAATGAGCTCGCTGGTGGCGATCCGGTAGGCGCTGTTTCCACCGGTGTCGCACCGGCGGTAATCCGGTAATCGCATGAAAGGCTGTCCCCCTGCCGGACGTTACGATGTCAGGTAGTGGACCTTAACCAGGGAGACAGCCATGAGAACAGTCGCGAAGGTAACGCAGATGGGAATGGACTGCCACAAGAACTTCAGCCGGGTGACGGCCCGCGACGCGTCGGGCAAGGTGCTCTGGCGGCAACGATTGGAGCATGGCGATCGACAGCAATTTCGCGAGCAGTTGCGGTCGTGGCCGGCGGGGACGCCGGTGGTGTTGGAGGGCACGTTTGGCTGGGGTTGGATCAGCGACGAACTGGGGGCCGCAGGCGTGGAGCCGCACCTGGCAAGCAGCCGCAAGACCGCGGCCTGGCGTGACGCTCGTGGTCTGGCCAAGAGCAACAAGATTGACGCCGACCTGCTCAGCGAGCTGTGGACGCAGCAGCCGCGTTGGTGGGAGGTGTGGCTGGCACCGCAGGCGGTGCGTGACCAGCGTGAGCAGTTGCGTTACCGCATGACGCTGGTTCGGATGCAGACGGGGATCAAGAATCGGATCCATGCGACGCTGCACCGCCACGGGATTGTGCACGACTACTCCGATGCCTTCGGCACGGCCGGCCTCAAGTTCCTGCAGAACCTGATCGAATCCGACACGCTGCGGCCAAGCACGCGCACGACGCTGTCAGGGTATCTGCAGTTGCTCAGGCAGGTCCGCCAGCAAATCGCCCAGGCGACGCGTGAGTTGAGTGTTGAGGTTCGCGCCAGCGTGGCGGGTGAACTGTGGCGCAGCCTGCCGGGCGTCTCCTGGGTGCTGGCGTACACGATCCTTGCCGAGGTGGGAGACGTGCGGCGCTTCCGGGACGCTGGTCACCTGTGCAGTTACAGTCTGGTGGTGCCGGTGGCGGACGACAGCGGGGACGAAGAGGACGCGACGCCAATCGGTCGACACGTGGGTCACCTCGGACGCCGCACACTCAAGTGGGCGTTGATCGACGCCGCCCGCGGCGCAGTGCGTAAGAGCGCCTACTTCCGCGCGATCTTCAACCGCCGCACCGACAATGCCAAGCGTGACAAATGCCGCGGGTACATCGCGGTGGCTCGGGAACTGTGCCGGGTGGGCTACTCATGCGTGAGCAAAGGACACCGCTTCAGCGAAGCGCCTCCGCCGCGGCAGCAGCGGCGGCAACCGGAACAAGACCGACGGCAACAGGATGAGGACCTTCTCGTCCGGGAGTGCGTCGGGCCCGACCGCCCCTTGGCCGCTGTTTTGGCATAAGCCAGAACTTCGGGCCTGCTTGGTAAGTGGGCCGACGCGCAGCGGATGAGATCATGTGCGACCCCGCTCAAGAGGCGCGGCCGGCACGAATGGATAGATGGCCGTCGAGACGGGCCTGACCGGTGCCACGGACAAGAGAAGAGTCTTTTAAGGAAAAGACCATCGGAGCGTTCCGCCCGGGTAGAGTTTTTTTGTTGATCGAAAAAGCCTTTCATGGATAGGGGCGGGTTTCAAACCCGCCCTCTTCTTGTCAGATCTGAGAAATGGATATGACCGGCATCCTGGCGCAAGTCAACATCTCCCCCGGCGGCATGCCCAAACTGCCCGTCGACTCCGCGCGCGTCACCTACGCCGGCCTCGAAGGCGACTGGCAGAAGAACCGCAAATATCACGGCGGCCCGGACCGCGCAATCTGTCTCTACAGCGAGGAGCTCTACGCGTGGCTGCGCGGGAACGGCGTGGAGCTGTCGAACGGCGCCGTCGGCGAAAACTTCACGACGCGCGAGATCGACCTGCAATCGCTCTTCCCGGGCGACCGCCTGCAAATCGGCGAATGCCGCATCCAGATCACCGATGTTCGTAGTCCCTGCCGGCAGCTGAGGAAGTGGGCAGCCGAGCTTCCGGACTTGATCGTCGGGCGCAGCGGCTGGATGGCCTGCGTGCTGGTGGAAGGCGTCGTGCGGCCGGGCGATCGGATCGAAGTGCTGCGCGAAAGTCTGATCGAACCCTCATCCGAAAAGACATCGAGCGAGTTATGAGCGAATCATTCGAGCTGCAGACCGACGAGCAGGGCCGGCTGGTGTTGAAGCGCCCGGACAAGGACGACGTCGCCGACGTTCGCGTGCGCCGGGCCTTTCCCTGGTCGCAGCCGAACCAGTTCGTGAGCATTCGCGATGCCGAAGGCAAGGAACTGCTGTTGATCGAGGATTTGAACGAGGTGCCGGCGGCGCAGCGGGAGGCGATCCAGGATTGGCTTGGCAGCACGAGCTTCATCCCGCGCATCACGCAGGTCGAGAAGATCGATCTGCGCTTTGGGTATCAGCAGTGGAAGGTGACCACCGACCGCGGCGCGGCCGAGTTCCGCGTGCAGGAGCGGGAGGACATTCGGTTTCTCCCGGACGGCCGGTTTCGCGTGAAAGACGCGGACGGAAATGTCTATGAGATGCTCCCGCTGAATCAGTTGGATGAGCACAGCCGCCGGGCGGCGGAAGTGCTGTTGTAGCGGGGCGGTTGTATTGCGGCCGGTTGATGCGTTCGGCTACAATGCCGGCATCCAGAATCAGGAGGTTCGCATGTCCGTGCACTCTGGGCCGAGGGCCCGTCGGCTGCTCATGGCCGCTGTGCTGGGCGCCACCGCGTCGATCGGCATCGGTGCGGGGGAGTCGCGGGTGGTAGTCAACGTCGGATCGCTCGACGTGCGCCAGACGCGGCTGACGGGTGCGCCGACGGTAGCCGTCGTGCGGAAGGGCGCGGCTCTGGAAGTGCTTGGCCGCGAAGGGAAGTTTTTGAAGGTGCGAACACCGGGGGGGCAGGAGGGCTTCGTCTTCGAGGGATCGGTCGCGGACGCCTCCGCGGCCGGCGCGACAGGTCTCAACAACGCAGCCAGCGCGCTTCTTGGCGGTCCCGAGGCTTCTGCCGCCAGCGGCGCCGAGGCGGCCAAGGGACTCGGGCCATACGCGACGCAGTATGCCCGAGGGAAGGGACTTCATACCGCCGACGCGGACAAATTGCTCGCCCAGAGCAGGCAGGATGTTAGCGGGCCGTGGGCGAAGTTCACCAAGGAAGGGAAGGTCGGTCCTGACAAGCCGCAATAGGAGTCACGGATCGGCGGGGGGCGCGAATCGAAAGAGGAGGCGTGCAATGCTGAACTCAATCATGTTATCGAAGACAGGTTGCTTCACTGGTTCCGTTGCGGCGGCGCTGCTGGTGTTGTCGCTCGTGCCGTTGAACATGGGGGGCTGCAGCGGCGACACCCTCTCCACCGGCATCGGCAACACGCTGGGCAACATGAATCGCGGAAGCGGGCAGACGGCGTCGTCACAGAATAACTCGGGGCTTATGGGAGCGATGTCCGCCAGCGGCGACAAGAACCTGCAGCAGGCTTCTGCGGTGGCGGGTCTTGGCAAGGCGCTGGCGATGGACGATCAGACGGAAGACGAGATGGGACAGGCGGTCGCCGTCACCCTCACCAGCCAGTATGGCCTGGTCAACAACGATACGCTGGCGCTTTATGTCCGCCTGGTCGGGCTCACGCTGGCCGACTCTTCCGCGCGGCCCGATGGGCATTTCGTCTTCGGCGTGTTGAACAGCAATGAGGTGAACGCCTTTTCGGGCCCGAACGGGTACGTGCTGGTGACCCGCGGCGCGATGCAGAAAATGCAGGATGAGTCGGAGCTTGCGGGCGTGCTGGCGCACGAGATCGCCCACGTGGTCAACCACGACGGCTTCAACGCGGTGAAGCAATCGAACGTCCTGAGCGCGGGACTGAGCGTCGCCAGCACTGCCGATCAGAAAGTCGCCCAGTTCCGCAATGTGGCCAATGCCGGCGTCGATCTGATCATCAAGAAGGGTTACAGCAAGGGCCAGGAACTCAAGGCCGACGAAGACGCGGTGAAGCTGCTGACGGTCGCCGGGTATGATCCCGAGGGCTACCTGCGCTTCCTGCAGCGGCTGCAGCAGTCCGCCAGCGCGCAGGGCGGCGTGATGAGCACGCACCCCGGGATCGCGGAGCGCATCACGCGGGTGCAGGACCAGATCGCCAACGGCTCGGCGGTGGTCGGCGGCGCAACGCTGAAAGACCGCTTCCAGAAGAACGTGAAGTTCTAAGAATTACCGCGCGTGCCGCGTGTGCCGCGTGTGCCGGCGTCATGAGCGTTCAAGCGGCACAGGTGTGTCAGCGCGAACGCACCACGCGGCTCTCCCGCCGGTAGCGACGAAGAATTCGAATTGCTCACGGGCGAGACGCCCGTGCTACAAACGGCCGCAAACAGTTTTGTCTCCGCGCGTGTTGAATGCTACCGGCGTTTCGGCTTGGCGGGGCGGCCGGTGCGGGCTGATTCGTAAATCGCGTCCATCAATTCGCTCTGCACGATTCCGTTCTGGGGGCTGGTGCGCGGTTTGGCCTTGCCCTTGATGGCGTCGATGAAGTTGTCATTGGGGGTCTGGGCTTCGCCCGGCAGCTTCAGGTCGCTCACCGGCTGGTTGCCGTCGAACACCTTGATCCAGCTGCCTGACCAGCCGTCCACGTCGATCCGGCCATTCTCGAAGATGAAGTGCATGTCGGCGCCGTCGGTGGCGCAGTTGCCGCTGACGACGATCCCCGCCATCACGCCGCTGTCGAACTTCACGCTGATGAGCGAGTTGATGTCGACGGGCGTGCCGTGGTTGTCGATGAACGCGAAGACCTCCGCGACATTCGCCTCGACCGACCAGCACAGGCTGTTGAGCAGATGGGCCCCGCTGTCATAGGCCTGGCCTCCGCCGGAGAGCTTGGGGTTCTGCCGCCACATCCCGGTGGTGAACTTCAGCCAGTTCTGTGAAAGGTAGCCGTTCACCAGCTCGAGCTTCCCGTACTTTTTGCTGCGGACGGCCTCGCGCGTGAAATACATCGCGGGCGTGCAGGGCGTGTTGTAGCCGATGGTGAAGACCTTGCCGCTCTGCTTCACCTTCGCCGCCAGCTCGTGCGCCTGCTCGGCGCTGGTGACCATCGGTTTTTCCATCAGCACGTGAAGCCCGGCATCCAGGGCCTGCATGCCATGGTCGAAGTGCATGGTGTGGGGCGTGATGATCGCCACCGCATCGGGTTTCGATCGTTGATACATCTCGACCGGGTCGGTAAAGACCTGCGGTTTGGGCTTGTAGTCCTTCAGGTGCTTCTCGACGAAGGTGTTGACGATGTCGGTCTTGACGTCGCAGAGCCCGACGATCTCGACGTCCTTGCGCGCCTTGAAGCGCAGGGCATGTGAACCGGCCATCCCGCCGGCGCCGAGGATGGCCACGCGTACCTTACTCATGAAAGGTCCCTTGCTTGAACGAACTGCAACGCATCGCCCAACCACCCGGGCGCATCGCCCGGCGGGCGTGAAAGCGGGAAACCATCCATCAATCTTCGCCGTGCGTCAAGCGGGCGGGCTTTGCACCCGCGCGGGGAATGGTTAGATTTCCACGGTTTTCATCGGGAACTCGAGCAGGAGCGAACTTTGTACAGAGGCATTCTGACCGGCCTGGGCGGGCGCGGGTTGTTCTGGATCGAACAGGCGAAGCAGCAGAACGACTGCCAACTGGTCGGCTTCGTCGAGCCCGTCGAGGCCAATCGCGCCCGCGCGGTGCAGAAGGGAGTGGCGGCCGAGAGCATCTTCCCGTCTCTCGATGAAGCAATCGGAAAGGTGAAGGCGGACTTCGTGCTCGACGTGACGCCCCCGGCGGTGCATCACCAGATTGCCGAGAAGGCGTTCGGCCATGTCCTGCACGTGCTGCAGGAGAAGCCGCTGAGCGACAGCTTCGCGACGGCGCGCAAGGTGGTGGCGGCGGGGCAGAAGGCGGGCGTGCGGCACATGATCACGCAGAATTACCGCTTCGGCGCCCAGCCGCGCGCGACCCGCAAGCTGCTCGCCGATGGGAAGATCGGCAAGCCGGGCCAGCTCGACATCCGCTTCTACATGAACTGGGCGGACATTCCGGATTCGCACTACGTCACGCAGCCGTACATGCTGATCAATGACATGATGGTGCACCATTTTGACATGATGCGCTACGTGCTGGGGACCGATCCGGTGGCGGTGCAGGCGATCACCTGGAACCATCCGTGGGGCTGGCACAAGGGCGACGCCGCCCATTCGATCGTCTTTGAGTTTCCCGACAATCTCTGGGCGACCCATGTCTCGGTAGGCTGCGCGGTCGGGCAGATGACCGGCTGGAATGGTGACTGGCACATCGAAGGCCCGAAGGGGAGCATCTCCTGGGAGAACGAGCGGATCACGTACGCCCACACGTACCGCACCGAGACGCCCGTGCGTGAAGAAATCGCGGCGCCGCCGGTGCCGGACGGACCGCAGGCGATCCTCGCGGAGTTCGCGTCGGCGATCCGGGAGGATCGGCAGCCCGAGTGCAATGCTGCTGACAATCTCAAGTCCGTCGCGATGGTCTTCGCGGCGATTCAGAGCGCGAAAGAGAAACGACGAGTCAGCCTGGCGGAGCTTCGCTGAGGTGCTGGGAAGGCGCGCAACCACGTCGCGTGGGCGCGACGGCTAAACCGGTGGACGATATGGCACTGGATTTCTCGCGTAGGGGCGGGTTTCAAACCCGCCCTGGGATTCTCGCGAGATGGCGCGTAGGGGCGGGTTTCAAACCCGCCCTGATGTTTAGCAAATTCCTTCCAAAGTTGTTGCCCGTCGCGCACACTCATCTGAAAGGATCCGTCATGCGCATTGCCACCACTCTGGTTGCCGTCCTCTTGCTCATCTCCTTCTCTCGCGCCGCAGAGACTGCGCCCAGCACGCAGCCGCAGAGTTTCACGGGGACACTCCGGCATCTCAACGACGCCGGCGGCGCGCATTGGACGCTCGTGGGCGAAGGGGCGTCAGGCGGCATGGACGTCGACATTTCCAACGTCGAGGACGACGCGAAGGAACTCGAAGGCAAGCGGGTGACGCTCGAAGGCAGGATGGCGCCGGCTACCCAGGAGGGCGATGCCCGGCCGCCGCGCGTCAAGGCCGAGAAGATCTC
>JBBRCX010000137.1:0-9896 GCA_038204465.1 Tepidisphaerales bacterium | reverse complement strand
CAGGGCTGGAAACAACGCAGGTATTCAGTAAACGCCGGCCCAAGGGCCGCAACTTGATCCGCGGTCATCCATGACCTCCTTGACAGGAGGTATTACCGCCATCGGCGGGTGGCGTTGAGCGGATTCAGCGCTGTAGTGCTAGATATCGGTATCGTTCTCGAAGCCGGTGCTCTGGGGGAAGGTGACGGCGAAGAACAGCCGCTTCTCAAGCCTCTCAATGCTGCTGTGCCCGGTTGCGGTGCGGTTCATAGTGAGTTCCTTAAACTGAGATCGATGAGCCCGGATGCCCGCTGGTGAAGCCGCGGCGGATGCCGGCATTTGATGAAGGCGCAATCTAGCAAGCATGGACCGGGTTTCAACTCAAATCGCTGTGTCTCGACCTAAGCCGGAGCGGGCTCCGCGTGCTCGGGGCGGTTGGCAAGCCAATCTTCGAGCGTCGCGACGCGCTGCGGATGCTGGCGGCTGCGAGCGAGGAAGCCGATGCCGTGAGTGCGCATCGGATCCTGGTCGATGGACTGGTATCGGAGGTCGACGCTCCAGCGCACGTGGTCGGAGTGGTTGGGGGTGGACATGTGGACGCAGTGGTCGTTGAACAGCAGCGCGCTGCCGGCGCGCATGGTGAGGGCGACCGCTTCGCGCTTAATGCCGTCGAGGTGCTCGTCATCAATCTCGATGTAGCTGGTGCCGCTGTACGATTCGGCGTGATAGGAGAAGACGCGTTGTTTGTGGGTGCGCGGCCAGACGTGAAGACAGCCGTTTTCCTGCGTCGAGTCGATGAGGGGGATCCAGACGGTAATGACCGGGTTGGCGGTGGCATCGGGCCAGTAGCTTTTATCCTGGTGCCAGGGGACCACTCCGGCGGCCACCTTCGGCACCTTGGGGCGCACGTTATATACGGGGTTGGCGAAGATCTCGGGACCGATGAGCGATTCGACGAGGTCGAGGATCTTCGGATTGGACATCAGGACGAAGTAGCCGGGAAAGCGGTCGCGCCAGCTTCGCCCGAAGTTGTTGAAGTGCTCATCGGTGAGGCCTGCGAAGAGTTCGGCGAGGCGGAACTTGAACGGGCGGTTCTCGAGCTTGTCGGAGATGAGGCCGGCGGCGTGCAGGCCGGCGGCGATCTGGTCGACTTTCTGATTCATCGCCTCGCGCGCGGGGGCCATGTCGGCGTCGTTCAACAGGTAGGGCACGACGAGGTAACCCTCGCGCTCATAGAAAGCCAACTGCTGTGGGGTGAGGGAGCCCATTCGATTCCTCTCAGTCCCATTTCCAGACGTTGCTGTAGTTGACGTCGGGCATGGGGTTTTCGAAGCTCGGTTTGCCGGTTTTGGAGTCGCGGGCCCACCAGAGGGCGGTGCCATGGCGAAGGCGCCAGATGCTGGTTCGCAGGGTGTGCTCGAGGGGCGGGCCTTCGGGGAAGGGGACTTCGCCGTTCCCGCAGACGTTTCCGCGCTTAGGGTCGCGGAACTGGATCATACGGCGCAAGGTTTCGATCGACGGGTTCTTCCGCGCTTCGTTGAGCAACTCGTTCATCAAGACGAGGCGCTGGTCCTGAAGGTTCCAATAGACGGTGTCGGCACAGGGCGTGGGCAGGTTGCGCGCTTCGAGGGACTGTTTCTTCTTTGTGTCAACGTAACGGCGGATCTCGGGATGCTCCTGGGTCATCGCGGTGATGAAGCCGAAGCCGTCGGGGGAGTAGCGCACGCCGATGCGGCAGGAGGACTTCTCGATCATCGCGACCTTGTGATTTCGATCGACGAGGAGGAGATTGCAGGGACCCCAGAAATGGTTGTAGCGGGTGAACATCTCAACGGCTTCTTCGGTGGTGCGGCAGTAGCGGGCGACGAGCTGGTAGACGGGGGCGGGGAAGATCTCCGGGGATTCCTCGTCGAGGAACACGCCGGATGAAACCGCGCCGAGGATGAGATGCTCGGAGATGGCTGGCCACAAGGGTTGCATGAACGGTTCTTCGGGACAGGAATCGAGGTTGTTGGCGAGAATGGGGCCGACTTCGCTGGTCGGGAAGTAGATATAGCTGCAATGAGCGCGCTGGGGGGTGAGGCGGCCTCCGACGATGAAGCGCTGATGGAATTCGATGCCGCTGCATGAGGCGGCCCAGGTGTCCTCGTCCATTTCTGCGCCGTCGCGGGTTCCGCGCCAGGCGGCATCGACGAGATCGCGCATCCCGCGCAGCTCGGGGTAGCGCGCCAGATCCGGGAGCGCTTCGAGCCTTTGGCGGTTGAACTGCTTGAGCTTTTCGAGGACCTCGGCGCGTGGAACCTGAGGCACGAGGCGGAGCATGTTGGTGATGACCATCTGCGCGTGGTCGCGCAGGTGCTTCGCCTTGCCTTCGGCGATTTTACGCGCGTCTCGGTACCAGGATTCGGGTGTCCACATCATGAATCAGGTTCTCGGTAAATCGTCAGGGCAGTCAACAACGTTACGAGCTGTCGCGCGGGCCAGTTCTGGGCGACACAGGGCGCCGCGTCGTTCCATTTTCGTCAAGGCAAGTCGGGATACTCGAGCTTTTGGAGCATGCCGTTGCGATGCACGTGATGCAGGAAGCGTACCAGCGCGCGGTAGCTCATCGCCACGGTCTTGGTCTCGCCGCTCGAGCCGAGCCAAATGCCGCTGTCGAGCAGCTCGTAGAGACAGACCATTCCCGAGCGGAGGTAGCGTTCGTCGCCGGTGCGCTCGAAGCCGATGGCCATCGCCTGCGGCAACATGAGCCCGGCCCAGAGGGGCTGGCCTTCGCGATTGGCGTCGTCGAGCGCCTGGCGGAGGTCGTCCAGCATCTGCACCAGCCACCGCTCGGCGGGCTTATCGCCGGTGCGGCGCAGGTAGTTGTCGACGCCTTCGATCATCGACGCGTAGGCGAAGAAGCCGGAGACCATCTGCCGCTCGAGGCTGTAGCGTGCGTCGCCGCTGGAGAGCTTGAGGGGGCCGTGGAACTTGCGGCGATCATAACCAACGAAGAAGTCAACGATCTCCTTGAGCTGTTTCCCGAAGCGCGGCTCATTGGTGATGTCGTGCAGCAGCGAGAGGGCGAGTGCCGGCCAGCCGAGCTCGCGGGTGAAGCCCCAGAACGACTCGCGCATCTCGGGGGCGGTGAGGTTTTCGATGATCTTGTCGCCGAGCGCGGCGGCGACTTCCAATGCGTCGGGGTCGCCGGTGAGGCAGTGATATTCGAGCAGGCCCTGGGTCCAGAAGTGACTGAGGATGGCGCCGCTGCGGTTGTGGCGGGCGCTGTGCTGGGGCGTTGCACGGTGCTGCTGGTGATGATCGCTGAGATAGATGAAATCCACCTCGATGTTGTGGCGGGCGGCCCAGCGCAGCGTCTGCCAATGGTCGAGCTGGCCGGTCCGCATGACTTCCTGCGCGAGGGTGTGGATGACGTCGTATTCGTTGTTGGTCCAGACCGGCTCGTAGAACTCGGGGAATGCCCAGCTGGCGAGGGGAGAGTGGGCGCCGGCCATGAAGACTTTCTTCATCGGAGGCGCGCCCGGGAGCGGTTCCTGGGCGCCGCCGATGGGAATGTAGGTGCGGAGATAGCCGGAGTCGGGCGTGTCGCCGAGATCGAACATTCCCTGCGGCGTTGCGAGTTGGACGAGGCGGCGCAGGTATTTTTCGAAGCGGATATTACTGCCGGGGGTGAAGGTCCGATCCTGATCGAACTCGGCGCAGTGCGCGAGCCACTGGGGCGCGACGCTGGCGCGTCCTTCCCAAGCTGGGGCGGCGAGGAGGCTTTCGGCCTCGGCGGCGGAGAGCTTCGGCTTATTGGCGAAGGCGAGCGTGAAGACCTGGCGGCGCGAGCGGCCCTGGGGGAGGCGCAGCTTGCCGGCAAAGGGAGGCCAGACTTCCAGCGTGAGGGTCGAATCTTTCGAGGCGAGACGCTTGGGGCGCATCGCCGCGAAGTCCTGCATGCGTGCGTAGACACAGCGCTGGGAGTCGCCGACGCCGAGCCACTCAGGGGTATCGATCAGAGGCGGGCGAAGGTGGAAGTTGTATTCAGCGGTGTCGAGAAGCATGTCGGGGTGCTCGACGTGGGCGCTGCCGCGGGTGTCGTCGGCGATGATCGCAACCGGCGCCGGGTTGCTCACCTCGCGCGGGACGTAGAGCAGCCCGTGCACTTTCTGCAGGACGTGGCGCTGGGTTTGGCCGGTGAAGGAAAGGTCGCATTCGATCGCGATGCGATCGATGTCGAGATCGTCCTGCCCGCGCTCGAGGTTGAAGAAGTGGTAATCGAGGCGAAGCGCGGGCGAGCCTGCCCACAACTCGACGTCGAGGCGGTAGTTCAACTTACGCCGGCGCTGGCTGTCGAAGTGAGCGCCTTCAACGCGGACGCGAACCCGAACCGGCGATTCTTCGAGGATCGTGATTTTGCGTTCGGTCTCGTGAGACGTGTCGGCGGCGTCCACGACGAGGCGGAACTGCTCGGGGCGGTTGATGTAATCATGGCCGAGGGCGGTGAGGCGCTGGATCGGCCCGGGGCCGGCTTCGCTGAGGACGACGCGGACGGAGCCGTTATCGATGGTGGTCCGATCGGCCTGGCGCGTGAGCTTTAGGCTTGGTGCCCCGGCGGATGAATCGGCGGCGGCTGAACCGTCAGCACCGACTTGTACCGCGTGCTGGCCTTTCTGGTTGGCGAGGAAACTGGTGAGACACCAGCGCGCGGAGCCATCGGGCCAATTGACCAAGGTGCGGGCGCCGCCGGGCCGGCGGCTGCCGTCGGGGCCGACGATTGCAACTTTGCTGGCGTCCTTCAGCTGTCCCCTGGGAAAAGGGACGCCGATGACGACGGGGAGGCCTTCGGCGGCGCTGTCGGCGGCGAAGACGATGACCGAAGTTTGCCCGGCCGAAGTTTTGGTCACTGCTGGGCTCTTGATCGGTTGAGTCATGTGGGCGTGGTCGTGGATAGAAAGGGACGAAGCGCTGGCGGCGGTGAATAGATCATCTGGGACCGGACGGTTCTGCGGAGCTAACTCATTGTGGCGGCGGCCGTCTCCCGCTGCTGCTGCTTGCGACGGTAGTAGTCCGTCATCACGCGTTCCTCGTCATCGCGCGGGCGGTACTTGCCGGCGTAGGCGAGGCTACGCTCCCAGGGGCTCAAGCCTGGTTCGTCAGGGTCGATCTGCTTGAGCCATGCTTTGCGAAGGGCCTGGCAGTGCAGGTTGATGCGCGGTGATCGGTTGGCGGCGTGATTCGGGTTGCTGCCGTGGCCGACGAGGTGGTGGAAGACCAGCACGTCGCCCGGATCGGCGACGAACTCGTATGGCGGGGCGTGAAGCAACGTGGAGAGGTCCTTCGGATATTGCAGGTCGGGGTTTTGGGCGACGGCGCGCTGAATCGACTTCTGGGTGCCGGGGTGGATGGTGATGTTGCCGCCGAACGGCTCGGACTTCGCGAGGGCGACTTGAAACATGAACCCGCTGCCGAGGGTGGGGACTGGGCAGTTGACGAAGTCGATATGGCCGACCGATCGCAGCAGCGGCTGTGCATCTTCGTCATAGGGGGAGATGAAGAGCTGAAAGTTGCGCTCGCCCGTCCAAAGCTCGGGTGAGCCGAACATGGTGTCGATGAGGAAGCGGATGTTGGGCTGGTCGTAGACGGCCGGCAGGACGCTGGTCTGGTCCATCGGGACGGGGGAGCGCTTGGGGGCGTTGTGCGTCGTCCACTTTTCAGGGGGCAGGCCGTTGCCGACGAGTTGAATTGCCTCCTGCAGCGCCGGTTCTGTGAACTCTGTTGCAACAACCCCCTTCAGGTGAACGAACCCGTGCTCGACGTAGTGGTCCGTCCACTCCGCCGTGCGGTCAATCGTAAAAGTCATAATGTCGTTTGTGCTCCTGGCCAACGTCTTGTGGCCTGGAACATGATACCCGCAGTTGGGAAGGGGCGTTGAGAATCACGGCGGGCGGGGGCGGGAATTGGCGATCGAAATGCTGATCAGGTAAGGGGTTAGTTTTCGCGCTATGCTGGCAGGGGTCAGCTTGTGGCGGTCGCGGCAGCGCGATGTTGTTTTGCGGCGGGAGTGGGATCAGTCGCGTCTGTTCTTCGTCGCAGCGAGAACGAAACAGGGATCAGAACTCGCCTTCGTAGTCGTATTGAGCGAGCCACTTTTCGTAGGGTTCTACGCGCGAGGGGTCGGCGGCACTGTAGCAATAATAGCCGCCGGGGTTCTTGCGGATGATTTCGGTGTTGCGGGCGTCGTGGTAGCGGATGTCGAGGCTCCAGCGCGTGTAGCCGGAGTTGTTGTCGAGCGATCGGTGGTAGGTCAGCTCGGTGAAGAGCAGGACGTCGCCGGGGTCCATGATGCAGGAATAGGGCTCGAAGCCGTTGAGTTCCTCATCGGCGAGGCCGACGAGGTTGTTGCGTTTGAGCTTGGCGATGGGGCGGTAGCCGCGCTTGTTAGATTTCGGGGCGACCTGCAGGCAGCCGGAGGTTTCGTCGACGTGAACGAAGGGGAACCAGATGCTCACGATGCGTCCGTCGCTGGGGTTGTAGTCGCGGCAGTAGTGGGCGTCCTGATGCCAATCGATGGTCTGGAGCGGCTGCCTGGGGGCGCGGGGCCGGCCGTTCCAGGTGCTGGATGCCCAGAGCTCGTCGCCCAGCAAACTGCGGCCGATGGCGAGAAGGGCGAGATGCTGCCAGATCTGATAGAGCGCGGGGCTGACGAGGATCCGCCGCCAGGAATTGGAAAACGTCGCGGGGAGTTGCCTGCGGAGCGCGCCGTAGCGCTCGGTGAAGCCGAGGCCCTCGGCCTTGTCCTTGAGGAGGCCCTTGGCGAACCATTCGTTGGCCTGCTTGTCGACGGCCTGCTCGAAGACGCGCTGCAGCGGCAGGAGGGATGGCTTATCGAGCGCGCCGCGGAGAACCAGGAAGCCTTCGTCTTCGAATTGCTGCACCTGCGGGGACGAGAGGCCGGGGGCGGCGGAAAGGGTGGCGGGCATGATGCTCCTGATGGTAAGAAATCCGCATGGGCGGCACGATCTCATGCCGGCGCGGCGATTTTATGTGAGTTTACCTCCGCGGACGCGGCGCTAAAATTGGCATCGCTCACCATCGCTGGTACGTTCTCACCATGGCTGAAAGCGCAATCCGACGGCTTGCGATTGAGAATCGTCCGCGGCTGCTGCGGCTGGGGGTCGGGCGGGTGCCGCTGCCGGGACCGGAGTGGATGCGGTTCGACCTGGCGGATTACTGGGCGCTGCACCTGTATCGCTACCGCGGAGAGCTGAGGCTGGGGGAGACGGTGCATGAGGTGTATCCCGGGACGATTTCGCTCGCCCCGCCGCGGACGCCGCTGGCGTATCGGTGGAGACCTGAGCCTTCGGAACATTTGTACGTGCTGTTCCGCGCGGGCGGACGCGGGGGCCGCAGCATCGCGGTGCCGGCGCTGCTTCGGCCGGGCGCGGTATTCGAGCGGCTGTATGCGGCGCTGATTGAAGCGGTGGGATATTTCGCGGTCGAGCCGCTGCGGGCGGAGGTGCGGCTGTGGGACGTGCTGTGGGAGTTGGCGGAACTTGGCGAATCGGCAGGTCAGCGGGGGGGCGCGCATCCGGCGCTGCGGGAGGCGCAGCGCTATATCGAGCAGCGGCTCAGCGGGCGGATTTGCGTGCCGGAGGTGGCGCGGCACGCGGGGCTCTCCCACAATCACCTGATCCGGCTCTTCAACGCGCAGTTCGGCGCGAGCATCGCGGCGTACATCCGGCGCCGCCGGGTCGAACACGCGCGGCATTTGCTGACGCGCACGACGCTGCCGATCAAGGCGGTCGCGGCGGAGATCGGAATCCCGGACCTGCAACGCTTCAACAAGATCATTCGCAGGGAGTTGGGAGATTCGCCGAGGGGGGTGAGGGGGGTTCGGCGGGTCGGGGAGGGATAGGGAGGAGGAGGGATTAGCCACCGATGAACACCGATGGGAGGATTGATGCATCGGATCTTTAGCGACCAGAGCATTGGGTTGGCTTTCTGCGCGCGTTGAGTCGCATCGGGTATACTCGGTTGCCGCCAAGAGGGTCAGTCGGTGAAGAAGAAGAACCAAATATCCTTCGAAGACACACTCGTCCTGTACCGTTCAACGGAAGACGGCTGCTGGATTGCGCACAGCCTGAAGACGGACCAGATTGGGACGGGTGATCGAATTGTCGATGCGCTGGCGGATGTGATCCGGGCCGTGCATCAGGTGTGCAAAGCCGCGGGAAAGGACAAGACGCTGGCCTATCTGCGCGCTGCGCCTGCGGAGATCCGAGCGATTGCCGATCGGGCCAAGCCGCTTCCTGGTGAGATTTACGAGATCGCTCACAAGATGGTCCACGGCGAGTGGCCAAAATATCTGAGCGCAGACGTTGAACCGGTTGACTCAGCATCATCTTTTACCGCTCACGTTTCGAACGACGTCTGCTGCTAATGGGACAACCGCGGCTCAAGTGGGGGCAAATCAAGCGGAACTTTGAGCGCCGCGGATACACCATTACCAGTGACGGCGGGGACAAGATCATCATCGCGCCTGCTCAGGGTGCCGGGGAGCGAACTCGGAATTAGCTTCGAATCGGCCACACTTCCACTCGAAACGCCGGCACAGAGGTGTTGCGTGCGTACGTCTCTCAGATCAAGAGCGTCTTTGGTGTGTCCGTGCAGGACATCTTGAACGACTAGATGAGGCGATCAGGGGCGTCAGCATGCATCTGCTCCGTGTCCAGCGTCGGTGTTGAAAGCTGGCTTGGTGCGTACGAGCGCCGATGACGGACTTGGGCACCGATGGACACCGATGAAAAAAATGGGGGAGATTAAACACGAAGGCGCGAAGGACGCGAAGAAGAAATCGGCATCGATGAACACGGATGAATGAGCACGAAGCAGACTAAAGAATGTAAGAATGTTAACGGCCAAAAAAGTATGGTCGAGTGGGAGGCTGGTTCGGCCTCGGGCGCGGTTGCCGTCACATGCGCGCGTGTAGCATGGCGGGGATCGAGCATGCCGGCGGAGATTGAGCACGTATCGGATTCTGCGCCCGCCACGCAATTCCCCAGGGACACCTTGGCCCGACGACTTAAATTTGGCTTCTACCACGTGTCGTCCCCGCCGGAGTACTCCGGATGGGGGCTCTGGGTTCCGCATTGGGTTGCCGCCGTTCTGGCGGGCCTACCTGCGGCGCTGTGGCTGATCGCAAACAGGCGAGCCGCACGCCGGCTGAAACGGCGCGGCTTCGCGGTCGAGCAGGTAATTTCAAACTGACCCACTACCGCTTCCAGTGAGGCGCAGACGGGAAGGGATCAGGTGCGCGAGGGCCGCTGGGTGCTTCCGCAGCACAAGACAGCGTACAAGACGCGCAAGTCGCGGGTCATCCATTTGACCAAGGCAAATGTCTCGCTGGTGGAGGTGCGTCGCCGCCAAAACTTCTCGAGAGCAAACAGCGGGGAGGCTCCCGCCAGCGCAATCGCCCCTGAAAATGGTTGCATCTCACGCCGCCGCACCGCACCGCATCATCCCCCCAATCGCAAATCGCAAATCGAAAACCTAAAATCCCCAACCCATGTCCGCCACCTATACCGAAACCTTCGAACACGACGCCGGCGGATGGATCACGTGGGCGTCCAACTCGCTCGGCCCCAAGCCCCTCGAAATCAAAGACTCCTGCGCCGTCTCGCGCAGCCCCTGGTGGATCGACTACAACCACGCCCCGCCCGGCGCCGGCTACCTGCACCTGCCCTTCATCCTCATCACCCGCGGGCCCCTGGGCGAATACACCCGCGAAGTCGGCGGCGCCAACCGCTTCATCGAAGCCAACTTCCCCCGCGACTTCACCAACGCCCATATCACCATCAACGTCCGCGGCGAATTGATCGCCAACGGCGCCCGACTCGTCCTCCTCTGCCAGTCCACCCAGAACAACCTCT
>JBBRCX010000136.1:0-10068 GCA_038204465.1 Tepidisphaerales bacterium | reverse complement strand
CCGCAAGGCCGAGTCGCGCTGGAGAAAACTGAACGGAGCCGAGAAGCTGCAAGACCTGATCGACGGCGTCGTGTTCGTCGACGGTGAACGAAAGGCCGCTTGAGTTGTCGTGGCCGTCCACAGCTTTTGGAAATAACTCCCCTTGTACGTCGCACAATGGTCCTCATGCAGTTGTGCGAGTTCTCGTTCGTCTTGTCTTGTGATTGCCATCCACTTTCCTCCGATAGTCGTGCTGCTCAGCGACACTGTCTCTGAATTCTCACGATGAATTGAAAGCTCCCCGCCATCGACCGACCGTCGGAAACACGCTGTCGGAATCTTCATCGTAACTTGACACTCGTGGTGCTAACTCTTAAAAAAATGCGCGAACTTGCTCTTGTTTTGAATTCGGGGTCAACGTGACCATTCTAAGGCATGGGGAACAGAAAAGCGGTCGTTCCGTCGTTCCTATTTTTCCAACTTCCGTTGCTTTCTCGGCGGAGAGCGGCTAGCGGCGGGGATCAAGGAACTGGAACAGATCGACGTGACCACTTCATCCACGGCGACTGCGTGCCGGTCGCGATATGACCCTCGTGGTCGTTCCGGCGGAGTCTCGTCGTGGGCTGCAGGCGATCGCTTGCGGCTCTAAGCGGCGGCGCTCCTGGATTACATCAAGTTGCATCATGGGAGCCGGATGCCGGCTCCGGCGGCTTTGCGGCCTTGAGCGCGTCCTGTGCCTCCTCCGCCTCCTCGGCCTTTGTGAGGTCCTTCTGCCCGCGGCGGACATTCAGCACTTCGAAATCGATTTCGCTGTTGATCTCCGCGCCCACCAGCAGGACCAGCGCGTCGACGTAAAAGAACAGCAGTAGGACAGCAACGCCGCCGACCGAGCCGTACGTCTTGTCGTAATGCCCAAAGCGGTTGACGTAGATGCGGAAGCCGAACCCGAGAATGATCCACACCAGCAGGCAAAACACGCCGCCGGGCGTGATCCATTGGAACTTGTGTTTCACGGTCGGCCCGTAGTAGTAGACCAGGGCCAGCACGGTAATCATGAACACGAGCGCCAGCGGCCACCGCGCCAGGTCGAACGCGATCAGCGACGACTTGGGCACCAGCCCGCGATGCTCAACCCAATGTTTGGCGATCGTGCCAATCGGAAGCAGCACCACGATCGATGCGATGAGCGCGGCGACCACGATCGTCAAGGTAATCGCCATGACGCGGTGCTTCACGAAGCGCCGGCTCGTTTTCATCTCATAACAGGCGTCGAGCGCGGCCATGGTCATCGCCATCCCGCCACTGGCCGCCCAGAGCGAAAGCCCCAGGCCGATCCATCGATACGCGGTCTTGCTTTTCTGCTCGCTGAGCACGCTCTGCAGGCTCTGGTCAACGTTTTGCCAGATGGTATCGGCCGCCTCGCGCGATGGAAGCAACTGATAAATCGAGGCGCGTATCTCGACGCGCGCTTTCTCTTTCTGGATCTCAGGAAGGTAAGGGAGCAGCGTCAGCAGGAACAGCATGAACGGAAACACCGCGAACAGCCACGAATACGAAAGCGCCGCGGCCCATGTGAAAAGCCCATCTTCACCGATCTCCACCCACACGCGCTTGAAGAATCCCCAGACACCCACGCTGCGAATCACCTTGTGAACGTCGCCCAGCCGCGCCATGCGGCGCAGGATACTGCGTCCGGCGCTGCGTGTGGAGTGCAGATCGGCAGGCGCTAAGGAAGTTGCCACCGGCGGCGCAGAATCCATTCCGTGCACAGCAGCACAACCACCAGCAACCCCTGGATCGGCAGATCGATCTTGCGCGGCCACTGGGGGTGGTGTCCGAGCCACGCCATCGCCGCCGCCAGGTAGTTGTCCAGCGGCACCGAAACCTGTTTGGCTTCCATCGGCTTCTTGTTGGTGCGAATCAATTCGTCGAGCAGGGCGGGCATTCGCGCCAGCTCGTCGTTCAATCCGTGGGTCTGTGCCGAAATCCCCGCAAGCAGCGCCGGGTTTGCCGCGATCTTCAACATCTCGTCTGCCGGCGGAATGACCATGAATTTCAGCTCCTGCCGGCCCAGCTCCTTGCCGTCCTTGCTGGCCAGAAGGGTCGCGACGAACTGGCTCTTGGCCGGATGCGGCAGCGTCAACTCATACATTCCCGCGTGCGTCTCCGCGGGCTGAAGCGTCAATGTCTGCTCCGGCCCGTCGGCGGGCTTGAGCTTGAGGCTCACCTGCGCATAGCGCGTTGCATCGCCGCGCTCGTCGCGCACCATCGCGCGGATGTGTACGTTTTCGCCAAGCGAGTAGACGTTCTTGTTGAGCAAGCCCTCGACGCCCGCGCCGCGCTGGCGGTTCTTCACATCGGCGCCGGCCAACCATCGGGCAAGCTGCCCCCAGAAGCGGTTATACGGACTGTCCTGCCCCATCCCGTACAACGGAAGGTTCCACAGATAGGTGGTGTCCGCGGTGAACGCGGCCGAGCGTCCCTGACCATAGCGCTGAACCGCCAGCACGATCTGCGGCTTTCCGTCGGGACCGACGCGATCAGGATGAATCAGGATCAGCTGCGCGCCGCTCTTCTCCTGCGGCACGACAACGTTGCCATTCAGTGCCGGCAGCTTCTTCTCCCCCGCCTTGTCGCCCGTGCCGAACCACTCGACGAGGCCCTCCATCGCGGGGTGGACCGCGCCCTGCGGCGTCAGCCTGGGAACGAATTGCGTCTTCTCCTGCGGACTCCTGGTGTCTCCGACAAAAACCGGGAGCGCCTTCTCGATCGGCGTGTCCTTGTAGCTCCCCGGGCCGAAGCTGTTCTGCCCACCGATCATCAGCAGCCCCGCGCCTTTGGAAACCGCCTGCTCGATCTGGGTCTGCTGCAGGCGAGTGAGAAAGCTGCTGTCGAGGTCACCGATGATCACGACGTCTATCTTGCTCCATTGCTCGGGCATCGATGGGATCGCTCGGACGGCCACACCCTCCGTCGAGCCAAATGCTGAGAAGCGGTCCTTCTGCAGCCGCACCAGTGTCGCCAGCTCGATGTTCGGGTCGGTCTCCAATGCCCGCTTCAGTGGCCGGTATTCAGGCCGCGCCCGCCCCTCGATGTAGAGGACCTTGATTCGAGGATCGAGCGCCAGTCCCTGAAACTCCTGCCGGTTGTCCACTGCGCTGCGCTCGCCGGCCACCGGATCGACCCACACCGCAAGCCGATGGACTCCCACGCGCGTCGGCTTGTAAGGCAGATCCACCGACTGGCCCTCGACCAGCGGCTGCAGCACGAGCTTTTGACTGGCCGGCTCGGAAAGCGGCTTTCCCGCCTCGTCCACCTCCGCGAGCTTTACGTCGACCACTCGATTGGCCAGCGCGGTTGATTTCACTGTCGCTTTCACCTGCGATTCATGGGCCACGACGAAATCCTCCGCCGTCTGCACGTCGGTGACCGCGATATTCGGCAGCGTCGCGGGCTCCGTCTGCTCAGAGCCGACGCGAAGGGTGTGGACCGGGTAACGGCTGGCGCGGATGGCATCGAGGACGTTGGGCGAGGCGTTGTCGATCCCGTCGCTGATCAACACGATCGCCGCGTCGTCGCGCGTGCTCTGCCGCCCGGCGGACTGAATCGCAGCGGCGATGTCCGTCGCTTTTCCGTCGGCTGTTGTGCGAGAAAGGTCCTCGGCATTCTTCAGCTCGTCAAGCTGCGTGGCGAAAGTGAAGTAGCGGGGGACGAAATATTGATTCATCCGGCCCAGTTGGGGGCGCAGCGTTTGCCAGACCGATTGAAGCCGCGTCGGGCCGTTCTGCATGTCGGGGAATGACATTGAGCCGGACGTGTCGATGACCAACAGCAGCGGCCGTTCGGGCTTTGGGTGCGTCACGTACCTCAGCACCGGCTCAAAGAGCATCGGAACGGCGATGGCCAGCGCCGCGATCCGAATGCCGAGCAGGGCGCTAATCTGCCGCCACCGCAGCCGATCGCGCATAGCCAGGTAGAACGTTGCGGATACGACGCACAACAGCACAAAGGTCCAGATCATCCCGACCAGCGGAAGCCGCAGCGGGGGCGCCGCGAGCACGATGACTGTCCCGCCAATGCCCGAAACAACGAGTGCCAGACTCGCCCATCCGCGCCGCGTGGCCCACAGCCGGCCGAACAGCGCGTAACCCAGCAGCACGATGCAGCCGGCGGCGCAGACCCAAACCCAGAGGTCCCAGAACGTCTGGCGAGTGATGTCGAAGGTCGAAGTGCTCAATGAGAAATGGGCATACGAGTCGATTCACACGGCCGCTTGTTTCCTGCGACAGGCGATGCCGCGAATGTAGCGGCGCACTACCAGAGGTACAAATCGCCTTCGCCGCCGTTTTCGGCTAAAAACTCCGCGGCTTATTTTGCGGAGAATGCATGCCCAGGATCGGCGTTCTGGTGGTCGCTTATAACGCACAGACGACGCTGCGCAGCGTGCTGCAGCGCATCCCGCCGGACATCATCGCCAAGATAGAGGAGGTTTTCGTTTTCGACGACGCCAGCCAGGACAGCACGCATCAAGTCGGACACGACCTCACCCAGCAGCCTTTCGGAACCAGGCTCTCGTTCTTCCGCAATCCCGTGAACCTGATGTACGGCGGCAACCAGCGCAGGGGCTATGAGTATGCCATCGAGCGCGGCCTGGACATCGTCGTTCTCCTGCACGGCGACGGCCAATACGCGCCGGAGGTCATGCAGGAATTGCTTACGCCGCTCGAAACCGGGAAGGCAGACATGGTGATGGGCTCGCGCATGCTGAGGAAGGGAGCGGCCCTCCTGGGCAACATGCCGATGTACAAGTTCGTCGGGAACAAGGTGCTCACGTGGCTCGAAAACCGATTGGCCGGGACCCGCCTCAGTGAGTTCCACTCCGGCTACCGCGCCTACTCGCTCCATGCGCTGCGGAACATTCCGCTGGCGCACATGACCCACAACTGGCACTTTGATACCCAGATCATTCTCGAGTTCCTGAAGCGCGGCTATCGCATCAGCGAGGTCCAGATCCCGACTTATTACGGGGAAGAGATCTGCTACGTGAACGGGATTCCGTACGCGATGAACTGCCTCATCGAAGCGACCAAGTATGCGCTGCTGGATCGTTGGAGGCTGAATGCACCATTACCGATTGCACCGCGATCCCAGGAGTAGTCATCAGCAAATCCTGCAGCACGTCCTGCGCCTTCGTCGCCAGCCGATCCTCGACGTGGGCGCCGCGCAGGGAATCCTCGGCCGGCTCGCGCAGGGAAGCGGGCTGGCGATCGACGCCGTCGAGCGCGACCCGCAATGGGCCCGCGAGGCGCGTCCGTTCTACCGGGAAGTTTTCGACACGGCGGTGGAACAGGCGCCGCTGACGCCGCGGACGTACCGGCTGATCGTCTGCGGGGATGTTCTGGAACACACGGTGGACCCTGTCGCGATCCTGCGCCGACTGGACGACGCAGCGGCCGACGATGTCCTCTTTGTCGTCTCCGTCCCCAATGTCGCGCACCTGGCGGTTCGGCTGATGCTGCTTTTCGGGTACTTCCCCAGAATGGACCGCGGCGTGCTGGATCGCACCCACCTGCATTTTTTCACACGGGACACCGCGCGGCAGATGCTGTGTGAAGCCGGGCTGCGGGTGCTGCACTCTTCGGCAACCGTGCTTCCGCTGGATGAACTCTGGCCGGGCGCACAGGCTCGGCTCGGGTACCGGCTACTGGCCGGGCTGCAGCGAGTGGCGGTGACGCTGGCGCCGCGCCTTTTTGGATACCAATGGGTGATGCTGGCAGAGCGCGTTCCACGCGCCGCGGCGCCACCCTAGCCGACCGATTTGATGTCGCCTTCAACGATACAAGCTCGGCGCGAACAGACATCGTCCCCGCCCGTGGAGGGCCGGGCGCTTCAACCGGTCTTGCTCGCACTGGCGGCGATCGGTCTTGGCTTTGCGATCCACATCAAGGACGGCGAATACACGCGCGGCGCGATCGCCATCGTCACGATTGCGTTGGCATTGTGTTTCGCGGGAACGCTCGTGCCATTGGGCAGGCGGCGGGTCCGGCAGGAATGCCGCGCCTTGCGCTGGGTGCTCGCCGCCGGGCTGATGCTTGAGCTCGCGGCGCTATTCATGTCCTCTCCCGGCGTGGATCTTCGCGCCGGCGTTTCACTCTTCGGCTTTCGCATGGGCATTCTGCTCAGCGCAGTTTTCGTCGCAACGATCGTCTTCGGACATGAACGACTCCAGATCCCTGGTTTCTTCCTCCTGCTCATGACTTACCTGGTGATGGGCGCGAGCATGATTCACGCCTCACCGAATCCACACATTGACGTTTTCGTTTTCCAGCAGGAAGGGGCTCGCGAGCTCTTGAGCGGCCGGAATCCTTACGAGATGACCTACCCGGACATCTATCGCAGCGACCTGCCCGGAGCGCGCCAGGTATATGGGGCGGGTTTGACACAGGATGGCAGGCTCCGCTTCGGCTTTCCTTACATGCCGCTGAGCCTCTTCATTGCGACGGCCGGGTATCGAGTGGTGGGGGACTACCGCTACGCATTGCTGATCGCAACATCGTTGGCCGCGGCGTTGATGGCGTTATCCCGGACCGGTCAAACATCGGCGCTCGCGTCGGCGCTATTCCTGTTCACGCCGCGATCATTCTTCATCCTGACCCGAGGCTGGACCGAGCCGCTGCTGGTGCTGCTCCTCGCTGCCACAGTCTTCTGCGCCTTCCGTCGTCTTCGTGTGTTGCCGCTTGCGCTCGGGCTGCTTCTGGCGGGGAAGCAGTATCTGCTGTTCGCGCTGCCGGCCGTTCCGTTGTTGTGCGGTCCACGAGCGGATTGGCGCTGCACCGCTCGGTTGCTGTGCGGGGGGCTGCTCTTCGCCTTCGTGGTCGCCGCGCCGCTGGCGATGTGGAATCTGCAGGCGTTCTATCACTCAACCGCGTTGGTGCAGCAAATCAGCCCGTATCGCACCGATGCGTTGAGTTACCTCAACGGGATGCTGGATCTGCGGGGCGCTCTGCCGCGCGACGGTTCCGCGCTGCCGGCCGGGCACGTTCCATCAATGCGCCTGGCGTTTGTTGCGCTGGGCTGCGGAATCGTATTGGCCGTCTGGCGAGCGCCGCGTACGCCAGCCGGCTTCGCAGCCGCGCTGGCACTGATCTATCTGCTGTTCATCGCGTTTAACAAACAGGCCTTCGCCAACTACTACTATTTCGTAATCGGGGCACTCTGCTGCGCCGTTGCGGCCGCGGCGCCGCAGCTAAGCGACGAAAGGGCAGACGGTTGTATAACCGCCTTAGCGCCCTGACTGATCGATCGCGGCATCTTCTCACCTGTCCGGGCTTCACAATACTTCCGTCGCCCGCGGATAACTCCCCAGCACCGTCAGCTGCAGGCAATGCTGCCGCGCCTGCTCGATCGCCGCCTTCATCTTCGCGTCATCCGCGTGGCCCTCGGCGTCGATGAAGAAGTAGTATTCCCAGTTCACCTTCTTGCTCGGCCGCTTCTCGATGTCGGTCAAATTGATCCCGTTTTCCTTGAACACGTCGAGCACTTCCGCCAGCGCGCCAGGCTTGTGCGCCGTGGTGAACATGATCGCGGTCTTGTCGTCGCCGCTGCGCCGCGCGACTTCACGTCCGATCACGAAGAAGCGCGTCTCGTTGTCCGGATCGTCTTCGATGTTCTCGAAGAGCACGTGCAGCCCGTATAGCTCGCCCGCGAGCGTCGAGCCGATGGCCGCGACTCCGGGCTGCTGCGCAGCCATCTCCGCGGCCTTGCTGGTGCTGGCGGCGGGCTGCACGTCGCGGTCCTTTGCCGTCGCAGCAAGCCAATGCCGGCACTGACTGAAAACTTCCGGCTTGGAATAGACTGACTTGATCCGCTCCCAGGGCTCCTTGGCCAGAAGATTGTGATGGATCGTCACCTTCACTTCGGCGCAGATCTTCGCCGAGCTGGCGAGGAATGCATCGAGCGTGTCGACGACCCCTCCATGAATGCTGTTCTCCACCGGCACCAATCCGTAATCGACGTGGCCGCGCACCACTTCCTCGAAAACCGATGGAATGTCCGCCAGCGGAACGTAATCGACGCTGCTGCCGAATTTCGTCACTGCCGCGGCGTGTGAGAAAGTCCCCGCCGGGCCGAGATAGCCGATGCGCAGCGGCTTCTCCAGCGCGAAAGAGCCGCTCATCAGCTCGCGATACACCGCCTCCAGGCAGCGGTCGGGCAGAGGTCCCTTGTTCAGCCACCGCACCTTCTCCAGGACCGTCTTTTCCCGGTCCGGCGCGTAGATGGGCGAGTTCTGCTGCTGCTTGACCTTTCCGATTTCGACGACCACCCGCGCCCGCGCGTTGAGCAATTCGACGATGCTCTCGTCGAGCGAGTCGATCTGCTGCCGCAACGGTTCCAGCGAGGCATTCTCGGGATCGGATGGTATGTTTCCCGCCACGAGGGCTCTTGTATCGGCCGGGCGGCGCGCGGTCAAACCCGCACCGCCGCACGGGATGGCGATGGTTTGGAATCGGAGCAGCATGAACAGCGAACAGACGAGCGAACGTTGGCCGGCTTCATTGATGTGGCACGAGGCCGCAGCTTCGGAGTGGAAGGAGGGCTACCCGATCGGCAACGGGAAGCTCGCGGGGATGGTCCTCGGAGGCGTCACCAGCGATCGGGTCGCCCTGAATCACGAATGGCTGTGGCGCGGCAACTGGCGTCAGCGCACGGTGGGGCAGCACCACCAGCATCTTCCCCGAATCCGCGAGTTGTTCTTCGCCGGAAAGGTCTACGAAGCGGGGCAGCTCGCGACGGAGAAGCTCTCCGGCTTGGGCGGCACGTCAGGGATTCAGAACCGCGTCGACCCGTACCAGCCCGCCGGCGACCTGATCATCGAAACGGACCATGCAGCGCACAGTTCTTATCGTCGCGAGCTCGACCTGGATCGCGCCGTCGCGTCGGTCTCCTACATCGCAGGAAGCAATTGCTACAGGCGCACCTACTTCGCTCATTCGACGCTGCCCGTGATCGTCGTTCATCTGCTTGCCGATGAGCCCTTTGAAGCGACCATTCGCCTGGACCGCATCAAGGATGCTGAGTGTCGCTTAACGGGATATGCCGCGGGGAAGACCTTCGGCTTCGAAGGCCGCTTTCATGAAGGCGTCCGCTTTGCGGTCGAAGCGCGGGTGATCACCGATGGCACCGTTACACCGGCCCAGGGCGCGGTCGTCGCGCTGCGCTTGCATGCGCGGGAGGCAACAGTATTGCTGTCAATCGCGGTCGATCACGACGACAACGAGCCCCTCGCACAATGCCGGGAGCAACTCGACGCGGCGGTGGGGCAGTTCGACGACCTGTTGCAACAGCACGTGATCGCGCATCAGGGAATGTATCGCCGGGTCCAGCTCGAACTTGGCAATGACTCGCCGCAGACTGCAACGGATACTCGTATTGCCACGCTCCGCGAAGGTGCTGCCGACCCCGCAGTCCTCGCCCTCTATGCCAACTTCGGCCGCTACCTGATCATCAGCTCTTCCCGTCCGGGCGGGCTGGTGATGAATCTGCAGGGCAAGTGGAACGAGGAGCTGAAGCCGCCGTGGGAATGCGACCTTCACCAGGACATCAACATCCAGATGCATCATTGGGCCGCCGACGCGTTCGGTCTGGGCGAGTGCCTCGAGCCGTTGTGGGACCATATCGAGCGGTTCGTGCCATCCGGTCGCGAGGCCGCTCGGGCGCTGTACAACTGTCGAGGCGTGTTCTACCCGATTCAGACCGACCCTTGGGGCCGGGCGACCCCCGAGTCGTGGGGATGGGACGTGTGGACCGGGGCGGCGGCCTGGCTCGCGCAGCACCTTTGGCGCCATTACGAGTTCACGCTGGATCGGGCGTTCCTGAATCAGCGCGTCTATCCCTTCCTGATGGAAGTCGCGAGCTTTTACGAAGACTATCTCGTTCGCCACCCCACGCGTGGGTGGCTCGTGACCGTGCCGTCGCAGTCGCCGGAGAACATGTTCGTTGGCGGCACCGATCCGGTGTCGCTCTGCGTCGCATCCACGAGCGACATCGCGCTGATCCGCGATCTCCTGACCCACTGCATCGAGGCTGCGA
>JBBRCX010000135.1:0-10208 GCA_038204465.1 Tepidisphaerales bacterium | reverse complement strand
ATCATGTTGACGTTCCTCGTGGGCGTGAGCCGGGTCTATCTCGGCGTGCATTGGCCGACGGACGTGCTGGCGGGTTGGTCGGCGGGGCTGGCGTGGGCGCTGCTGTGCTGGATTGTGGCACGCGAACTGCAACGCCGCGGCGCCGTGGAACGCGACGATGATCCACGCCTGTTGCACGATGGGTCCACGCCGATCGTCGGGGACGTGAAGCCGTGACGACGTTATTTCGCCGGAAGCCTGGAACCGATTTGCGCCACGTGTTTTCCCTGGGCTCGAGCGATGGCGCGTTCGTTATCACTGGGCTGGCGCTCGCCGCGCGGACCGGCGATGGTCGAAGCGCCATAGGGCGTGCCGCCGGTGATCTCGTTGAGGTTGAGCCATTTGGGGCGCAAATCGAAAATTCCGGCAGCCCGGCTATACTGACGGCCGACCCCAGGCCGCAGGAGAAATCAGATATGTCCGAGAACCAGGGCGGAATCGAGTCGTCGTTGAACGAGCAGCGGGTCTTCCCGCCGCCGCGCGAATTCGCCGCCCGCGCTCATATTGGCTCGCGGGCGGAATACGACCGCCTCTACCAGGAATCGATCGACCAGCCCGAGCAGTTCTGGGGGCGGATGGCGGGGGAACTCCACTGGTTCAAGAAGTGGGACAAGGTCCTGGACTGGAAGCCGCCCTACGCGAAGTGGTTCGTTGGAGGAAAGACCAACGTCTCGTACAACTGCCTGGACCACCAGATCGAGCTGGGTCGGGGCGACAAGGCCGCGATCCTGTGGGAGGGCGAGCCGGAGAGCGGGACGCCGGGCAGCGGCGGGTCGGTGCATCGGATCAGCTACCGCCAGCTTCGAGACGACGTCTGCCGTTTCGCCAACGGACTGAAGCAACTGGGCGTGAAGAAGGGCGACCGGGTCACGATCTACATGCCGATGGTGCCGGAGGCGGCGGTTGCGATGCTCGCGTGCGCGCGGATCGGCGCGCCTCACTCGGTGATCTTCGGCGGCTTCAGCAGCCAGGCGATCGCGGACCGCGTCGAGGACGCGAAGTCGAACATCATCATCACGGCGGACGGTGGTTTTCGGCGGGGCAAGGTGGTTCCGCTGAAAGAGAACGTCGATGAGGCATTGAAGAAGACGAATCTGGTGAAGACGGTGGTGGTGCTGCAGCGCGTTGGCACGCCGCTGGGCGCGAAGCAGTCGAGCGTCAACTGGGTGGAGGGGCGCGACGTCTGGTGGCACGAGCTGATTCGCGGCCAAAGCGCCGAGTGTCCGGCCGAGCCGATGGACGCGGAGGACATGCTCTTCGTGCTGTACACCAGCGGCTCGACGGGAAAGCCAAAGGGCATCATTCATACGACGGCCGGTTACATGCTGGGGGTGCAGATCACCAGCAAGTACGTTTTCGATCTTCACGACGATGATATCTACTGGTGCTCGGCCGACGTTGGCTGGATCACGGGGCACAGTTACGTGCTGTATGGCCCGTTGTGCAACGGCGCGACGACGGTGATGTACGAGGGCGCCCCGAACTTCCCCGACTTCTCGCGCTTCTGGGCGATCATCGAGCGCCACCGCGTGAGCGTCTTCTACACGGCGCCGACGGCGATCCGCGCGTTCATGCGCGCGGGCCGGGAGTTTGTCGATCGCCACGACCTGCGATCGCTGCGGTTGCTGGGGACGGTGGGCGAGCCGATCAATCCCGAGGCGTGGATGTGGTATCACGAGGTGGTGGGGCAGGAGCGCTGTCCCATCGCCGACACCTGGTGGCAGACGGAGACGGGCGCGATCATGATTTCGCCGTTGCCCGGCGCGATCGCAACGAAGCCCGGCACGGCGACGCTGCCTTTTTTCGGCGTGGACGCGGCGGTGGTCGACCGGACCGGCAAGGAGATGGCGCCGAACCAGGGCGGGCTGCTGGTCATCCGCAAGCCCTGGCCGGCGATGCTGCGCGGGATCTTCAACGATCCGGACCGCTACGTAAAGCAGTATTGGACTGACGTGCCGGGCGTTTACTTCACCGGCGACGGCGCGCGGCGCGATCTGGATGGGTACTTCTGGATCATGGGCCGGGTGGACGACGTGATCAATGTCTCGGGCCATCGCCTGGGGACGATGGAGATCGAGAGCGCGCTGGTGGCGCACGAAGCGGTCGCGGAGGCGGCGTGCGTCGGCATGCCCCATGAGCTCAAGGGGCAGGGGATCGCGGCCTTTGTCACGCTCGAGGCGAACCGCGAGCCTACCGATTCGCTGAAGAAGGAACTCATCAACTGGGTGGGCAAGCAGATCGGCAGCCTGGCCAAGCCGGACCAGATCCGCTTTACCGACGCGCTGCCCAAGACGCGCAGCGGGAAGATCATGCGGCGGCTATTGAAAGAGCTGGCGGGCGGTGGCGAAATAAAGGGCGACGTGACGACACTCGAGGATTTCAGCGTGTTGGCCCGGCTGAAGGAGCAGGACGAGGGATAGTTCTCGCCAGCTCGATCCGCACCGGCCGGACGCCGACACCAATGTGGGACGCGGGATCACGCGTCGAGCTTTGTGTAGTGAAAACATATGCGATACCGCTCGATCCTACTTTTCGGCGCCCCCGGCAGCGGCAAGGGAACACAGGGCAAGATCCTTGGCGAGATCCCCGGCTTCTACCACAACGCCACCGGCGACATCTTCCGCTCACTGGATCTTCAGAGCGAGACGGGACGCAAGTTCTGGGAGTTTGCCGGGCGCGGCGAGCTGGTCCCGGACGAGTTCACCATTCGCCTGTGGAAGCAGTTCATCAAAGGTGTGGAGATGGTGAACCAGTTTCATCCCGAGACGGAGATTCTTGTGCTGGATGGGATCCCGCGAAACCTCAAGCAGGCGCGGCTGCTGGAGGACACGATCGACGTGGTGGCGGTGGTTCACCTTCGCTGCGCGGACATGAGCAAGATGGTGGAGCGCCTGCGCCGCCGCGCCCTGCGCGAAAACCGGTTCGACGACGCGAGCGACGAGGTGATTCGCAAGCGTCTGGAAGTGTTCGACCGCGACACTCGTCCGGTGCTGGAGTATTACCCTTCGGACAAGATCCACAAAGTGGACGCGACGATGTCGCAGATCCGGGTGTTGAGCGCGATCGTCAAGCTGCTGGTGCCGCTGAAGGAAAAGCTCGACGCCGAGCATTTGGACCGGACGGAAGGCCCGGCGGATGCAGCCAAAGCGGCGAAGGCATCAGCGGTTTCGAAGTGACGTTGTTTTCCTGATGCGTGGGACAATGACCCGGCGTCCGTACCTGCAAAGCAATAGGGCGATGCAGCTTCGCCCCTGCAGATCCCCACCGCAATCTCAAATCAGGCGTTCAACACAGCTACGCCCGGCTCATGTACTGGCCGGTGTCGGTGCTGATGCGGATGGTTTCACCGATCTCGATGAAGGGCGGCACGCGCGTCTTCAGGCCGGTTTCGAGGGTCGCATCCTTCATCTGGTTGGTCGCGGTGGCGCCTTTGATTCCCGGCGCCGTGTCGGCGACCTGAAGGTCAACCGTCTTGGGCAGTTCATAGGAGAGCACCTTCGCATCGTGGAACAGCGCGGTCAGGCCCGTATTGGGCTTCAGATAGAGGATATCGTTGCCGAAGATTTCCTTGGGGATCGTGGTCTGGTCGTAGGTCTCGGTGTCCATGATGACGTGACCTTCGTTGTCGGAGTAGAGATACTCCACCTGCCGTCGATCGAGCGTGGCGGTCTCAATGTCGTCGGTGGCGCCGACGCGCTTGTCCATGATGGTGCCCTTGGAGACGTCGCGCATCTTGATTTGCACCTTGGCGCGCAGGTTCCCGGGGGTGTTGTGGTCGGCGTTGGTGACGACGAAGAGTTTGCCGTCGATGATGACAGCCTGACCCCTGCGAATTTCGCTGGCGCGCATGGTAGATCCTCGGTTGCGATACCCCGGCTCCGGCCGGTCCAAATCATACGCAGAAGGCCGCCGGGAGGGTCGAGGAATGTAACGCGGGGATGATGGAGCGTCAAACGGAGGCGCCGTCAAACGGCTTGCGCACCATCGGCGGGGCGGGTGGCGTCTGGAACGCTGGCCTTCACGGGCCGGAAGGCGAGGCGGGCGCGGTTGACGTCGGGATAGATGTCGAGGATCTGGTCGAGCCGGACGATCGAGAGCACCTGAATGAGCTTGGACTTGATGGCGGCGAGCTTGACGTCGCCGCCGACCGATTTGAGCCGCTTGTGAAGACGGATCAGCACGCCGATGCCGAAGCTGGAGATGTAGTCGAGTCCACTGCAGTCGACGATGATGTTTCGCAGTCCAGCCTCGATGAGCCGTTCCAGCTTGCCGACAAACTCCTCGGCATTGTGAGAATTGAGGCCGCCATCGGCCTTCAGCACAAGCAGGTCTCGATCCATCTCGTCATAGTAGAATTCCACAGCCCGCGCTCCTTCCCGATTGCCCATGGCGATTATACATGACCCGCGCCCTGATGTGAAGCAATTTCCCGCGACGGAAGTTATATGAGTCGGAGCGGCAAAGTCAGGGTCATTGAGCAATGCCGACAACACTTCGTGCCACCTTGCGCGGGCGACCGCATTGGCGGCTGCGGAGTAGTTCCGGTCCCAGGCCGCCGAGTTGCACTGCGAATGTAATTCAGTGAGATGGGCGGCGCGCGTGGTGCGCGGTATCTTGGTCGCGTTGCCGCCGAGGCTCACGCAGCGATCCGGCGCGCTGAGGAACCGCAGCCACGTGTTCCCCGATCGCGGATAAGAGGCCAGCCAAACGACCCTCATAGATTCCTTCACGGTGACGGGATTGTAATCTGCGCGTGCGGTAAGTAGGTTGCAGATGCGATCCACGCCATCAGATTATCGCAGCGGGTTCATGATCATTCCTGTCGCGAGTTTGGGATAGAAGTAGGTGCTCTTCTGCGGCATGACTTCGCCGTGACGCCCCAGGTCTTCCAGCGCGTGCAGCGGCGTTGGGCGCAGCAGCAGGGCGATCTGGTATTTCTTGCCGTCTACTTCCGCCGGGATGCTTTTCGCGTCGGCGCTGTACCCCTTGGTCAGCTCTTTCCCGCCGGCAAATTTGGGCTGGATCACCTCATCGAGCAGGTAGCGCTGAAGGATCGCGACGTCAAGTCTGCGCCAGGCCTCGCTCTTGGCGGGCTCCAGCGCCGCCAGGACCTCCGGGTTCTTCAGGCTCAGCCTGTAAAGGGTTTTGGTCTTTCCATCGTACAGTCCGAAGGTGTGGAGCGACTCCGCGGAAAGCGCCTGGGCCGCCTCCGCGATGCGCTCCGGTGGGACCGCCAGACCGGTGATCTCAAAGTGCTCGCGCACCGCGGCCTCGAAGGCCCCGATCTCAAAGCCGTAGAGCCCGCCGATCAGCCGGTGCGTCGGGAGGATGAGCAGGCCGTCATCCTGCATGCCGACGAGGACGAACATGCAGAAGTTCGCCGGGTGATGCGGCGGCAGTACGCCGCCGTTCTTCTGCTCGGCCTCATACTGAAACTGCAGCGCGGTGGTGTAGCGGTGATGCCCATCCGCGATATAGATGGGCCGCTGGCCCATCAGGTCGATCACCTGGTTCTCCAGCTCCGCGTCGATGATGCTCCACAGATCGTTCTGCACGCCGTCGAGCGTTCCGGAAAGCTCGGGCCTGGCGAGGTTGTGATAGAGCAGGCCGGTAATTTCGTTTTTCGCGTCGCTGTACAACCCGAAGATAGGCGAAAGCTGCACGCCCGTGGCGCGCATCAGCTTGAGCCGATCCTCAATCGCTCCCTTGTAGGTCTTCTCGTGCGGCACCACCTGGCCGGCGCCGAACGGCGATAAGCGCACCAGTGCGAAGAATCCGCGGCGATGATAGGTGCGCTCGCCATGCTTGAAGCTCTGCGTGTAGGGGTAGAGCGCTCGGCGATGATCGCGCTTGAGCACTCCCCCCGACAGCCACGCCTGCAGCGTGACGTTTGACTTTTCGTACGTTTCATCCGGTCCCGCCGTCTTCGGTGGCAGGTGTGGCAGGTCGATGTTGACGATGTTGTGTGGATGCCGTGCCTGAAGCGACCCCTTCTGCTGCTCGTTCAGCACGTCGTAAGGCGGCGCGATGATCCGCGACATTTCCAGGCCGGCGGTTTTGGAATAATGTATCCCCGCGAACGGCTTGATATGCGCCATGGCGGGGAGAATAACCGCGGGCTGGAATGCGGGCTACGGACGCGCGATTGCGGCGCACCATCGATTTGGGTTGGACCCTTGCGGCCGGTTTCCCGTAGAATCGAACGCACATGAAGGTCCTGCTTGCAAACCCGCGCGGTTTTTGTGCTGGCGTCAACATGGCGATCGACGTCGTCGACGAAGTGTTGCGCCTCAAGGGGCCGCCGGTTTACGTCTATCACGAGATCGTGCATAACCGCCACGTCGTCGACGGCTTCCGAGGCCGGGGCGTGACCTTTGTGGACGATGTCCGCGAGGTGCCGGAGGGCGGCGTGGTGGTCTACAGCGCCCACGGGATCTCGCCGGAAATCCGGCGTGAGGCGAAAACCCGCCGGCTCGTCGAGGTGGATGCGACCTGCCCGCTGGTGACGAAGGTCCACCTGGAGGTGCTGCGCTTCGCCCGCGAGGGATACACGATCATTTTCGTCGGACACGCGAATCACGACGAGGCGATCGGCACTGTCGGCGAAGTTCCGGGCTCGATCATCGTCGTCGAAGGCCCGGAGGAGGTGGAGACGCTGCAGGTCCCCGATTCAAACAAGCTGGCGTTCGTGACGCAGACGACCTTGAGCGTCTCCGACGCGATGCGGACCATCACCGCCCTGAAGAAGCGGTTCCCGAACATCAAGGGCCCTCCAAAGGAAGACATCTGTTACGCGACGACGAATCGGCAGAGCGCGGTGACTGAGCTGGCGCCGGAAGTGGACGTCGTGCTGGTCATCGGGAGCCGCAACAGCTCGAATTCGCAACGGCTGGTCGACCGCGCGCGCGAGGCGGGCCGCGACGCTTATCTGATCGATGATCAGACGGGGCTCGATCCTGCCTGGCTGCAGGGCAAGCAATCGGTGCTCGTGACCGCGGGCGCATCGGCGCCGGAGCATCTCGTCGAAGAGCTTCTCGCACGGCTGCGGCTACAGTTCGGCGCGACGGTTGAAACGAGGACGCTGGTCGAGGAGGACATTTCGTTCGATGCTCCGCGTTCGCTGAAGAGCCTGGCGATTGTTCGGTAATTCGCCATCGACTTACCGTACCTGTTTCCCCGGACCCCGGGCCAGCCGATATTCCCAGCAATGCAGGTCATCCCAACCGAAATCCCGGAGGTGCGCATTCTTGTGCCGAAGAAGCTCGGCGACGAGCGTGGGTTCTTCTCGGAAATCTACAGCCGCAGGCTCCTGCGCGACGCCGGCATCGATGTGGAATTTGTGCAGGACAACCACTCGCTCTCGGCCGCGAAGGGGGTGGTCCGCGGCCTGCACTACCAGGTCGCGCCGATGGCGCAGGATAAACTGGTGCGCGTCGTGCGGGGGGCGGTCCTGGACGTGGCGGTGGATGCGCGTCGAAGCTCGCCGACGTTCGGACGGCACGTGAGCGCGGTGATCAGCGCGGAAAACTGGCGGCAGATTTTCGTGCCCGCCGGATTCGCGCACGGGTTCGTAACGCTCGAGCCCAATACCGAAGTGATTTACAAGGTGACCCGATACTATTCGCCGGCGCACGAGCGCGGCATTCGATGGAATGACCCTCAATTGGGGATCGAGTGGGGCGTCGCGCCGGAACAGGCCATCCTCTCCAAGCGCGATGCGGAACAGCCGTTCTTTCGCGACGCCACCGACCTTTTTTGATCCGTCGGGGGTTGTTGCGGTCCGATAACGGCAGTCGCTCGCAGGGCCGCCCTTGGGAGCGCCGCTTACTGGCCAAGAGCGTCCAGCCGATGTATTTATGGTCAACCGGCCACCGCCGGGCGACCTCCTGCCCGCCGTGCGGCGGATAGATGTAATCGTCCTTACCGGCATCCGCACCCTGGAGCGCGACCGATGAAAGGCGTCATTCTCGCCGGCGGCACCGGCAGCCGCTTGTTCCCCCTCACCAAGGTGACCAACAAGCACCTGCTCCCGGTCTACAACAAGCCGATGATCTACTACCCGCTGGAATGCATGGCCAAGGCGGGAATCGATGAAGTGCTGCTCGTCACCGGCGGCAACAACGCCGGCGATTTCATCCGCCTGCTCGGCAATGGACGCGAATTTGGCCTCAAGGAGTTGAACTACACCTACCAGGATGGAGCCGGCGGGATCGCCCAGGCGCTTGGGCTGGCCGAGCACTTCGCGGAAGGCGATTCCATCTGCCTGATCCTCGGCGACAACATCGTCGAGTATTCCATCAGGGAGGCGTGCCGCAAGTTCCGCCATCAGGGGCAGGGGGCGAAGATCCTGCTGTCCGAAGTGGAGAACCCCAAGGCCTATGGTGTCGCTGAAATGAACGGCGACCGCGTCGTACGCATCGTCGAGAAGCCGAACGACCCCAAGAGCCACTGGGCGGTCATTGGCATCTATTTCTATGACGGCAAGGTGTTCGACATCGTCAAGACCCTGAAGCCCAGCGCCCGCAACGAGCTGGAGATTACCGACGTCAACAACGCGTACATCGAGCGCGGCGAGATGACCGCCGACAAGGTGCAGGGCTTCTGGGCGGACGGCGGGGAGAACATCGACTTCTACCTCAAGGCCTGCAACATGGTCGCGCAGGGCGGCGCCAACAAGGAATCAGCGGTGACGTGATCCGCCGCGAGTGAGGAAGTACAGACGCATGCGAAGCATCCTTGTCACCGGCGCCGCGGGATTCATCGGATCGAACTTCGTGCGCATGCTGCTCACGCGCGGCGAGCGCGTGAAGCTGATCGCTCTCGATAAGCTTACCTACGCCGGCAACCTGGCGAATCTTCAGGACCTGCTCGAAGACGAGCGTCTCGTTTTCATCAAGGGCGACATCTGCGATGCGGAACTGCTCTCGACGCTCTGGGATGAGCATGGCGTCGGCGAGGTGGTGCACTTCGCGGCGGAGAGCCACGTCGATCGCAGCATTCTCGGCTCGGGGCCGTTCATCCAGACCAACGTCGTCGGAACGCAGGTGCTGCTCGACGTCGCCAAAGCGAAGGGCATTGAGAAGTATCTCCAGGTCAGCACCGATGAGGTGTACGGCACGCTTCCGGAGGACCGGCCCGAAGTGAAGTTCACGGAACAGACGCCGCTGCAGCCCAACAGCCCGTACAGCGCCAGCAAGGCGGCCGGCGACTGCCTCGTCCGCTCGTACTATCACACGTTCAAGATGCCCGTGCTCACGACGCGCTGCTCAAACAATTATGGCCCCTACCATTTCCCCGAGAAGCTGATCCCGCTGTTCGTGACAAACCTGATCGAGGGAAAGAAGGTGCCGCTGTACGGCGACGGGCTCAACGTCCGCGACTGGCTGTATGTCGAGGACCACTGCGACGCGGTGTGGACCGTGCTGAACAAGGGAAAGCCCGGCGAGGTCTACAACATCGGCGGCAACAACGAGATTACCAACCGCACGATCACCGAGACCATCCTGCGCGAGATGGGCAAAAACTGGGACGAAAGCGTGCAATACGTGAAGGACCGCCCCGGCCACGATCGCCGTTATGCGATCGACGCGAGCAAGATCCGCCGCGAGCTTGGCTGGTCGCCAAAGCACCGCTTCGACGAAGCGATGAAGACCACGATCGACTGGTTCCGGACGCACGAGCCCTGGTGGCGCGCGATCAAGAGCGGCCAATACCTTCACTACTACGAAACGCAGTACGCCGGGAGATAACAGTGGGCTCAATGGGGCACGGGCGTCTTTCCCGTGCTGAGCCGTCCGGCCAGTTAGCGGGTCAATCCATAATGCACATCTACGACCGCGCAATGATCACCGGCGGCAACGGGATGCTGGCGCACGCGCTGGCCGAGGCGCTGGGCCGCCGGGACAGCAAGGCGATCAGCCTCGACCGCGCGGCGTGTGATGTCACCCGCGACGAGGACCTGCGCAAACTTTTCCACGAGCAGCGGCCGACCCTGCTGCTGAATTGTGCCGCGCACACGAAGGTTGATCTTTGCGAGGATGAGCCGGCCAAAGCGAACGCGATCAACGGCACTGCCGTTGGAGCGATGGCGGCGCTGGCAAAGGAGTACGGAACGGCGCTCGTTCACTTCAGCACCGATTTTGTCTTCGATGGGCGCGCCACCCGTCCCT
>JBBRCX010000134.1:0-10244 GCA_038204465.1 Tepidisphaerales bacterium | reverse complement strand
TTCATGACGCTCAAAAAGCCCGTGAATAACCCTCTTTCTCGAAAGTCGGTGCGCCCGGCGATGTCGGGCTTGATTCCTTGCACGTGAACGCCACATCGGCGTTTACGATCATATGCAGCCGAGTGCTATGAATAACCCGGGCTAAGCCAATTAGCGTCGCTGGCGAGCCGTTGTTCCGCGGGCGACCTTTGATTGCGGAGCGGCGTCGCAAGAAAAACGCCATTTCAAGGGGCCATTTCTTCTCGGTTGACGCGATTAACTTTTAAGTTAATAATGGTCGAAGTCGAAGAACTATTCGTCGGGCGTCCATGCGTCACTCGTGTGTGGATAAGTCAGCGCGCAAGAGAGGAAATTAGGGCCTTTACCAGGACAGAGCAGCCACGCGGCTTCTTTGTAAAGAAGCTTGAGGAATATGCGCGCAATGGCTTTCGGTACTATGTGGGCAACACCAAACCGGTCAGGCGGGAGTGGGATGAAGTCTATCGAATCGGGTCAAGACGAAGTCTATTCAGGGCGCTTGGTTTCTTCGACGCTGAAGATTTCATCGTGATTGACGCATACCTGAAAAGAGGGCAGGCACTCCGGGCTTCTGATCGTGAGCGCATCGAGGCCGTGGCAAAGATCAAGTCGGACCGCTCTTGGTGGAGGAAAGGTTCATGACCACGACGCAGGACTTACTAAAGGAATTAGAGGAATTTGACAGTGATCCCGCGAGCGGTGGAGCTGAACTCCGTCTCAGCTTGGCGACGCTGATCCTGAGGCGGCTGCATGAGAAACAATGGAGTCAAAAGAAACTCGCGGAGGTTGCCGGCAAGCATCCCTCTTTCGTGAATCGGGTGATCCATGCCGAACAAAATGTCACTCTTGAGGTGGCAGGACGTCTGCTTTCCTCGCTTGGCGTGAAGGCAAGGATTGCCGAGCAACACGAAGTGGTTGCACCCAGATACGTTGGCGCAACGCCTGCGAAGTATTTCATCCATGAAGGAGTCGATCGTGTCCAAGAAAACCCGAAAGTCACCTACTCCACGAACATCAGCACCATCGCAACCGCGTTCCATACAATCCAAGGAGGTACCGGCGCACCCCAACCCGATGCTGCCAACGCTGTGGGTAGACTTCATGCAGATTCTCGTGCGCGCTGACCCACAGGTCACGATGCTTCGGTTTTTTGTTCTGCTGCCGGACAACGCAACGGAAGTCGTGCGTCTTCAGACGGCAACGGATCAGATCAGGCAGATGATCGACGCGTTCGCCAAGTCCACCGGGTATTATCCGGTGCGCCCCGACTGAAGCCGTTGCGGACCGATCGCAGGTTTGCATCTGTCTCGGGAGATGCCCGCGAAGGCAGGCAAAGGATTCCGATTCCGCCGACAGCTCGATCCACGGCCGGCTCATCAGGAGAAACCGGATCGCTCAGGGGCGCGTGGTCGGGGGGCGGACCCTTCGGGAAAACGCACTTTCCACTTCATCAAAACTCTTATAGGCGCCGTGCTGAATCTCGCGGGCGAGTTGCCGCGCGATGTCACCTGCGCGGAGTTGCAGGAGCAGCTTGAGGCTGATGTCCTCGTGGAAGGGTGAGGCAAAGTCGACTTTCCATCCGCCGGGCTCGCGGCGGAGATAGAGATCCAGATTCGGGTCGTAGGTGTGCAGAGCGACGAGGCCTTGCTCGGCGGGGGTAGGGGGAGCGGCGCGGATGGCTTCGGCCCAGACGTAGATCGGATCGCCCCGGCGGATCTTCGCGGCGGAGTCGGGATATGCGCCGAAAGCGGCCTGGGAGTAGGCGTGAAGATCAGCGAGCGTGGAGATCATCCCGATCAGGAATTCATCATCGACATCGCCGGTGAGTCGCCCCCTTGCCTGCGCGGCTCGGTTGTGGGCGATGGAATCGAGGAATTCGAGTGCCACGCGTTTGGCCGCAACCTGTTGATCGGGCGAGGGGGGCGGCTCAGGGGTAGTCGCGCAGGCGATGTGGAGCACGGCGGCGGCGAAGAGCGTGAGGCGAACGGTCAAGGATCTTTGTTTCATCGAGGATGTGAGTAGGGGTCGCCCGGAGGTTCAGGTCAACGGGGGCAAACTGCACGTCGCCTTGCAAGCCAGGTGTTCACTTCTGTTGGAACGAATATAGCGGCTCAGTTCACGCCTGCGCGCCGCCCGCACCGTTGTCGCCAACCGCGGGCCATTCATTCGATGCTTGACGGTGGTGTGCGGCGGCGTAGTTTAGCCGCACTTGAATGGGGAAGCGGAGCCCGATGGACGAAGGAGAGACATGAGCGCGCAGTGGAGCACGAAAAAGGACTTCAAGTTTTCGGCCGGGCCATGGAACCTGCATCCCGGCGCCGATCCGTTCGGGCCGCCGGTGAGGCCTGAGCGGGCGTTTGTCGAAAAGTTGAAGGTGTTGAAGGACCTGGGATTCGAGTACGTGCAGTTCCACGATGACGATGCGGTGCCCGATGAATTCCCGGCCGCCGATCGGGAGAAGAAGGCGAAGGAGATCAAGAAACTGTTGGACGATCATGGGCTCAAGGCCGAGATCGCGGCGCCGCGGCTGTGGGAGGATGCGCGGGGCATCGACGGGCCGGTGACGAGCAACGACGCGGGCAACCGCAAATGGGCTATCGATCGCGGCAGGCGCTGCATCGACGTGGCGCGCATCCTGCAGACCGACCGCTTCGTCTGGTGGCCCGCGCGGGAAGGAACCTATATCCGCGAAAGCAAGGACGCGGTGATCGCCTTCCAGCGCATGCTCGAGTTTGTCGACGCGATGCTGGACTACGACAAGAACATCCGGGTGCTGGGCGAGATGAAGCCGAACGAGCCGATGGACCTGATGTTCATGCCGACGACCGGGCACTTTCTGGCGCTGGCTTACAAGGCGAAGGACCCCAGGCGCGTGGGCGTGCTGATCGAGTCGGCGCACTGCATCCTCGCGGGGCTGGATCCATCCGAGGAATTCGCCAACGCAATTTTCCACAACAAGCTCTGGGGCGTGCACCTCAACGACCAGAACGGGCTGAAGTATGACCAGGATAAGACCTTCGGGTCGGTCGATCTTCGGCGGGCGTTCAACCAGGTCGACGTGCTGGTGCGAAACGGTTACGGAAAGCATGGAGAGATCGTCGGGCTGGACGTGAAGGCGATGCGCACGCAGCCGGCGGAGAAGTCGCACCTGCACCTGCAGCATTCGAAGGAGATCTTCCTGATGCTCGTGGACCTGGTTCACTCGATCGATCGCACGGACTGGAAGCAATATGTCGATGCGCGCGATTACGAAGGTTTGGAGCTGTTTATCGTGAAGAATCTGCTCGGAAGCAGGTGAGCGCGCTGGCGGCGGGTTACTCATGCAGGCGTGCGATCCTGAAAACAACCCGACTCACCGAGATTACCTGATCGCGACCGAGACAACCTAACATGTAGTGGAGGAACCCTGGTGCACTCGATTCGCAATCTGTTCCGGCGATGGGGGGCCATCAGCAGCGTGGCGGCGCTTCTGTGTTATGGCGTTGCCGCGCGCGGGGCGGAGGCGATGAAGCCTTTGTCGGGGCCGAGCAAGGTCACGGTGCGCGACGACCGGACGATCCTGGTGAACAACGAGGCGTTCTTCCCGCTGGGGCTGTACTACGCGGAAGAGGAGATCGCCGACAAGAGCGGCAAGCTGCTGAAGGACCTTCGGGAGATGGGGTTCAACACCCTCTTCTTCAGCTCGGGCGCAGATCTGGGGCGGGCGCGGACGGAGCTGGATCGGATCGCGGCGGCGGGGCTGCGCGTGCAGTATCGCCCGCCCGGCGCGCTGATCGGCGAGTTTGACGCGCTGAAGAAGACGATCAACGCCTTCAAGAATCACCCGACGATCCTGTTCTGGGAACACGCGGATGAGCCGATCGTGAACCAGGTGAAGATCGAGCAGGCGCGGCCGGGCTATGCGATCGTGAAGCAGTTGGACCCGAACCATCCGGTGCTGTGCGTGCAGTGGCCCGACCGGAAGAAGCCGGAGCTTCTGAAGCAGTGGGGGACGCTGTGCGACGTGTACGGGCTGGACAAGTATCCGGTGCCGCGGAAGCGGTGGTTCTATCAGGACAAGGACATTCCCGAGGGCGTGCCATTCTCGATTGCGGTGATGGGGCACGATACGAAGTGGATGCAGAGTTTCGTGCCGAACAAGCCGATCATCGCGGTCGAGCAGGCGTGGCAGATCCATGGGCCGGAGGATGGTGCGGAGGGTTTGCCGACCACGGCGGAGAGCCGGTTCATGGCATACCAGGTGGTGATTGCCGGCGCCAAAGGGATTCTCTATTACGGGAAGATCCGCGCGAGCGCGCCCGCCGCTTCAGCGGGGCTGCCGGAGAAGGTGGACAACAACCCGAACCTGGTGGCGGACTTCAAGAAGGCGAAGGAGTTGAACGATGCGTTCTGGGCATACTTCAAGCCGGTGCTGAAGGAATTGTCGGAGATGGCGCCCGTCTTTGCTTCGCGCGACGCGGATTGGAAGCCGCAGGTGAAGCTGACGGAGGAGACGGGGGCGAAGCCGGCGGAGATCGAGCTTGTGACGAAGCAACACGGGCAGACGGCGGTGATCCTGCTCGTCAACGCATCGGAGAAGCCCGCGAAGATCCAGGTGACGGCGCCGAAGTTCAGCGGGGGGAAAATCTTCTGCTGGTACGACAATAAAGAACTGACGGCGGACGGGTCGGGAAACTTCAGCGATCAGCTGAAGCCCTTTGACGTGCGGGTTTATTCGAATCAGCCTTCGGCAGCGGCGAAGTGATGTGCAGCGGCGGATCGGGTTCGTCGCGTTTGGCGTGTCGGGGGGGTGGTTTCAACCGTGCTGCGCCTCTGGTGAGGAGCTTCATCATGTCAAAACTTCTGTTTTCTCGGCGTCTCGTCGTTTACCTGATTGGAATTCTGATGGCGCGCGGCGCGAGCGCGGCGCCGACTCGAAACGTTGAGGAGTGGCTCAAGTCGCATAAGCCTGAAGAGTTCACCGGACAGACGTGGGCGCGGGTGCGGATCGACGCGCCGGCGAACCTGCGCTACGCGGTCATCATCGACAGCGAGACCAACCCTTACGCGCCGGCGCGAACCTCGACGGGGACGGTGATGGCTTCGGGACTGCAGCAGCGGCCGAGGACGGGCGACAACGACTGGGGATCGCCGCTGCCCTGGATCGCGCCGAAGAACGATGCTGACTGGCTCAAGGCGGGGCAGGCGAGCAGGTGGGTGGAGCTGCCGGTGTCGAAGGGGGCGCAGTGGCATACGGCGTTTGCGGTACGAACCAAGGACGTGAAGCGGTCGAAGCTGCTGAAATTGCACCTGGAGTTCGCGAGCAAGGCGGAGGAGGCCGCGATCTTTCACGTGTTGGATGAGGCCTCTGATGACTCAGGGATGGTGTCGGTGAAGATGCCAACGCAAGGCGGCGAGGCGGGGATGCGCATGTTGGAAGGGTTCACGGAGTGGGCCCGCCGGCGGATGGAACTGGTGAAGAGCCTGGACCTGGGGCCCCCGCCACATCTGCGGAAGATCAAGATCGCCTCATGGGCGACGCTGGGCAACTACCGCACGGAGTCGGGGAACGCTTCGATCGAGCGGGCGGAACTCGATACGGCGATCTTCGAGGCGCTGGGGATCAACAGCGGCGCGTTCACGGGCGCAAGCGACGCGATGTTGAAGGACCTGTTCACGAAGCACCACATCATCGACACGACGATCACCGCCTGGGCGGGGATGTATCCCTACACGGCGCAGGCGAAGGAATACGAGTTCCGGGCGGGCGAGAGCGCTGAGCAGCGCTGGAAGCGGGTGTTTACGGATTACTACGGGCGGATCGGGCCGGCCACGAAGGCGACGGCGCCGTTCGCGTATTCCATCGCGACCCACATCAACCTGGGCGATGAGCCGGGGCCGGCCACGAGCGCGGCGGAGATCAAGGCGTCGCCCGCGCTGCTTGCCGACTTTCGATCGTGGCTGAAGAACCAGGGGCTGGAACCGGCGATGCTGGGGGCGGCGAGCTGGGAGCAAGTGGAACCCGCGGACGAGCGGGCGAAGCTGGCGGCGGCGGGGACGGTGGAGTATGCGCGGTTGTTCTATCACACCCGGCGCTACGCGGACCATTATGCAATCGTCTTCTACCGTGGCGCGACGGATGCGGCGAGAATTAACTTTCCCAATGCCAAGTTCATCGGGCTGAATTTCCAGGCCGGGCCGATGCAGTTTGCCTTCATCGGCAATGACAACGACATGGACAAGGGGGAACTGGACTGGTTCGCTCTGGGCCAGGAGCACGCGTTCCAGGGGATCATGACCGAAGACTGGACAAGCGGCTGGGACCTGGGCGTCGGCCGGATCATGCTGGGCGACGAGATGATGCGCAGCGCCGCGCGAAAGCACGGGCTGCCGCTGTCGAGCTACGTGGTGGGCCCGCAGATCCGCGCGCGGCTGTTCGCGAATCTGATGCATGGGGTGAAGGAGATCCAGCTTTACCTGTACGGACCGATCAGCAACATCGGCCCGGCGTGGAGCGACGATCCGGCCGCGCTGCGCGACGCGGGGGAATCGACGCGGGCGTTGAAGAAGTTCGAGGATGAGATTGCGGCGGCGGAGGTGAGGCCGGCGAAGGTGGCGCTGCTGGTGGCGGCAACGACGGAGGTGATGCAGGGGAAGGGGCTGTATTGCCTGCCGGAGCGGCAGAACGTGTTCGCGGCCTTGCAGCATGCGAACGTACCGGTGGAGGTGGTGAGCGAGCAGGAAGTTTTGGAAGGCGGGCTGAAGAACTACACGCTGTTGTACATGGTGGACTCCAACGTGCGCCGCGACGTGCAGCAGAAGATCGCATCGTGGGTGCAGGATGGGGGGAAGTTGTGGGCGTGCGTTGGGGCGGCGAATTTGGACGAATACAACCAGCCATGCGATGTTCTGGACCGCGCGTTCGGCGCTAAAGAACGCTCGATGACGACGCAGCCGAAATGGCTGGACTTCTCGAGCGCGCTTTTCGGGCCCGCTGTCAGCAAGTTCGCGTACACGAAGCTGGGCGACATCAGCGCGGATCCCGGCGGGGGCAAGGCGAGCGTTGCGGTATGGGGCGCGAAGCTGCAGTGCACGCCGGCGGGGGCGAAGGTGGTTGGCACGTATGAAGACGGGAAGCCGGCGGTGCTGCAGAACGCGGCGGGCAAGGGTGAGGCGACGCTCGTCGGCGCGCTGGCCGGGGAAGCGTACGTGCGGCAACATTATCCAACGGACGTGACCATCGGGCCGAACTGGGAGTTTGAGCTTGGAGTGGACGCGCGGCGCTTCGTGACGGATGCGGTGGCGAAGGCGGGCATTCAGCCGCCGGTGATATTGTCGGTGCCTGGCGTGTATTCCTCGGTGATGGATGGCCCCAACGTGACGCTCGTTATCCTGAACAACGCCACCGGGAAACCGCTGGAGAAGTTGTCGGTGCGCCTGCGGGGCGGCGGGAAGGTGAAGGCGCTCAAGTCCACGCGATCGGACGCGATCGTCTCGCGGCAGGAGGGAGAGGATGTGGTGTTCGATGCCGCGTTGAAGGACACGGAGATCTTTTGTGTGTACAGGTGATGGGATTTGCGATTTTTGATTTGCGATTTTCGAGTGTGATTGAGCGGAAACATTGCATGGTGCGGACCCTACCGCAGTCGGACCAATTGTGATGAGGTAATGGATATGGCTGGAACATGGCGGTGGAGTTTCGTGCTGGTGGGATTGCTTGTGGTGGGGCGCGTGGTTCGGGCGCAGCCGGGGCCGGTGGGGCAGGGGGCAAATTCGATTTGGATCGAAGCGGAGAACATGGGGCCGCTGAATGGGAGCAACTTCTCGTTTCAGCCGGTGGCGGTGACCACGAAGGGATCGTGGTCGCTGTCCGGGCCGGGCGTGGCGGCGGAGTGGACGCAGGGTGGGGAGAGCGAGTGGAGTTCGATCGCGGCGCGGGCGGATGAGCCGGGGGAAGTTGTGGTCGGGCGCGACGTGGAGGTGCCGGCGGCGGGGATGTATACGCTTTGGGTTCGGTATGCGGACTATCGCGGCAAGAAGGAAGCCTTCGGGATTCGGATCAAGCAGGGGTCGGGGGTCTCGAAAAGCCTGTTTGGTGATAAGCCGGTGGTGGACGAGCAGGACCCGATGAAGGTGTTGTGGGACTGGGCGTTCGGCTGGGGTTCGGTGCAGGTGGAATTGCAGAAGGGTCCCGCGCGCGTCGAGCTTTACACGACGGGCCCGGCAGAGGCGCGGCGGCAGGTGGACTGCATTTGCTTGACGACGGATGCGAGCTATCGCCCCGCGGGAAGGAACAAGCCGGACCATCCGGCGTGGGCGGTCTTGCGCTCGATGCAGAAGGCCGGAATGCCGGAAGTGGAGGCGCTGGTCCCCGCGAAACCTGTGGGCCAGACGCCGGCGGCGTGGAAAATCGCCACAGCGCCGCCGACATTTCTGTGGAACACCTCGACGCAGTGGCAGGATGAGTTGAAGAAGCCGATCGGTCAGCGGGTGGAAGCGCCCTTCGCGATCGACCCTCCGATCCTGGCGCCGTTTTTAGAAATGTTTAAGGGCAAGCAGGACGTGCCGCTGTATGGCAATGCGCTGGCGGGACCGTGTTGGCACATCCCGATGTACACGGCGGTGTTCGGCAAGGGGACGCCGGAAAATGACTGGGTGAACCGCCACCCCGAGCGGAAGTTCGCCGTTCTATTGAATTACGCAGATCCGAAGTTCGAGCCGAACACGAACCGGCAGGAGATCTATGGGCGGCTCAAGCAGATGGGGGACCGGTTCCTCGGATACGTTGCGGGCGAGAGCATCTCGTATGCCTATCCCGATCCGGCGACGCTGGCGCCGAAGGTGAAGGCGGCCAGGAGCCGGGGCGAAGTGCTGGCGGCGCTGAAGCAGGGATACAGCGAAGTGACGGCGAAGAAGTTCTCTGATTACGCGGGCAGGCAGCTTTCGGCGGCGGAGGTCTGGGGGCCGATCATCTCGTGCCTGTCCGCGAGCAACGAAGCGTTCTGCCACGCGATCGGCGAATGGGGCGCGAAGCGGATCGGGCACGAGAGCAGCGGCAACGGACCGACGCTGGCGCGGCGGCTGGCGTTTTTGCGCGGCGCGTCGCGGCAGATGGGAATGAAGCTGGTCGATTACCAATCATGCAACTTCGGCGACGCTTCGACGATCTATTCGCGCGAGTCTTACTTTTACCCTGCCAGCTCGCGTTACATCCTGGACAATCAGTATGACGCATGGGCCGGCGCGGGGATGAACTTCACGTTGAAGGACTACACGCTGTTCCACCTGGCGGGCGCGGACGTGTTCTATCACGAGGAGGGCGTGGACCTTTACTGGAAGCCGGGGGGCGGGTCGGCAGGAGACGAGTTTCCGCTGCAGTACTCACCGCGCGGGCGGATCACCGAGTACATGATGAAATTGGCGCAGAACCACCCGCGCGGGGCGCAGTACACGCCGGTCGCGTTTCTGCTGGACGAGGCACACGGGTATTCGCAGGAGCTGTTCACGCCCGGCGCGTTCGGACTGGACCCGCAGTGGAACCCCAGGCTGCTCTCGCCGGGCCGGCACGAGGCGGCCATCCGGGGCTGGTTTGACATCGCGTACTACCCGGCGCCGGAGACGCAGAGTCAGCCGGCGAATGCGGTCATGCAGGTTTTCGTGAATGGAGTATTCGGCGACATCTTCGACGTGATCGTGACGGCGCCGAAGAAGACGCAGATCGCCGCGACGTACCCGGTGCTTGTGAGTGCGGGCGAAGTGTTCGTGACCGATGAGTGGGGCAAGGCGCTGCACGATTACGTGCAGGGCGGCGGGACGCTTGTCGTATGCGCCGATCAATTCAGCGGTCCTGGCCTCAAACAGCTCGAGCTGCCGGCATTTGGGAAAGAGGGCGAGGCAGCGGAGGTGGATTGGAAGATCGGCGAGCAGAAGGTGTCGTCGAACGTTTTTCACTATCGCGCGCTTCCTGCCGAAGGCGCACGGGTGTTGGCAACGGCGGGTGACGGCGCTGCGATCGCGGCGTCGTACCAGCGCGGGCAGGGGCAGCTGATCGTGGTGGGTGTTCCCCTCGGCATCGGAATTGACGAGAAGCCGGTGCCGCTGCTCGCGCTGCTCATGCAACACCTGACGCAGGGGTTGGCGCCGGCGAAGGTGAGCGGCGACGTCGAGTGGACAATCAACCAGTTGGATGACGGCGGCTGGCTGATCGGATTGCTGAACAACAAGGGCGTCGACAAGCCGCAGCACGG
>JBBRCX010000133.1:0-10285 GCA_038204465.1 Tepidisphaerales bacterium | reverse complement strand
CCTCGACGGCACAGCCAACAGCGGCTTCAACGCCGCCATCTTCGACAAGAGCGGCCTGTACACCGGCGGCGAAGGCAACTGGACCAAAAACACCACCGGTGGCCCGGCCTACAGCTACAGCACGAGGATCAGCAGCAACCTCGCCTGGATCAGCAGCGTCACCGGCCTCACCTTTGGCGCCTCCCCCGCTGTCGCGACGACTTCCAGCGCCGCCGCCACAGCCGTGCCGGAGCCAATCGGCATGGGCGTTCTCGCGCTTACTGGGTTGATGCTTCGCCGTTCTTCGCGGCGAAGATGATCGCGGCTTACAATTCCGGTCATGGCTACGCTGTCGGCCCCGGCGGAACTTGCCGCGCCCCCTGTACGAACTGCTATCGATTCGGCGCTTCATTTCACCGAACATTTTGTGGCGCATGGCTTTGCCGTGCTCAAGCATGTGATTGAGCGATCGGTTTGCGCGGAGGCGGCAGCCCGTGTCCGCCAGATGGTGAACAACGGTCTGCCGCCGGAGCAATGGAACTCGAAGAACACTGAGGTTCTCCACAAGCCGTACTTCCAGGGCGCGACCGATCCGGAGGCGGCGTTTGATCGGCTGTTTGAACAGCCTCAACTGAGGCAGGCGATCGACGATTTATTCGGCGGCCCCAGACGGTGGAATGGGGAGCGCAACTACTATCTTTTCATCAAGCCATTCAACGAGACGGCGGCGGCCAAGCTGGCGCCGCGCGGGCACATCGACTTTCCCGACCAGCAGATCCCGCCGCTCTACCGCGGCTTCATGTTTCAGATTGCCCTGGCGGATGGGGAGCCATTCGGCGGAAACCTGACGGTCTATCCCGGGACGCACCGGCTGATCCAACAGGCGTTGATCGCGGATCCGCAGGCTCGACACCCGGGGCCGCTGATCGATGCAATCCCGCAGCCCGAACCGTTTGAATTTGTCGGTGAGGCGGGCGACGTCTGCTTTCTGCACCACCTGATGTTCCACGCCGGAAATCATGCGCACGGCCAGAAGCATCTTCCTCGGATAGCGATCCACGGCGAAGCGTTCAGGAACGATTGGCTGACAGAAGTTAACCCTGCCGGGGCAGGTCTGGGCCCGTGGGAGAGAAGCCTGTCGCTGAACGGGCCGCTGAAGACGACCGCAGATCTCGAGGAGGCAAACACCCTTAAGCGCCAGCAATACCTGCAGAGCTTACGCGAGAAGAAGGACGTGAGCCGCTACTAGGTCGCGCACCGGGTCAGCGTCCGGGCGGCCCGTGCCAGAGCAGCGCGGATCGTCTCAGCCATGTTTCTTCCGCTGGGCATCTGAGCACCAGCGCCGCCACACCTGCCGGTACGCGCGCTCGAGTCGCGCCACAAAATCGACTGCATCCATTAACGGCGATGCCGCAAGGCGCGGGCGCAAGCTGTGCCGCAGTTGCGCGAGCCGCGGCAGGTCCTGTGCGAGGCCGGCGGCGATGTTGAGGAACTGCTCCTCGTCACAGGAGATGAGCTCATCCAGACCGACGTTGCTGAGAAGGCTCACGCCGACACGTGAGACATGTGTCTTGCCCGCGAGCGTCACCACCGGAACGCCCATCCAGATCGCTTCGCAGGTAGTGGTCGTACCGTGGTACGGATAGGTATCCAGGGCGACGTCGACGTGGTTGTACGCCTCGAGATGCTGTTGGTGCTGCGGTTCCCAGCCTCGCAGATCGAGCCGATCTTCGCCAATGCCATTCATGCGAAAAAGATCGACCACGCGCGCGCGGGAAGTAGGATCGTCAAGGCTGCGTTCCTTGAAGAAGAGGCGCGACCCGGGCACTCGCAGCAGAAGCCGGGACCAGAGCGCGATGAGCTTCGCGTTGACCTTCGCGATGTTGTTGAACGAGCCGAAGGTGACGTGATCTGCCGACATCGCGGGAGGACCGGTTATTTCGCAAGCGTCGGGCGCGGCCTGATAACACCAGGCGCACGGATCCAGCCGCAGCAGTTGCTCGGTGTGAAACTGCTCGGTCATGCCCGGCGGATCGGCGTAGCTGTCGGTGATGCGGTAGTCGATCGCGGCGATTCCGGTGGTGTTGGGATAACCGAGGTAAGTGAGCTGAATCGGCGCGGGCTTGCGGGCAAAGAGGAGCATTCGATGGCCCGCCGCCGTGTGCCCCGAGAGATCAACAAGGATGTCGACGCGATCCTGGCGGATCAGTCCCGCCGCCTTTTTGTCGCTGAACCCGGAGATATTGCGCCACAGTTTCGCGTTCTGCCGGATCCGGTGCGTGATTGCGTCGGCGCGCTCCACATCGGAGTAGCAGATTAGTTTCACCTGGTCGGTATGAGCGGCAAAGATGGATTCGATGAAGAAGCCTACGGAATGCGATTTGAAGTCGCCCGAGACATAACCGACGCGCATCGGGCGATCGGGATTCGGATCGAGTTCGTGGGGAAGAATCTCAGCCGCCAGCGGCGACGCGTGCTGCTGGCCGTAGCGCAGGTGCTCTTCGAAGACCTCCCGGGGCGAGAAGCCGGTGTGATAATTCAGCATCAGCAGCAGGTTGCTGCTCCCGGCGGCGAAATTCGGCGCGAGCCGCAACGACTCCCGGTATGCCTGTAAGGCTTCCTCATGCCGGCCTTGCCCCTTCAGGCTGGTCCCGAGGTTCATCAGGTAGGGCGCGAAGTCCGGGGCGAGAGCGCTGGCCCGCTGATAGCATTCGATGGCCTTGTCGTGGGCGCCTCGGACGCGGTAGATGAGGCCCAGGTTGTTGTGAAGAGCGGGCTCTTTCGGATTTCGCTCAATCGCCTTCTCATAACAGGCGATCGCCTCCTCTTCCTGTCCACGCGTTTGCAGCAGGTTCCCCATGTTGTAGAGCGCCTCGACGTGGTCGCTCTGCAGTGAAAGCGCGCGCTGATACGCGGCGATCGCTTCATGCTCGCGCCCGAGCTGCCGCAGACTGTTGCCCAGGTTGTAATGAAACTCCGCGCGGTCGGGCTGAAGTGCGATCGCGCGCTGGTACGCATCGATGGCATCGTAGTGCCGGTCCAGTGCTTCGAGACTATTGGCAAGATTGTTGTGGACGGCTGGTTGCTTCGGATCCAACTCGATGGCGCGCTGATAAGCGGCGGCCGCATCTTCGTCGCGGCCCTCGGCGCGGAGGCAGTTGGCGAGGTTGTTGTGCAGCGCCGCCACCTTGGGATCGAGCTCGATCGCCTTGCGGTAGCATTCAATCGCCTGCTGTCGTCTCCCGCTCGCCTGAAGAAGGTTGCCAAGGTTGTTCAAAGCGCTCGCATGACCCGGCTCGATCGTCAGAAGATGCTCATACTGCTGGATGGCCTCATCGTGGTGAGCGGCTGCGCGCAGGCTGTTCGCGAGGTTGTAGAGCGCCGGCGCGTTGGTCGGTTGAGCTTCGACGACGGCGCGAAAGCATGCGATGGCAGGCTCGAACCTGCCCCAGCTCGCCAGCAGATTGCCAAGGTAATCCTGAAGGCGCAGGTCCGACGTAGCTGCGGCGGCGGCCGTTTCCGCGGCGGCGACCGCTTCACCCACTTTTCCCTGCGAGTGCAGGAGCGACGCGAGCGCGATATGTGCGGGAGCATGATTCGGGCTGAGGGCGATCGCCTGGCGGTAAGCTTTCGCGGCCTCATCGGCCCGGTGTTGCCGCTGCAAAACTTCTCCCAGTCCTACCAGCGCTTCCGGATAATGGGGCTGAAGGTCAATTGCGCGTCGCAGCGCCCTTGCGGCGGGCTCGGGCCGGCCGCGGCTCAGCAGCGTCATTCCCAGGCCGAAGTGCCCCTCGGCCCAGTCGGGTTTGAGGCGCACGGCTTCTTCAAACGCTGCCAGGGCCTGCTCGAACTGTCCCTGCCGCGCGAGGGTCATCCCCATGCGGTAGCGGGTCTCATGCCGATTTGCATCCGCCATGGCACGTCAATCGTAATGCAAAGCCTTGATTCCGCTAATCAGTGCGAACACGCGGTCGAAATATGCGAATCGCCTTGGGGTTCACCGGAGCGCATGATAGGTTTACGCCGCTTGTGTTGCTGAGTGATTTGTTCCGGAGGGAGCAGTGGGTCCTATCCGTCGTCAACTGAAGGCCGCCCGCCTCGCGCGTGCGAAGCCTGCGCGTCGTGCTGCCCGGCATTGGGCTGAGGTCCTCGAAGCGCGCTGGCTGCTCGCGGCGGCGCCGGTTTCGATCAATTTTCAGCCGGCCGGAGCGGCGACGCCCTCCGGCTATCTCGCCGACACCGGGTCGGTTTACGGCGATCGCGGTAACGGTCATTCCTATGGGTGGGACCAGAGCATCTCCACCGCGACGCGCGATCGAAACAGCGCCACGTCGCTCGACCAGCGTTACGACACGCTCGTTCACACGCAGCTCTATGGGACGCGCACGTGGGAGTTGGGGCTCCCCAACGGCGCCTACTCGGTGCATGTGGTCGCGGGCGACCCGTCCAACATCAACAGCGTCTACAGAGTCAACGCCGAGAACGTGCTGGCGGTCAATGGAACACCCAACAGCACGACGCACTGGATCGAAGGGACTGTCAACGTCACCGTCAGCGACGGGCGGCTGACGCTGAGCAACGCAACGGGTTCAAGCAACAACAAGCTGTGCTACGTGGACGTTTCGCCGATAATCGCGTCAACCCAGCACGCGTACAAAAACATTGTCCCGTCGATCCCAGGTTTGATTCAGGCGGAAAACTTCGACGAAGGCGGCGCCGGCGTCGCCTACTCCGACACGACAGCCGGAAACCTCGGCTCGGTCTACCGCACGGGCGATGTCGACCTGACCCCGAGCTCCGATACCGGTGGCGGATACAGCGTGGGATGGACGCGGTCGGGTGAGTGGCTGGAGTACACCGTCGATGTCCCGACGGCCGGCACCTATTCGCTGGAAGCCCGCGTCGCCAGCAAGACGGGCGGGACCTTCCACGTCGAATTCGGCGGCGTCAACAAGACCGGCGCCCTGACGCTCCCCAATACCGGCGGCTGGCAGACGTGGACCACCGTTACCAGGACCGGCGTCTCGCTTTCGGCGGGACGTCAGATCATGCGCCTGCAGTTTGACAGCTCGGCGGGCGGCGGAGACATCGGTGATGTGAACTGGCTGCGCCTCAGCGATCCGGGCGTGCCAACGCTCACTATCAGCGCGCCGGATGCCTCCGCGAGTGAAGCGGGGCCGAACACCGGCACCTTCACGATCAGCCGTACGGGAAGCACGGCATCGGCGATCGGCGTCAAGTACAACATCACCGGCACTGCGACTGAAGTCGTCGATTACAACGACCTGCCGGGCTTCGTGACGATTCCCGCGGGCTCTTCGTCGGCGAATGTCGTCATCACGCCTGCGTCCGACACGCTGGCCGAAGGCGATGAGACCGTCACGCTGACCATCTACAACGCCGATGTACCCTTCAACGTCGGCGGCAGCGGCAGCGCGACGGTGACGATTCGCGATGAGGATATTCATTGGCCCACCAGTTTCACCGTAGCTGCCCCCGCACCGACGGGCCGGTGGGAGACCAGCTCGCATGCGCTGAACGGAAAGATCTACGTCGAAGGCGGGTGGGTCGTGACGAGCACGATCGGGACGAAGAAGTTCGAGGTGTATGACGTCGCGGCAAACAAATGGACGTCGCTTCCCGATGCACCGATTCCCGAGACGCACGCGGAGGTGGCCGTCGATGAAGCGAACAACGTGATCTACTATGCGGGTGGCTATTTCGGAGACTACCCGGGCACGGCGACCAACCGGGTGTGGAAGTTCAACGCAACCACCGGCGCCTGGAGCGAGCTCCCGTCGATGCCGACGCCCATGTCGGCGGGCGGGCTGGCGCTGGTGAACGGGCAGCTTCATTATTTCGGCGGCTCTCGGGCGGAGGGGACCGACGCCAACGTCAGCGATCACTATGTGCTGAACTTGAATGGCGGCACGAGCTGGACCGCAGCGGCCGCGATGCCGAACCCGCGCGATCACTTCTCGACCATCGTTTTGAACAACAAGATCTACGCGATTGGCGGCGAGTTCGGCCATGACAAGCTGCACCAGCAGGTCGCCCTGGTCAGCGTGTATGACACGATCACCAGCACGTGGAGCTCAGCTGCGGATATGCCGGTGCGCAAGAGCCACGCGGAAGCCGCGACGTTCCTGCTCGACGGGCGGATCGTAGTGGCCGGCGGCATGGTCGACAACTTTGCCTCGACCAGCAACGTGGTCATGTACGAACCCGCGAACAACACGTGGGTGACCCTTCCGCCGTTGCCGCTGCCGCTTCAGGGGACTGTCGTGCAGCACGTCGGAAACCAGATCATCATCACCACCGGAAATACCGGCGATCGGGTTGGACGAACGACCACGTGGGTCGGAAACCTGGTTTGAACGACAATCGCAAGTTCCCTCGCTCGCGCCGCGCATCGCGCCTGATATCATCTTCCTCGAACACGTTGGACCGCATGACGCAGCCCTCTATAGCGAGGACACTGCATGCGCCGAGGCGGCCGGTCGTTGCCAGAGCGACGCTTTGTCGGGCTTTGCCGAAGCGGGCAGATGTCGATCTCGCCCCCGACGATCGCCAAAACCGTCTGCGCCCCGCACACCCATGCAGGGCTTTGGTGGGTTTTTGTGGGCCTTTGGTGGCCCGCAGCCATCTACCCCTCCCGCCCCCACATCCTCAGAACCAATCCTTAGCGCCACCGCCTTAGACCGCTGTCCCAATGACCCGGCCTCGCGCGAATCCTGTTCATTCACATGTCAAAGAGCGCTTCGGCGACGGCGCCGAAGAACACTGCTTTCATTATACATTCTTTTTTGACGGAGTCAACCCCTTGGAGTTCTCAGCCGCTTGACTGGTTCTGGCGCGGTCCTAGCCTGTTTCGGGCTATCCGGGACCGCTTCGCATTGGAGCGATGATGAGCGATGTGACATCGGATACAGAACAGATGCGGCTCTATCGGCAGGACGGCTACGCCGTCTTGAAGAGCGTGTTCAGCGTGGCTGAGTGTGATGCGCATCGTGACGCTCGGGTTGTGGGGCGCGCTGCGCGGGGCGGCGAAGGGGGTCGTTGGCAAGGAGATGATCCTGGCGCCGGACACTTGGCCCAACAATCTGCTGACGACGCTATCGTTGCAGCAGCGGTGGATGTTGTTTCCGCCGGGCATGTGGATCATGCTGGCCCTGGCGGTGATCACGGCGCTAATGCTTCGATAGGCCCCCTGTTGGATTCATCAGACAGAGCCTAGCCACCACCGCGATCAAGTCCTGCGGATCGACCGGCTTGGGGATGTGGACCTGAAAACCGGCGAGCAGCGCGCGGCGTTCGTCGTCGCGGTGCGCGTACGCGGACAGCGCCACCGCCGGAAGTCCTTCCATGGTGTGTCCCGCATCTCGCAGTCGTCGGATCAAATCGTAGCCGTCCACCTCCGGCATGCCCAGGTCGCTGACCAGCAGCTGCGGCCGCCCCTCCCCACCCTGCGCTTCCTTGATCGTCTCTAGCGCTTCGGCGGCGCTCGTCGCCGTAGTGACGCTCGCCCCGGCACCTTCCAGAACTTTCTGGACCAGCCGCCTGGCGTCGGCTTCATCGTCGACCACCAGCACGCGGAAGCCGTCCAGCCGGATCGTGGCAGTCGGGAGGAAGTGGGGCAGTCCAAGAACCCCCTCCTCCTCCTGCTTCCCCGCGCGCCGTTCATCGCCCGTGGCGTCGGAATCTCCGTCGGGGCTTTCGACCGCGCGGACGCCGCGAACGGGGAGGTCGATGGTGAAGGTCGATCCCTTTCCCTCGCCGGCGCTTTTGGCCCACACGGTCCCACCGTGCATTTCCACGAGGTGCTTCACGATGGAGAGGCCGAGCCCCAGCCCGCCGAATTTCCGCCGGCTCGTACTGTCGGCCTGGCGGAAGCGGTCGAACACGTAGGGCAGAAACTCCGGAGAAATCCCCGTACCCGTATCCGTGACAGTGATGCGGGTCATTGAGCCCTGGCGGACGAGCGTGATCGTGATCCGTCCGCCCTTGGGCGTGAACTTGACTGCGTTGGTGAGCAGGTTCCACACGACTTGCTGCATGCGGCCGGTGTCGCAGGACGCGGCGCATGCCGACGGATCGAAGTCCGCTTTTAGGCTGACGCCCTTGGCCTCCGCCGCCGGGCGCACCACGTCCAGCGCCTCACGAAGCGCAGCCGACAGGTCGCACGACCTGACATCCAGCCGCAGCTTGCCCGATACGATGCGCGAGACGTCCAGCACGTCCTCGATCAGCTGCACTTGCGCCCGGATGTTGCGATCGATCACGTCCAGCCCCTCGTGCAAATCGTCTTCCGTGCATCCTTTCTGGCGCAGGATGCTCATCCAACCGACGATGGCGTTGAGCGGCGTGCGCATCTCGTGGCTGAGGGTGGCGAGGAAAACGTCCTTGGCGCGGTTGGCGGCCTCGGCCTCCAGTCGCGCGGCCTGTTCGTTGGCCAGCAGGGCCTCGCGCTCGCGCTCGAAGCGCTTGACCTGCGTGATGTCGCTGAAGCAGGTGATGGCCCCGGTGATTTCACCTTCGGCGTCCGTGAGCGGCAAGAAGTTGACGATCGCCGGCAGGCGCGAGTGGTCGGGCCGCTCGATGACCACTTCCACGTTCTCCCGCGGCATACCGTCGCGCAGAACGTCCACCATGGGGCTTTGCTCGTGCGGTAGCGGCGTGCCATCGGGCAGATACAGCTTGAACGATCCGCAGAAGCGCTCGGCGGGGTCGCCGCGCTTCGGGGCTCGGCCCCAGTATTCCTGGGCGCGGCGGTTGTAGTCCTGCACCACGCCGTCCTTGTCGCACGTGAACACCGCCGCCGGCACCGATTGGAACAACATGCGATTCTGCGCTTCGCTGGCCCGCAGCCCTTCGGCGGTGCGCTTCACGTCGTCGATGTCGGTGTTGGAGCCGATCCACATCGTGCCGTTGCCGTCGGCGTCGAACATGCGTTGGGCGCGGGAGAGGTGCCAGCGGTACATGCCGTCGTGGCGCCGGAAGCGGTGCTCCAACTCGAACGGCTGGCCGGTGTCGATCGAGCGCTTCCAGCGCTGGACGTTTTCCTCCACGTCGTCGGGATGAATGAACTGCGTCCAGCCCCATTTCTTGATCTGATCGAAGGAAAGCCCGGTGAATTCCATCCATTGCCGGTTGAAATAATCCACCTCGCCGCTGGCCGTGGCGGTGAAAATCTTCTGCGGCACGGATTCGGCCAGGAAGCGGAATCGATTCTCCGACGCGGCCAGCGCTCGTCTTGCCTGCACCTGAGCCGAGATGTCGCGGAAATAGCAGACCACGCCGTAGCGACCTTCGGGCAGCGGGATGCGATTGATCCGCCACTCATAGTACTCGATGACCCCTCGGTCGAGGCGCTCCTCGATGCGCTCGGGGACGATGTATGGCTCGCCGGTTTCGAGCGTGTGGCGGAACACAGCGACGATTTCATCGGCGTAGGCTTTGGGCCATAGGACGTGAATGACCTCGTAAAAGTCCCGGCCGATCAGGTGGGGAATGTCTCCGAAGACCGGCAGCGCGATGGGGTTCACGGCGCAAATGCGAAAGTCTTCATCGATGAGGTAAACGCCCAGCGGAGCTTCGTTGAAAAGCGTCTCGAACTGGTTGGAGCGACGGCGCTGCTGTTCTGCGTCGTTCGGCGCGTCATCGACCGTTCGGGATGAAACATCTCCCATGATCGCGCAATCTTAGCTCAAGTCCCCGCCCCCGCAAGGCGACGAGAGTCACGCGACTTTTGCCTGGCTGTCCAAGCGCGGCGAAGCTGCGAACGTCGGACCAGGGGATGAAGCGCCGGTGGTTTCTCGATGCCAGCCGAGCGGATGGTGAACGTTCTCTGATGGTCGTCGATCATCGCCCACACCTGCCAGATTATGGCGAGAGCAAAAAAGGGCAACGGCGAGTGGGAACAGCAGCGGCACAAGCTGGCGGATGGATTTCGGAAGGGGGTCGGGAGTACTTAATTCCGGAAGGGGGTCGATTCCGGAGGGTGTGGCCATCTTTCTTGGCATCATGCCGCCCCGTTCCGAGGGCTGCCCGTCTGCCCGTCTTGTAGTGAAAAAGGACTCCTGTCCCCTGACCCCCTTACGACCTGACCCCCTTACGACCTGTAACTGTTTACCGTCCCGCCCCTGAGGTCACGACGTATCGGCTGGGTAGCACGTCGGTGAGCAGGCCGATGTTCTCGCCAGCCCATGCCGCGCGCAGCAGCGTTTTGAGCGTATCGAGCACATCGCGGCCCTGCTGCTCAGCGGTTCGCATCACGCTGGCCAGAATCGACCAGGCCCTCGCCCCC
>JBBRCX010000132.1:0-10619 GCA_038204465.1 Tepidisphaerales bacterium | reverse complement strand
GCGTCGGTGCCGACGAATACTATGCCCAGCAACTCTTCGAGACCGAGGAGTTGACCGGCTATCTGCGGAGCATGGTAGCGGGTGGCAGCAATTGCACGCACGAGCATGACACCTACCAGTCCGACACCGAGCGCACGTTTGGCGAGCAGTTGGAGAAAAACGAAGCCATCAAGGTTTACGCCAAACTCCCCGGCTGGTTCCGCGTCCCGACACCGCTCGGCGCCTACAACCCTGACTGGGCCGTGCTCGTGGACAAAGACGGCACCGAGCGCCTCTACTTCGTGGTGGAAACCAAGAGCAGCCTTTTCACGGACGACCTCCGAGACAAGGAGAGCGCCAAGATGAAATGCGGCGATGCCCACTTCGCCGAACTGGCCACCCACAATTCACCTGCTGCACGTTTCTTGAAGGCGACCAAACTGGATGACGTGCTGGCTGTGTCTACCTAGTCTCACCGCCACCGTCGCCGAGCAATGGGGACGCCGCTGGATCACGATAGACACATCGCGCGTGGCGCTGGCTCTCGCGCGTGTCTTCAAGCCCCAGACCGGCGAAGTGATCAGCGACGGCGCCGACGGCATCGCCTGCTGGCTGCTCGACACCCACTACAACGAAGAGAGTTTCTTCGTCCGCCACGCCTATTTCCTGGGCGCGAACGACCCGTACAAGTCGCTCAAGACGACGCTGAAGGCAGAGATCAATGAGGAAGCCTGGGAAACACTGCACAGCGACACGTCGCGCCCGTTCCCAAAGCCCGAGGGAGGACGGATCGCGGTGAAGGTAATCAATCACCTTGGGGATGAGGTGATGAAAGTGTTTAAGGTCGGGTGATCGGCACTCGGGTGCAGCATGAAATTGAACCCTCATCCGCGGTTCAAATTGTTTGAGACCTGGATCGCAAAACAGGCAAAGAGCGCAGCGAGAGTTGAGGGCGAGTTTTACCGCGTTGCCGGGCCACGCCACACAAGCGCCAAGGAGATTATCGAAGGCGTGGGCGCATTTCGATCCGGTGGTCGTTGGAATCCACCCGGACTTATGAACACGGTGTATCTCAGCGCGCAGCCAGAAACTGCAATGTACGAGGCTAACGAGAACCATCGGTCCCTCGGAATGCCACTATGGAAGGTGATGCCGAAGGTGACTGTTGCTGTGCGCGTAATTGCCGACGCCATACTGGATTTGACAGAAAAAGCGATCGCACTGCCTGAACCAATGGCGACTCTCATGGCGGAGGATTGGAATGCAATCATGGATGGGTTTGGTGAGGCGACCGCTCAAGCTATGGGACGAGCCGCTTTTTCTGCCGGCTTGCAGGGCCTGATCGTGCCCTCAAAACCGGATCCCACTGGGACAAACATGCTCATTTTTCCACGCAACCTTACCAGCACGTGTGAATTAACGGTTTTGAATCCAAAGGACCTGGAACGGCTAGGAAAATAGCTATAACCGTCATGAAAATTTGCATGCAGATTTGTTTGACCCGCGGACACAAACAAGCGATACTATTTGTCGGAGGAGCTAATGCCTGGACGATCCACACTCAAGCGGCGTCGAAAATTGTCGCTTCAAGATACGATCCGCGATGGGAGTGTGCCTTACGGCACAAAGGGCACGCGCGCAAAGAGGATGAAAAAGAAAGCCGTTTCGAAAGCCTTCGCAATAGCCAAAGGAATCGGGATTGATTACCGCGTAATAAAGGCCTCGGCGTCCGGTGGGACTAAAATTGCCGCAATTCGACAGAAGTTTGGTGTCTCCCAGGAAGAACTTGCCCGAGTCACTGGCTACTCCACCCGGTCGATCGCAGGTTGGGAAGGCGGCAAGCCTCTCAGCGATTCCGCTTGCCAGAAACTGACTGAAACGGAGCGACTGCAGGCTGCATTGTCGGAGATCCTGCCGCCAAACACGCTCGCGAATTGGCTTCGCACTCCCAACCCTGCGCTTCAGGGGCAGACTCCAATTCAGGTGATCGAACGCGGTGAGTCCGATCGCCTCTGGCGAATGATCTTTCAGATCGACGCTAACGTCGCCAGTTGACCGACAACACATTTCCGCCTGACCGCAGGGGGCTCCGAGGAGTTTCGCATAGCGGATACCTTCACCGACAGCCTCGTCAGGATGGCAAACGACGAGCAGAAGGCGGTCAAGACGACCGCGTTCGACATTAATTCATGGCACCGGGCTGGATCGGGACTGGCGGGTGGATGGTTCGGGATTGGCGAGTGGACGGTAGACGAATGGGGCGCGGGCGGTGTGCGGGCGGCGGGGGGATGGCGGGGGGATGGATGGCTTCTGGTCCGGCTGTGGATGGCGGATGGGGATGGAATGGGGTTGGCATGGTCGGGCGATGGTCGGTTGATGGAGTCGAGATGGGTTTTTGAGGGGGGAATGCGGGTTTTGGTTTGCTTTGTCGTGGTTACGTGGGGAATCAGGATGGGGATGAGGCGCTGGCGGGTTGTTGTCGGTTCTCTTCGATGCGGCCGAGGAGGCTGAGGAGGAATCGGTAACGGGTGAGGTTAGAGGCCGCCGGCGGAGCTTCCGCGCAGGGCGAGGATCAGCTCGATCTCGCCGTTGGGGCGGCTGAGGCGGCGGGCGATTTCCTGGGGGGAGTGGCCCTGGTCGGCGAGGGAATAGATTTCCAGGTGACGAGGATCGATCTCTTCCGCGGGGCGGGGCGTGAGGTCGGCGCGCTGGCCTATCGAGGGGGGATGCGAGCTGCCGGCGGAGGCGCCGTCGCCGTTGGCGGAGGCTGACTTCAGCGCGGCGATCTTTTCGTCGGCTTCCCGCAGCAGCACTTCCAGCTTGGCGGAACGGGTGTCGAGCTGCGCGTTCATGTCGCGGGCCATCTGGTGAAGCTCGACCAGGAGGCTGCTCATCTCGCGCTCGACGGTGCGCTGCTGGGCGAGACTGGACAGCGCCGGCTGCTTCTGGAGCGGGTCCTTCTTTTTGCGCATGGGCCGGATCACCGAAACGTAGAGCATCATCAGCACCGCGGCACTGATGAGCACCCACTGAAAGGAGTCGGGCCTGGCGGATTCGAGCAGGATCGGCGGCATGGATCGAGGGGCGCCGCCCGCGGGCGATCACCTTGAAATGAATACGTCGGGACAGAGACAACGGACCGGGCCATCGTCACCGCAGGACGGTGCGCATGCAAGGCGATACGGGGTGCTGTGCTGGTTTTTTGGAGGGAAGGTGCGAACAGCGGGGGACATGCGCGGAGAAGATCGCTGCGCTCTTGCTCACGGGCGGGACGCCCCGTGCTACGGGAAGGGGATGAGGATCGCTGCGCTCTTGCTCACGGGCGGGACGGCCGTGCTACGGGACGGGGATGAGGATCGCTGCGCTCTTGCTCACGGGCGGGACGCCCCGTGCTACGGGAAGGGGATGAAGATCGCTGCGCTCTTGCTCACGGGCGGGACGCCCGTGTTACGAGGTCGCGATTTTTACAAGCGCAGGAGGATGTCGAAGTCCTCGGCGCCGCCGACGGCGTATTGCCGGCGGGGATGCCGCCGTCGGTTGTATCGCGGCAGCAGATGGGCGGCGTATACAACGATTACCGTGAGAAGAAGCACCAGAGCCAACACCAGCAACCAGACGGCCACGGTCCCCTGCGCGAGCATGGGTCACTTCCTTGCGATGCTGAAGCCTGCAGTTGCAGGCCGTCCTCATAAGCCCGCCAAGCCGGCGATCTTAAGACCCACCTGTCTGTGCCGATCGAGGAGGAGAGGACGCGGGGAATTCTAGCGAATGGGTTAAGCCAATTCCAGACGTGACTTCTGCGGTTTTCGGCTTCCAGGCTCAGACGAGCCACGGATAAGACGGGCAGCTAAAACCGGCCCCCGCGGCTAAGCAGGGTTTTGTCGAGGACCTTCTCGAGCGTCTCGCAGACGCGTCCCACTTGGCGGTTGGTCATGTTGCCGTAGAAGGGGAGCGCGAGGGTTCGAGCGGAGACGTATTCGGTTATGGGAAAGTCGCCGGTCCTGTGGCCGGCCTGCTCCGCCATGTAAGGCTGAAGGTGAATGGGGGGGAAGTAGTTGTTGCAGCCGATGCCCTGGGCCCGCAGTTGGGTGATTACCTCATCGCGATCGCCGGGCTCGAACAGGTCGTTCAAGCGGACGACGAAGACAAACCAGCTCATGTGGGTGTCATCCTGCAGAGTGGGGAGGATCAGATAGCGATTGGTCATGAGCCGCTCGATGTAATGGTGAGCGACGCGGCGGCGTTTCTCGAGGATCTCGTCGAGGCGTTCGCACTGCACCGCGCCGATGGCGGCGTTTATCTCTGAGAGCCGGTAGTTGTAGCCCAGGCGCTGGTGAGCGAGCCACGACATGCCCTCCGGCCCTGGTTGCGCAGGGACCTGCAGGTGGCGGCGAAGTTGTCATCGTCGGTGACGATCATGCCGCCTTCGCCGGTGGTGATCTGCTTGTTGGGATAGAAGCCGAAGACGCCCGCTCGGCCGAATGAGCCGATGGGCCGCTCGCCGACGTGGCCGCCAAAGCCTTCGCAACAGTCTTCAATGAAGATCAGCTCGTGCCGCTGGGCGAGTTGCTCGAGCTCGATCATTCCACCGGGATGACCAAAGACCTCAACGGCGACGATGGCTTTCGTTCGCGTGGTGAAGGCCGCCTCGACGCGTTTGGCATCGAGGTTGAGCGTTTGCGGGTCGATGTCGGCGAAGACGGGTTTCGCATTCACATAGAGGATGCAATTGGCTGAGGCGACGAAGCTGAAGGGAGTGGTGATCACCTCGTCGCCCTGGCCGATGCCGGCGGCGATCATTGCGCAATGCAGGCCGGCCGTGCCGGAGGAGACGCCGACGCCGTGCCGGCGGCCGGCGAGATTGGCGCAGGCCTTTTCGAATCGCTCGATGCGCGGCCCGATGGAGAGCGTGTTGGTTTGCAACACATCGGTAACGGCCTCAATCTCTTTTTGCGTGATGTCGGGCTGAGAGAGGGGGATGGGTGAGGCCATGATTGATTCGCGGAAGATGATGCGGATCGCGTTGCGGTTCGGTTGACCCCCGGGGAACAACGGGCCGGAAGGGCGGCCCGCGCCGCGGCGCTGGTGGCGGTCTGTGTCGAAAAGCTATACTAGCCGGTCTTTACGTCCGATAAACTTTTTATCGACTTGCGCCGCCGCCCCGCATGGGTCCAGCCGCATGACTAACGACCCGCGAAAGAGAAAGAGCACTTCGGATTTCTGGCGCGCCTGTACGTTCCTGTATCCCTACCGCGGCATCGTGCTCGCGTCGGTGGGGTGCGCGTTCTTTGTGGGGCTGGCGTTCACCGGGGGGCTGGGTTCGATGATGCCCATCATGCGGGTTTTGCTGAACCACCAGACGATTCCGGGGTGGGTGGACATGCAGATCGCCGAGCGGCGGCTGGGGGTGACGCTGGCAGACGACAATACGGTGGTGCGTGTGATTCGCGTCGCTTCCGACAAGCCTGCTGCCGAAGCGGGCATTCGCCCGGGAGATGTGCTTCAGGCGGGGCAGGGGGACGTAGGCTCTACACTGGCAACGATCGCGAGTCCAGACGCAAGTACAGCTGCGGTGCGGATCGACAATTTTCGATCGACCGACGTCTCGCTCCCGCGTGTTCCAAGGTATCTCGTGCACGCGCGCAACATCGGTTCGCACTTTCCGACGCACCCGGTGAAGGCGATCGCGGCGGTCTTCGCGGTGATCGCAACGCTGGCGGTCTGCAGCAACGTGATCAAGTTTTTCCAGGAATACCTATCAGACAAAGCGGCGGTCCTGGCGATCCAGGACATCCGCCGCAGACTGTATGACCATGTGCTGCACATCCCGATGAGCCACTTCGGCTCGCAGGGGACGAGCGATGTGACGAGCCGGCTGGTCCAGGACTCGCAGGAGCTTGGGCAGGGTTTCAAGACGGTGCTGGGTCAGAGCATTCAGGAGCCGATCAAGGCGATGTTCGCGTTTGGCCTGGCGTTGTGGGTGAGTTGGAAGCTGACGCTGTTCATCGTGATCTTCGCGCCGGTGATGCTGGTGATTATCCGCAAGTTCGGGAAGAAGATGCGCCGCGCGAGCCGGGCCGCTTTGGTCAGCAGCGCCTCGATGCTCGGGCAGATCGAAGGCACGCTGATCGGCATTCGGGTGGTGAAAGGAGCGACGGCGGAACGATTCGAGCGGCGGCGTTACATGCGGATCATGAAAAGGCTGGTGGACGAGCAGTTGCGCATGAGCCGGATCGACGCCTTCAGCGCGCCGACGATGGAGACGCTGACGCTCCTGGTGGTGGGATCGATCGTGCTGATCGCATCGTACATGGTGGAGATCAGCGGCACGCTGAAGCTGCCGGGGTTCATCCTGATCATGGCGTGCCTTGGCGGGATCGGCGACTCGCTTCGGCGGGTGAGCAAGGTGAACAACGTCCTGCAGAAATCAAACGCCGCGGCCGCTCGAATCTTCGAAGTGCTGGAGTTGCCCATCGAGCGAACCCGCGCGCTCGCGGGGGATCGCAGCAACGGCCGGGCACTGGATGAAGCAGATTCCAGACTGGCATCGGAAGCGGAAACGGGGCATGAATCGCCGCCGCATCGCGTCAAGCTTCCGCCGATCGCGCGGGAGGTGAGCTTCCAGAACATTATCTTCAGCTATCCGAATGCGCCGTCGCCCGCGCTGAACGATGTGAGCCTTACCGTTCCGAAGGGGCAGTCGGTGGCGGTGGTGGGGCGGAACGGGAGCGGGAAGACGACGCTGCTGGCGTTGCTGCCGCGTTTCTACGATCCACAGCAGGGAAGGATCCGCATCGACGGGGTTGACGTGCGCAACGCCACGCTGCGGTCGCTTCGGGGGCAGATCAGCATCGTCACCCAGGACTCGGTGATCTTTCCCGGCACCATCGCGGACAACATTGCATATGGTCAGCCGCTCGCGGACCGCGAGGCGATTGCCGCGGCCGCGAAGAGGGCGTTTGCCCATGATTTCATACTGGAGAAGCCGCAGGGATACGACACGCTGCTTGGGGAGTTGGGCGGGCAGCTATCGGGCGGCCAGAAGCAGCGCATCTGCATTGCCCGCGCGATCTTCCGCAAAGCGTCGATCCTGATTCTCGATGAAGCGACCAGCCAGGTGGATGCAGAGAGCGAGCATTTAATTCAGCAGGCGATCGAATCGCTGATGCACGAGCGGACGACATTCGTCATCGCCCACCGGTTCAGCACGATCCTTTCGGCGGACACGCTCGTGGTAATGGACCGCGGCCGGATCGTGGGACAGGGCAGGCATGACGAGTTGCTGCACAACTGTGAAACGTACCAGCAGCTCTATGAAAGGCAGCTGTTTACTTCTCCCCCAGCCGATGATCCCACGCCTGTTTCACCGGCGGTTTGAGCGCCGAGCGGGCTATGGCGAGGCGCAGTTTGAGATTGAACATTTCAAAGCCCACGTCATCTCATCGAACCTCGCGAAAGGGCCGCATTCCTTGAGCCCGCTCGCGAAGCCCTTTAGAATCGGCCGACTCAGAGTCACAAGAAGCGTTTACGAAAGAGAAATGTCCGACAAAACTGAGCATCCACCGGTCCCCGAGGCGTTCGCCGCCCTGGGCGTGCGGCCTTCGATCCTGCGGGCGCTTGCCGAGGCGAAGTTCACGACGCCCTCGGAAATCCAGTCGATGCTGATTCCGCGGGCGATGGCGGGCGTCGATATCCTTGGCCAGGCCCGCACGGGCACCGGCAAGACCGCGGCCTTCGCGATCCCGATTCTGTCGCGCTGCGAGAAGGGAAGGCGGACCCAGGCGATCATCCTCGTGCCGACGCGCGAGCTGGCGATGCAGGTTGACGCGGAAGTGCAGCGATGGGGGCAACACACGCCGATTCGGTCGGTGCCGGTCTATGGCGGACAGAAGATCTCCGCACAGATGAAGTTCCTGAGCCGGGGCCCGGAGATCCTCATCGGCACGCCGGGACGCGTGATCGACCTACTGGACCGGCGGATCATCAACTTCGAAAACATCCGCTTCGTGGTGCTCGACGAGGTGGATCGGATGCTGGACATCGGCTTCCGGGACGACATCCGAAACATCCTCTCGCGCATCAAGGGGGTGAAGCGCGGGGTCGAGCAGGGCGCCGAGCGTGACCGCGTCAAGGCCGAAGAGGCGGAGATGCTGGTGGAACATACGGGGGACCACGGGTCGGACACGCCGGTCGCGGCAGGCAAGGCGGCGCTGAAGGGCGGGTCTGCGGATTCGTCGAACGGGGATCGGGCGCACCAGACGATGTTTGTTTCGGCGACGATCTCGGCGGAGATCGAAAAGCTGTCGCGGCAGTACATGCGCGAGCCGATCGAGAAGCTGATCGCGCCGGGCGCGGATGAGAAGCCGACGGTGGAGAACGTCGAGCAGTATTACTTTTCGGTCGGGCAGTGGGACAAATACCGGTTGTTGCGGGCGTTGCTGGAGCGCGAGAACCCGGACCTGGCGATCGTGTTCTGCCGGACGAAGCGCGGCGCGGAGAAGATCGCGAAGCGACTGCATGCGGACGGGATCGAGTGCCGGGAGATCCACGGCAATCTTGCCCAGACCAAACGCGATCGGGTAATGAAGAATTTTCGCACCGGCAAGTTCGACGTGCTGGTGGCGACGGACCTGGCGAGCCGGGGCATCGACGTGGCTGATATTAGCCACATCATCAACTTCGACATTTCGGAGGATCCGGAAGTTTACGTTCATCGGGTGGGCCGGACCGCGCGCATGGGGGCTGCGGGGAAGGCCTATACGTTTGTGACGCCGGAGCAGGGGGATGAGCTGACGAAGGTGGAGTCGCTGATCAACATGGTGATTCAGCAGGCGACGATAGAAGGGTTCACGCCGAATCCCGCGCCGTCGGACTGGACGGCGGAGAAGCCGGGGTTCGGGCCGGAGCAGCCTTCGAAGCCGGTGGTCAACCGGTTCGATCGTCCTTATGGGGCGAGCCCTTCGAGCACCGACGGCACCACTTCCAGGGAAGGCGCTGCGCCCGTGACGCTTCCCGCGCGTCCGCGAACGCTGGGGAGCAAGATCCCCATCAATCGCAGGCATAAGCGTCGACGGTAGTCCGCGAACCGCGAAACCTGCTAGGGACATTTGCCTTCACAGGTCCTTTGGGCTAATATTGGCCGCAGCGAGACTAATTATGATCAAGATCTGGGACGATGGGCGTTCCGGCGCTGCCGGGCAAGCCGCGGGAAATGTCGCACTTGAGGTGATTCAGCGATCAGAGGGGCACGTCCAAAAGCTAAAAGGTACGGTGTTCGAGTCTGATCGCTCGATTCTGATCGGGCGCGTCTGCAGCAGTGACGAGTATTTGGCCGACCCTGTGCTGCACTGGGCTAACGCCAGCTGGGACCAGCACGAAGAGATTCGCCGGCACGCCAAGGAGTCAGGGAAGGCGTTTGCTTACCTGTTCGTCACGGTCTCGAAAAACCCGATTGCGCTGAAGTTCTGGAAGGTGCCTGCTGACGTTGTGGAGAAAGTGTTCGTCGAACGGGAAAGGAATCGCCGCGGCTCGACTTGCGCAATTCACATTAACGGCTCGGGCGCGCGGCGATTCATCGGCAAAACGGATGTGACGAAGTACCAAGTCGATGTCGCGCTGCGCCCCGCGCACGCCGCGTGTCTCACCGAGTCATTCAATCGTGAGCAGCCTGATCGGCGTGAAGCCTCCGCATCGCAGCGCCAGACCAGGGAGCACGTCGCGCACGCGGAGCAGTCTTCCAATGCATACCGAATACCAGTGAGTGGCGGTCGCTCATTGACGATCCAGGTTCCTGGACCATTATCGAATGAGGACGTGACGCGAGTGAAGGCCTGGATTGACCTCACCGCGGATGTGTTGACCGAAGGAGCCATAGACGCGCAAGCGGCCCGAGAGCGAGAGTGGTTGCGGGCGAAAGTTCAAGAGGGGCTCGAGGAGCTCAAAGACGGGCGAGAAATCGACGGTGAAGCGACATTCGCGCGGATTCTCTCGCGCCGCAAACGCGCAGGATCGACGCGGTGAAACGGCACCTTCTGTCGCCGTCGGCCCAGCGCGATCTGGATGAAATCTGGAATTACATCGCAAAAGACAGCGAGGATGATGCGGATCGGGTCGTTATCAAGATCCGCGATGCCATGCGCAAGCTGGCCTCGATGCCTGGGATGGGGCGGCGGCATCCGGATCTGGAGGACGGATCATTGCGCATCTGGCCTGTCTACTCGTACCTCATCATCTACAAGCCGGAGGCAAAGCCGCTCGAGGTTGTTCGAGTCATTCACGGCGCACGCGATATTCCCAACCTGCTGTCGGGGGAGTAACAGGAGGTGCATCCAGGCGCGGAAGAACCCAGCGGTTGACTCCAGAAAGAAAGAATGTATAATGAACGTGTCTCGGTCTGGCGCCGGGACAGGGGTAATGTCGCGCGCGCTTTGACAAGCGAAGGGATGGATCACAAAGGTCCTGAAATATCGACCAAAGCCCTGCAAAGTCCACCAAAGCCCTCGAAAGCCCACCAAAGCCCACCAAGGGTCGCTTGGGCTGGCGACGAGGAGCGTGAGGCGAGGTGCGTCGAACTCTTGATCGGCTCCAAATGTGGGGGATGAGGGGATGAGCTACACAGGCTGATGGATTGAAATCATATC
>JBBRCX010000131.1:0-10654 GCA_038204465.1 Tepidisphaerales bacterium | reverse complement strand
GAGGGCCTGCTTGAACGTTTGGCCGGTGGGGCGTTGGCCCTGGGTGAGGACGGAGCCGAAGGTGACGTGGAGGAGCTGGCGGCCGACGCGCTCGTCGAGGTAGTCGCGCTCGAGGTTTTTGTCGGGCTTTTTCGCCAGGGCGCTTACCTCGTCGAGGGTCGTGGAGATGTGGTAGCTGGCGCGGTCGGTGTCGAAGCGGCCGTGGGAGAAGCGGGCGATCTCTTCGAAGAGATTCGCGTCCTTGCGGGCGACGACGCGGAGGGCCTCGAGGTAGCTGGTGCCGGCGGTCTTGACGTGCAGGAGGTCGCCGCAGACGCGGCCGATGATGGGGTAGATGGAAAACTTGTCGGAGCCGCTGTGGACGCTGATCTTGTAGGGCCCGCAATAGCGGGCGACGGCGACGTGCTCCTTCAGGGCGCGTTCAAACGTTGCGAGGTCGCCGCGGTAGTCGATCCCTTTTTCCATGTCGCCGATGAAGCGCGGGGCGAGGCTGACGACCTTTACGCCGCGGCGCTTCAGCTCGAGGCCGAAGAAGAGGTGCTCGAGGGGTGAGGTGGGCGAGTCAGTTTCATCGACGGAGACTTCGATCTCGAACGGTTTGCCGCCGGACGCCTCGCTGATGTGCCGGGCCATCTCGGCGCTGTGGGCGATGGCCCGCGCGTACTTCACCGCCGCCCGATGAAGCGGCTCTTTCGCAAACGCGAGCTGAGTGCTGCCGCCAACGTCGAACTTCTTGTCGAGATACGCTGCTTCCCAGTTGCGGTCGTCGAAGATTCTGTCGGCGACGAGTTTATTGACCGCATCCTGAAGCTGCGCGGCGGACATGCGGTCGGCCTCGTTGACGACGAAGGCGGAGGGGTCGATCGTGAAGAAGCAGAAGCCGGCCGCGGCGGTGCGCTGCACGTCCTCGCGGGTCTTGAGGTGGTCGGCGTCGGCGCCCCAGGGCTTGGAGTAACCGTGTTGGGCGAGGGCCTTCTTCGCGGCCGACATCACTTCCTGCGGCGCGCGATCGGTGCGCTGCATCTCGCGGATGGACTGCTGGGCGAAGATGGGGGCGAAGTCGAACTTCTCGGCGGCGGTGAGGTGGCCGGGCGTCGCGAGGCCGAGCCGGTCGCCGAAGCCGAAGGATTTCTTGAGGCCCAGCGGTACGGGGTCATTCACGGAAGCGGCGGTGTTGGTTTGCGTGGTCATGGTTGCCTGTTTCACAGCGAGATCATCGCCTTGATGACTTTGGATTGCGGGTCGAGCCAGCTCGGGAACTGCTCGGTCATCTGCTCGAACGCGACGCGGTGCGTGATCCAGGGGCCGGTCTGCACCCGCCCGCTCTCCATCAGCGCGATGATGCGCTTGAACTCGGCCGCCGTGGAGTTGCGCGTCGCCAGCAGGGTCATCTCCCTGCGATGAAAATCCGGGTCGTTGAAGGTCACGTCGCCCTGGAAAAGCCCGACGAAGACGAGGCGTCCGCTGTTGGCGACGTATCCGAAGGAGGCGGCCATCGACGCGGCGTTGCCGGTGGCGTCGAAGACGCAGGTGGGCAGGTCGCCGCCGGTCAGCGATTTGATCTTCGCGATCGGATCGGCCGCGGCATTGAGCGTCTCGTGCACATCGAACTGCCGGCGGCAGAACTCGAGGCGGTTGTCATCGACATCGAGCACGATGACCTTTGCGCCTTCGATCTGCGCGAACTGGATGACGCTCAACCCGATCGGCCCCGCGCCGACGACCAGCACGAATTCATCCTTTTCGGGTTTGGCGCGGGCCACCGCATGGGCGCCGATGCCGAGCGTCTCGACGAGGGCAAGCTGCTCCAGGCTCAGCTTGTCGGATTTGTGCAGCTTGGCGGCGGGGAAGGTGAACATTTCGCGCATCCCGCCGTCGGCGTGAACGCCGAGGACCTTGATGCGCTCGCAGCAGTTGGGCCGGCCGCGACGGCAGGCGATGCATGTTCCGCAATTCAAATAAGGCTCAACCGCGCACTTGTCTCCCGCTTTCAGCCCGGAGTCGTTCGCTCCCACCTCGACGATTTCCACACCCAGCTCATGGCCGAGGATGCGCGGGTAAGTGAAGAACGGCTGCTTACCGCGGAAGGCGTGGAAATCGGTGCCGCAGACGCCGATGCGCCGGACGCGCACGAGCGCTTCGCCGGAGCGCGGCGCCTCAGGGGCGGGCGTGTCGGTCAGGCGGAACTGGCCGGGTTGTTCGAGAAGAATCGTTCTCATGACGAGCGGAAAATGTACCGCGCGATCCATCGCCGGGCGACTGTGTGACGGCGCCACCATGGCACGGGCGGCAAAGGGCGTGAAGCAAATGCGCACTGGCCTGTCTTTGGTTGCACAAGTGGTGCGTGGCGGCATTTACGGGTACTGCCGCGGCTCAAAGTTCGGCGATGGCGTCAGATGAAGTTTGAAGAGTTGACGTCCTATTCGAGCTGAGGCGAAGACACGGGGTTTGTTTCAGATGCCGCAGACGGAGAACAATACTGCTTCACCAGATTAGCTAATGTAGCAGCAACCTCTATCGGACGATTTGCTTCAATAGGAGCACGCACCGGCTGCGTGCGGTATTTGCGATACACGCGGACTACAAAACGTCCGCTCGGATCATTCTCGGGGAACCATCCCACATCGATCTTCATGCCGTTCGGCAAGACGATTTCCAGCAAGTCCTGGTCTAGCAGAGCTAAGTCTGTTATTAAGTCGTAGTCGCGCAGCAACGTGCCTTTGATGGTCACTCCACATGTGCCTGCTGGAAGCCAGTCTTCAAGCTTGATAGCGCTCATAACTGGGCTCCTTTTCTTCGCAAATCATCCGCCGTGATTGGACGTCCGTGCACCTCGCCGCTAGTCAAATGCTCGACATACAAGTAGTTCGTTTCTTGGCCTGAACTCGCACCAATCCTACGCCCCATGTCCATGAAATACATTCGTTTGTGGCGAAGCACCCGGAAAAGCCGCTCGGGTGTAACGCAAGCCATCTCCATAACTTGCTGATCGGCCAACGTCACCGATGGGTGATAATATGCCTCTCCGTCGGCCTTGCCGGTGTCTTTCACCAGCTTTTTCCACCCGGCGTTCGGCGACGGCCGATGCTTGTCGTACGGCACCCAACGGGGCTCAGCCCAATGTCGCGCCGCCTCTGCCACCGGCTTCCCACCTAGCCTGCTACCAGGTCATATCGGATCGGACCTGTAAGGATTTAACAGATACTCGCCAGTCTGAGACGAGGTACCGCCGCCCCCCTTTCGGTAAACCATCTTACTGCGAAGGCTGAGGTCGATGCCAAAAAATTGCTGAGTTCTGCATTTGCTTTGGAATGACAGGACGTGCGCTGACAATGCATGCCGTGCCGCGGTGAATTCAGTTGTTCTCCGGCCTTCCGCTGGGCCAGGTCTTGTCGCGGATGGGGGCGAGGATCTGCTGCACCTCGGCGACGAGCTTCTCGTCGAGGGGCTGGTCGGTCCACTCGACGTTGTCCTCGAGGTGTTTCACTTTTCCGGTGCCGACCAGCGTCGTAGCCATGTCGGGGTGGGCGAGGGCGAACTGGAGGGCGAGTCGCGAGATGTTCTGGCCGCGCTCGCGGCAATACTGGGCTGCCTTTTCGCAGGCGGCGCGGATATCCGGCGGGGCGGGGTGCCAGTCGGGCAGGGCGCGGCCGCCAAGTAAACCCATTGAGAGCGGCGAGGCGTTGATGACGCCGACGTTCTTTTGTTTCAGGTAGGGCAGCAGGTCGGCCAGGGCGGTGTCGAAGAGCGTATAGCGGCAATAGGAAAGGATGGTGTCGATCTCGGCGCGGTCCAACACGTAGCGGAAGATCTCGAGGGGCAGCCCGGTGATGCCGACGAAGCGGACCTTTCCAGCCTGCTGGAGCCTGCGCAGGGCCGGCACCGTTTCGTTCACCACCTGGTCGAGGTCGCCGAATTCGATGTCGTGGCACTGGATGATGTCGATGACGTCGACCTGCAGGCGCTTGAGGCTCTCGTCGACGCTGCGGGTGACGCGGCCGGCGGAGAAGTCGAACTCGCGCTCGCCGTAGCGGCCGACTTTGGTGGCGAGGATGAACTTGTCGCGCGGCAGCGTGGACAGGCCCTTGCCCAGAACGGTCTCGGCTTTGGTGAGGCCGTAGAAGGGTGAGACGTCGAAGAAGTTCATGCCCAGGTCCACCGCGCGGTGGACGGCGCGGATCCCTTCGGATTCGTCGACGTGTCCAAAGACGCCGCCCAGCGGCGAGGCGCCGAAGCTGAGGACGGAGACGCGCAGGCCGGTCTTGCCGAGTACGCGGTATTGCATAGGAGGGGTTTAAGCAGGAGGCGGGGGCGAGTGCAAGTGTTTGGGGTATGTTCGAAAACGCGGCGGGTGAGCGGGGTGATCGATATCTGGGATCGTTCTGGAGTTATTCTTGCCCCATGCTGGATCGGGTTTGGTCGTCGAATGGTTGGAGCTTGGCGGTTCGATGGTGTGGCGTTGGTTGATGCTCGGTGGACCGCTGGTGAACGGGCGGTGGGCCGGTGGCTGCCTCGCGGTCTCCCGATGGGCGGCAGATGGGCATGAATTGGGGTCGTGATGGTCTGCGGATGGAGTTGGTCTGGGTTTCTGGGGCGGGAATGCGGTTTTTGGAATGAATGACGCCCCGTCACGACGAGGAGCGGGCGGGTTTGAAACCAGGGTTTGACATCGTAAGGTCCGGCAGGGGGACAGCCTTTCATGCGATTACGGGGTCATCGCGAGGAAGCGCTCGAAGTTGGCGCCGAGGTAACCTTCGACGACCTGGTTTATCTGCTCGCGGGTGACGGCCCAGCCGGTTGCGGCGAGGTCGTGGAACTTTTCCTTCAGCACCTTGGCGATGATGCGGCGGCTGTGGTCCCACTTGTAGATGATCTGGTCGAGCACGCGGGCGTCGCTGTGCTGCGGGGCAAAGTCGCCGCCGAGCATCTCGATGCGCATGCGCGTGATCTCCTCGATCAGGCTGGGATTGTTGAGGTACCACCAGCAGCCGAAGAGGAAGAGGTTGGGCATGAGCCGGGCCACCACCGCCGCCTCGTGCTGGTTGTCGCGCGAGAGGAAGGTGGTCATGAGCTTGTTCTTCGGGTTGGCGGCGCAGATGCGCTCGAGGCTCGTGGAGTCGGCCTTGCCGAGGGAGTCGCCGGCGAGGCGCAGCTGCGGGTTGGCCTGGCGGGTGACGCCGATCATCATCGCCAGGGGAAGGTTGCGTTCGCGGAGCACCGGAAGCATCGCTTCGTCGAGCACGCGCGTGGTCGGCGATGAATCGGGATAGCGCCATGTCGGCGGCAGGGAGACGGCGACGTAGATCGCCTTCATGCGGTCGATCCAGTCGTTGAGGAAGCGGCGGATCTCAGCCATCGTTGCTCCACCGAGATCTGCCGCAATGTCGTAACCGAGACCCTTGAGCGCATCGGCAACCCTGGGCCAGCCGAGCAGCAGCGGGTCGACGCGCAGGACGGCCTGGAAGCGCGGATCGCGCTCGGCGCCTTCGAGCCAGATCTTGCGCTCGTTGGGGTCGAGCGGATCGTTGGTCATCACGACGGTGCGCACATTGGCGAGCTTGAAAACCCGGTCGGTGTAGCCGGCCGGCATCTGGGCGCGGAAGAATGCGCGGTAGTCTTCGAGTTTCTTTGAGCCTGCGTCGAGCCCCAGCTTGTCGAGAACGGTAAGGACACCACGGCAGGATTCGCTGATCGGCGGCCGCTCCAGGAAAAGCGTCTGCCAGACATGCTCGGCCTGCTGCGCCTGGGAGAGGGCCCAGAAGCGGTCATAGGGGATATGGCTGGCGCGGATGGTCTCGCCGATGAGGTAGTGATAGGTGAGCAGTTCGTCGATGCCCCAGAGCATGAAGGGGCCGAAGCTGGGGGGATAGAGGTGGGTATGCAGGTCATAGACCGGCGTCGCCGCGATGGCGTCGTCCAGCCATTTGGAAATGTCCGGCTTCTTCCCTTCAGGCACAACAAGTCTCTCCGGGGCGAACGCTCATTCTAATGTCATTGTCCGCTTGGCGTCAGAGGAACCAGAGGCCTACCGACTCAGAACGATACGACACGTGTGGAGGTGGGAAAGGTAGGTCGGTTACTTGGCCGGATGCGGGGAGGGATGGGGCGATCCCCGCCGGAGTGGCATGGGGATGTCGTCGTGCGTCAACGAGCGGTTGTTCATTTCTGATAAAGCGGGAGGCAGCGGAAGGGGACGCAGAGGGCGAGACAGGCCATGGACGTGCGATAGGCGTCGCCGGCGGCGGCTTCCTCACCGGCTCCGCCGGGCCAGGTGCCGGCGGGCTGCTGCTGGGCGAGCAGGGCTTCGACGAGCTTGGGATAGATCGTCTCCCAATACTTTCCCCCGAGTTGGTTGAGCGATTGGCTGCAGTAATAAATAGCGTAGTAGTAGAACTCGCCGGCGGGGTTCGTGGGCGGGTTGGCGATCAGATAATCGCCGCCGGCCAGGGCCTGGGGCGTGTGATGCTGGCCCAGAAGTTCCATCGCGAGGATTCCGGTCCCGGTGCGCGGGATGTTGGCGGCGCCGCCTGGCTGGTAGCCGAAGCCGCCGCCGGGGGCGGCGCTGCGCTTGACATAATCCAGGCCGGCATCCAGCGCGCCTCTCGGGACTGCTGCCCCGCAGTTGGCCGCGCCGCGCAGGGCCATCAACTGCCACCCGGTGCAGGAGAGGTCGGAGTCGGCCGCGAGCGGCGTGTAACGCCATCCGCCCTGGAAAGGGGGCGGCTTGGTCACCTTCTGCGCGTCGAGGATCAGCTTGACCGACTTCGCCAGCGCGCGATCGATCTTCGTGCGATGCTCATCGTCGACCATTCCGTAAACTTCCGAGAGCATCACCGTGCTGATGCCGTGCTCGTACATCATCGCCGTGCCCGGCGAGGCGCTGAGCGTTCCGTCCTCCTTCTGGCTCGCCAGAACCAGATCGATGCTCTTGTAGAGCATCTGACCATAAGGGCCTTGCCCGGGGACATGTCCTCGGGCGAGGAAGGACATGACCGCGAGCGATGGAACGGTTGTGGTTGAGACGCCGCCGTGCGCCCATGAGCCGTCCGGTTGCTGGTTCTGTTTGAGCCATGCCAGTGCCTTGTCGACGGCGTCGCGGACTTTTGGCGCGACTGCCTCGGTTTCGGGAGCGGCGGCGAGCGTCTTTGGGGAAGTCAGGATGGCACCCGGGGAGAAGGCAATCAGAGCGGAGGCGACGAGGGCAAACGCGCGGCGAAGTCTGTAACCGCAACCGGTCGTCCGGCGGGGGGAGTGAGTTGAAGCGTTCTTCATTGTTCGGCTCCACTCAAGGGATCGCTGGCGCAGACTTGGGCGCGTCTGCCTCGTCGGATTGGATCCGGGCGATCTTGATGAAATAGTTCTTGATCATCTCACGGTATGCGGGGGGTCCGCTTTGCTGGGCAGCGTTCAGCAACTCCTGCTGGTCGAGTGGAGCAAGCTTCGCCCAATCGGATGCGCCGATGCCCAGCTCCTGGATCGATTTTGGACGCGCGTCTTTGCCGGCGCCTTGCTCCGACGCTGTGCCAGCGCTCGGACCGTTGCCGCCTTGCATCGAAGGCGACATCGGGCTTTGTTTTGAGGGGGCGGCCTCGTTTTTCCACTGAGCGGATTTGCTTGCCTGAGGTTTTTCCTGCGCCAGCGCAGACTTGGCCCCGGGGCTGAGCCGCTTCAGCGATTCACTCGCCTCGCCGAGGGACTTGGCCGCCTGGCGACTCGCGTGCGGCAGGTTCTGCGCCGCCTGCTGCTGCGCCTGCGCACCTTCCTGCACCTTCTGCGCCGCCCGCTTCATCATTTGCTGAGCCGTGGGCGGCGGGCCGTCTGCTTGCTCTGTCTCATCGCGCTCAGTTTCATCCGGCTGCTTCGCCGTCTTGCCCGCCGACTCCGCTTTGCCGTCGGCGGATCGATCCTTTTTCGATGGGTCGATCTTGCCGGAAGGCTTCATTCGCGCGGCCGCGAGTTTTGCGTCGCCGATTTCATTCTCAGGGATTGCTTCCTTGTCCGCGACGTTCCGCTTGCTGCTGGCGATCTGCGGCAGGTCGCGCAGGGCGGCTTGCGCTTCGTCAAACCGCTCGCGCGCCTGCTCCTCATGTTTTGACGTCTCATCTTGAGCCGCGGCGAGCTGCTCCTGGCTCTTCCGCATCTCCTTCTCGGCAGTGGTGGCCTCCTGCAGCGCCTTCTCCGTTTGCTGCTTTGCGTCGGCCGCCTGTTTTTGCGCTTGCTCCTGTTGCTTTTGGGCCGCTTCGGCTGCCGCTTGCGCCGTTGCGGCCTGCGCCTTGGCCTGACTGACGGCTGGCTCGTTCTTGTCAGCCGCTGCGTCGTCCGCGTCCTGCTTCGCCTGGGCCGCCTGCTGCTTCGCTTTTTCGACCTGCTCGTTGAACTGCTTCACCTGCAGCACCGCGGCCTGCGCCTGCTGATCCGCCGCATTGGCCTGCTGCTGTGCCGCGGCGATCTGCTGCTGGGCCTTGGCCGCCTCCGCTTGCGCGGCCACCATCTTTTGCTCCGCCTTGGCGGCCTCCTGTTGCGATTGGTTCGCCTTTTCCAGAGCGGCCTTCGCATCGGCGGCGCGCTGCGCGATGGGTTGCGCATCGGGGTCCGCCTTCTGCTGCTGGGCCAGTTGTTCGGCTTGAGCGGCGGCCTGCTGCGACTGCTGCGCGAGCGCAGTCTGCTGGACCGCCATCTGCTGCGGATCCTGCCGCGTCACGTCGGGGGCAAGTTTCTTTGCGAGTTGTTCCGTGTCCTCCGCCAGCTTCTGCTGCACGGCGGCCAGCTCCTTCGCTTTCTCGGCGGCGGCCTTCGCCTCCGCCTGTTGCTCGCTCAGTTGATGGGCCGTGTTCGCCTTGGCGTTTTGCTCCGCCGCTTGCGCCAGCGCTTTGGCCGCCTTGGTCAGTTCTTCGACAGCCTTGGTGGGCTGATCTTTCTGCGCCATTTCGCGCGCAGCTTTGACTTCCTGCTGGGCTTCCTGTGCCGATTGTTTTGCTGCGCCGGCGGCTTTCTTCGCCTCATCGTTCTTGTTCTGCTCGGCTTCATCGCGATGTTGATCCGCCAGTTTCGCGGCGGCGTCGGCCTGGCGTGACATCTGCCGGGCCGTCTGCTCGATCTGCTTGCGCGCTGCCTCCGTGGCTGTCTTCGCAGCTTGCTCGGACTGCTGCGCCGCGGCCTTCGCCTGCTGGACCGCGGCGGGGGGCGCCACAGGCGCTGCCGGCGCGGGCTGAGCTGGGTTGGCCTTCGCCGGTTGTGCGGCATCATCCGCAGCCTTCCGCGCGGCTTGGTCCGCCTGCTTCATCGCCTGCTCGGCCTTCTGCGATGCCTCCTGCGCGGTCTGCGCCTGTTGCGCCGCCTGCTGCACCGACGGAACCTGCTGCGCGGCCTGTTGAGCGGCGGCGGCGGCGGCTTGATGTTCCTGCTGCGATGACTGCTGGGCCGCCGTCGGTTTCACGACTTTCTCCGCGGCGTGTTGTTCCAGTGTTTTGTTTGCCTGCTGAAGCTGTGCGGCCGTCGCTTTCATCGCCTCCTTAGCCGCGGCCGCGTCGTTTCGCTGCAGGGCAGCGAAGATCGCCTGCTGCTGCGCCGGCGGCGGAGGCGTGATCGCGGCCCTCTGCAGCGGATCCTTGCGCTGCTCGGCAAACTGCTGGATCCAATCGTTCAGCTTCTTTTGCTGCTCGGCCAGCGCATCGGACGCCTTTTGGGCGTCAGCGGCCCGGCCATGCTTCGCCGTCTGCTCGGCGAGCGGTTGCTGCGCCGCTTCAATGTCGTTGACACGCTTGGCCAGCTCGGCGAGTTGCTGGGCGGCCTGCGTTGCCTTCGGCTCGCGCAGAGCCTCACTGTTTGCAACGGCAGCGGCGAGGGTCGCGATCAATTGCTGCTGCCTGGCCGCCGCGGCCGCGTCGGCGGGCTTGGGAGGCGGGGGCACAGCGCCCTGGGCGGCCGCCGCTGCCGCATCCTCGGCCTCCTTCTTGCGCGCGAGCTCGCGCTGCTCGTCGAGCTTCCGCTGCTCGCGCGCGACTTCCTCTACTTTCCGGGCGACCTCGCGGTCAACCGCTCGCTCGTCGACTTTCTTGATCAATTCCTGCAGCTGTTTGCGGGCGTCGGCGAGTTGTGCGCCGGCCTCGGTGGCAGCCTTGACTCGCGCCGCCCCGGCATCGGATTTCAACGTCGCCGCCCCCATGCTCTCAGCCGACTGGCGCAGCGGATTGTCCGCGATTTGCTTTGCCTGCTCGGCGACGTCTCTGAACGCGGTCTCGCGGTTTTCGTCGGCGGCCTTGGCGAGATCTTTACTCGCGGTCGCCAGCGCGTCGCGCGCGACGGCCGCCTGTTGCTTCTCCGGCGCGGTCAGCGCCCGCGCCGGATCGATGGCCTTGGTCGCATTCACCGAAGGCTCAGCGGCGGTGAGCCGGTCGATCGACTGTTGAATGGCAGTCTTCAGCACCAGCGCTCTTTGCTGGTCGTCGCGGTCGAGGAACTTCAACGGCTGCGCCTTGTCGATCGTCAAGACCTGCTTGACCGAGAAAGCAGATTGCGGGTCCGGGTCGCGGTTATCGGTCACCTTGAACTGGTAGGCGATCTTCTGCGCCTCAATCAGCTTGAGTTGTGCCAGGAGGTCCGCGATCGATAGCAGGTACTCGTCGCTGACGCTGCGAACCTCACCGTCGCGGCC
>JBBRCX010000130.1:0-10673 GCA_038204465.1 Tepidisphaerales bacterium | reverse complement strand
TCAACCCCGCGCGACCCCACCGCCTCGAGCCGCGTTGCCGCAAGCGTCGGCCCAAGCAGTACGACCTGATGAACAAACCGAGAGACGTATTGCGAAAAGCCCTGAAAATGCGGAGCAAAATGGGTTAACTTAATGCCATTTCGCTCCCGGACGGCAATAAGCCAAGGAAACGCGCCAGTAAGCCGCTTACTGGCGCGAATAAAGCCGTCACGCTGGTCGATCCGCCTCTCCCGAACCGATTCGCCGCCGTTTTTATTTGATCCCGCGGTCGCAGTGGATTCGCTGGCGGTTTTATCGCGTTGACCAAACGCCTCGCCCGGGTTTTGGGGCCGAAGTGGCGAGGCTGCTACAATTCGCCGATGGCCCAGAACTGGCTTGAACTGGCGCGGGATGCGCGGAGGGCGGCGAGCCGTCTGGTGGAAGAAAATTTTCGGTCGTGCCTGTCACGCGCCTACTACGCGGCCTATTCGAAAGTAACCCACTCGTTGGCCGGCGCCCCGGGAGTGACCTTTCCGAATAATCGCGAAGGGCCGAACCATCCGGGTGAAACCGGCACGGGCGGGATTCGTCGCATGATTGAGGCAAGTATGCCGAACATGCAGCAGGACAAGCGGGTAAAGCTTTCGGAGTTGGTCGGGCGGCTGTATACGCTCAGGATCGACGCGGACTATCGGCCGTCGGTGGAAGTCGAAGGTCGTGACGCGCGGGAAGCGATCTGATCATGAATACAGTGTTCGACGCGTTCTAAAACGAAAGGTCCGGAGAGATGCCTACCACACAACAGGTTACCGACATCGTCGATAAAGTGCGTAAGTCGCTGGCTGATGCGGAGCGCGACGGGGTTTATCTGAAGGTCTCCGGCGAGAAGCTCGACGACGACTGGCTTTACATTGTGGTGGTGCCGTCGAAGCCGGGTGTCCGTGCTTCCGAGCACGCCCGCCTGAATGTCGCAGATCGAGCGCGATCTTCGGGCACAGGGAGACGATCAGGTGCTGCTGGTGCCCGCGCTGGAGGATTGAACCGCGCCGGATGGATGCGGAAACAAATGTCCAATGCGCGGACGAAGTCGGTCTTGGAGCATTTCGGCCTGCCGGATGCGTCCACGACAGGTCGCGAACGACTGGTCGCGTCGGCGGTTGAGCTTTTCTATCGACACGGGTTCGGCGCTGTGGGCATTCGACCAGGTGATCGCAACGGCGGGCGTGACGAAGACCACTTTCTACAAGCATTTCGAAAGCAAGGACGAGCTGATGGTCGCCGCGGTGCAGCGGCGGGACGAATGGGAATCGCAGGCGTGGGACCGCGCGGTGCGGAAGCTTGCCGGCGATGATCCGGCCAGGCAGCTCCTGGCCATGCTGGACGTCATGGATCTCTGGTTCAACGATCCGGACTTCCACGGCTGCATGTTTGTCAACGCGGCGGCGGAGTTCCCGAATCCCCACGACCCGGTCCATCAGGCCGCCGCCGCGAACAAGCGGCGAACCCGCGATCAGCTGCGGGTTCGTGGCAAACCTGCAGAACGCCGAGTACAACCGCACGGAGTACCCCCGGCTCCACGATTTGTGGAGGCGGACTTGTGTTTGCCACAGGTGCGGAGCGCGATTTGCCATCCCCAGCGTACCGGGGACCCCAAGGTCGTGACTCCTAGGATGCAAGCGCGACTTCGGAGTAAATCGGCCATGCAATGCTAGCAGCGTCTCGATTTCTCACTTGAGTCGTGTATGGATCCAACGGTTCTTTCGCCGTGCTATTTCCATCGCGCGTTCAAACGTAGCATTTGAGCGGAGAAAGCTGAAGTTACCGTCGCGAACTCGGTCGAGGTTCTCCGGGAGTGAAACAAGATCCTTGATGATAAGTCGACAAGCATTCGCTGCCAGGCGGTACCACCAGTCCATCAGCAGTTGCGGGTGTCGAAGGTCACTGCCGTACGTCTCAGCGTAGTAATCGAACTTAGGGTCGTTGAGCATTGCCTGACTCATCAATGCCCAAAGCAGGGGCCGCGCGCGTGGCATATAGGCGTATTTGTTCTGGCCTCGCTCTACAATGGATTGGACGAGAAGCCGCAGCTTGAACTGCAGTTTGTAACACAGGCAGATTGCACGAAAGTCAGCCGTGAGACGTATGGGGGAGAATACCTGCTCATACAGCTTATCGATTTCAAATACTTCGCTCATTCGACTCAACTTATCGATGTTCCCGTCTGTCACAAGAAAGGTCTGTGCCAAGCGCACCAATTCGATTGCTTCGCCAGGCTTGATTCCCTTCTCTTCAAGTTCCTCATCCGAAAAGTGTTCGAACGCATTTTCCTGTCGCTCGTAGTACAGCCCCAATTCTTCGCGGAAGCGATTCGCAAGTTGAAGCTGAATCATGTCATTGGCGCGCAGATTCCACGGTTCGACTGGATTCTGTCGATTGTTGCAGATTGTTACCGTGGTGACGAAATCTTGGTCGCTCTGCGCGATGACCTTACACATGACCCTGATCGCATCCAATCTGTCTGCGGCCTGCGCGAGCACCGCGGCATCCTTATGCGAGTTTATAAACGCGTCGAAGGATCCCACCGTTTGCGCACCGTTTAGAAGTCGCGGTTCGGTGATCCGATAATGGCCGTCTGCTCCCTCGATCATCTCGGCAAACAACGTGACGCCGTTATGGTTGAACGCGAACGCCGCAGGATCCACTTTCCGAGTGATTGTAATCTCCTCGAAAGCCTTAAGCAGTCGGCGATTCACGGCGGTTTCGCTGCCTGCGTTTCGGCCGGACAAAAGGGCACGGATGTTCCTGTCGAGGAAACGCTCCCTCATCGCAACGAACATTGCGTAGAGTTCACGCAGCCTGACGAACCCGACGTACATTTGTTGGCCTTCCGGACCAACGTATGAGAGGTCGCCCGACATATTCAGGTCGAACGAGAGCGGGGTATACGACTCCTCGTGGCCTCGCTTCAACGTGGACCTGAAGCGAACAACAATAGGCACCGCACGGCCGAAGTAGTTTTGCGTTAGATAGGATCGACTCTGGAGGTCTTCCCGCAACTTTTGCAGCGCCTCATTTTGCTGCGCCTTATCGGGGTCACCGACAAAGACAAACTCGAGGTACACCGTCTCGATGAGGTGTCGCAACTCGTACATCTTGGACTTGATTTCCCGCAAAATCGGATTTTCGATTTGCTGGCTGTTCGAGTCGAAAACACGGGCCAAGCCCGCGGCAATGAGGCGCTGCATCGAGCCGATGAACAAATCTGGCGATCGCGAGAATTTGAACTGGAACAGGTGGAGGTTCTTCGCCTGACGATCTATATGGTAACCATCGAGACCAAAGTCGTTGCCGCCATAGGCGATTTGCTCGCACGCGTCATCACGAGTGAGCTTGAACTCTCGTTCGAGATAGAGGAGGCCGAAGAAGTCATTATCGACCCCACCGCGCCGTCCCTTGATCTCCTTGGCAACTGCCGCCACCTGAGCTTCTGTGATCGTCATCCGTCTCTCTCCGCACGCGTGACGAGATGCCTTTGCTCAAGGGAATGTTACGTGGGGAGGTTCTGCGTTGGAAGAGACTGACGCCCCGCGTTGATCTGCAGGCACACGAGTAACAGTAATTACGCTGTTGCTTCACGATCAGGCGCGGTACGGGGCATAATGCAGCGATGGCGGAACGAACCGGCTGGACCCACGATCAGCAGCTCATCGCGTTGCGGCTCTACATGCGGACGCCGTTTGGGAGGCTGCATGGTCGGAATTCGAAAATCATCGAACTCGCTTCGCGGATCGCGCGGACGGCGAATGCGCTGGCGATGAAGGCGTGCAACATCGCGAGCCTGGACCCGCTTTTCGGCTGACCAACCGCAGCGGGCTCTCGGGCGCGAGCGAAGCCGATTGCCGATGTGGGCGGAATTCACCGGGTTCGACGCGCCCACCGCGTACACCTTCGAGGAGCTTCGCGTGAATCTCCTTGATCAGGCGGAGGGAAAGCGGCAGGTCCTTGAGTCGATCCAAGCCGAAATTGAGAGCGGCGACGTAGTTGACGACTTCATTGACGTCGGCCGGAAGCCCTTTGGTTGCGGCATCAGCCTCATATTCGAGCAGGTCAGTGAGCGATGCCTGTGTCCCCTCGATCTGTGAGGAGTAAACCGCTTCGCGGCGGACGTACATCGCGACGAACAGATCAGGATTAGGAAGAAGCTGCGTGGCTGCATCCAAGCGGCCAATGGCTCGGTCCGTTTCGGAGTGCAACATCAGGAGGTCGCCAGTTATTGGCAGCGGTGGTGTTGGCGGCAGGTCCTTTGGGGATGAACGCCCGATAACCAGTAGGCTGGGTGACATAAGCACCCATTGCGGAAGAAGTTGCGTTGCTGCTTGCGGACATTTCGACCAATCCAGGCATCCGCGGCGGTTAAATGTTGCTTGCATTATAGCGATAGGAACGCGTCTTATTAAACAAAAGGCACGTTCCGTTTAATAAGACCACTCTCCACACGTCTTATTAAAGGGCGGTTGGAAAGTCGTCGGCTTGTGCTACTGCTCCTCCTGCCACTTTGCGTACCCCTTAACAGCGCTCGCTTGATCGAGGAGCGCTGCGTCACTTCTTCCGGCCTCGCTCGGATTGCCGTTCCTTCGTGTTGCTCCTGCTTGCGGGCTTCCGCTTTTTGGCCATCGGCTGGAGCTTGTCGGTCTTGCGCTTCGCAGCCGTCTCCAACTCACGCATGCGCCGCTGCAAGTCCTGAACGGCCGTCGTCAGGGTCTTGAGGTTATCGGATACCTCGCTGAGAATTCGAATGAGTCCTTCGTCGTTCTCGTTCATCGTATCGATGACGGCCCACACGTCCGGCCCGGTCGTTGACGCTGCGGCCATTGACTTGATGAAGCTCGTTACGGACTTCAGACCTGCCCTGACGCCCTCGATTGATTCGTCGTCCATCATCTCACCTCCTAGCGAGCAACGCTCCATTCACCGCCATTGATGGTCATCGTATCCTGAGGCGCATGGCAAGTAGAACGGCCGGGAAGGTCAGATGGTCCGATTTGACGTTCATCCGACTAGCGCCTGGTGCCGGGTCCAATGCGCGGCTTGGGGCGGCGGGGGACGTCGCGTGGGCGCGTCGGCTAAACCGGCGGCGTACGGTGCAGCGAGATCTGGAGGCGGAAGCTGGCGGCGAGCGGATGGGTGCGGCGAAGGGGGCGGGTTTGAAACCGCGCCCCTACGAAGAGGGATGTGCGTGGCGGCGATGTCGTAAGCGGCGATTCGGGTTGTTCGGGTGGCGTTCGTTTTGTTCGGGTGGCGTTCGAAATTTATTCGCGGCAAGGGCTGGATCGGGATCGGCGGATGAAGGGTTTTTGGTTGGAGATGGGGCGGTGGACAGACGGTGGGCGGGTGGTGTGTGCGCGGTATCGGAGCGGTGTGCAGACGGTGTGCGGGTGGCGGGGAGATGGGTCGCTTATGGTCATTCTGTGGATGGGTGATGGGTGTGGATTGGGGTGGGGATGGTCGGCCGATGGTCAGGTGGTGGAGTCGAGTTGGGTTTTTGGCGTGGGAATACGGATTCTCGGAGGGTGAAGGTCAGTCGGGGTCGCGGAGGAGGGCGAAGGTCCAATGGAGGGCGATGCCTTCGGGGGGAACGGCGAGGGGGATGGTGAGGTAGGGGACGGATTGCCAGCCGGGGTCGCCGGGGTGGATAGGGTCGAGGGAGGGGAGTTTGTCGAGGCGAGCGTTGAGACCACCGAGGCCGCCGGTGGGGCCGTGGCGGAGCGTGAGGCTTTCGGTCAGACGATCGCTGTTAATGCGGAGTTGGAGGCGGGGATCGATGCGGAAGATCCACTCGCCGGGGGCGCGGCGGATGGGGGAGCCGTTGATGTGCCAGAAGATTTTGGCGGCGTGGGAGGCGCGGTCGGTCGGCAGCAGGCGGTCGGTGACCCGCAGCGTGCCGTGGGGGTGGAAGAGGATCGAGCGCTCGTGGGTGATGCCGGGGTAGCCGCGATGTTGGGCGCGGACGAGGATGGATTGGTCGCGCTGGGACCATTCGAGAAGTTGGCCGTCGGTTTGTTCGGGGATGTCGGCGTTGTCGATCTCGATGCAGTTGCCGGAATGGGTGCGGCGGTGCCAGGTGACTTGCTCGGGGTAGGTGCAGTAGTGAGGCGCGCAGCCGGAGTTGACGATGACGTGGCGGCCGAAGGCGGTGAGATCGAAGGTGAGGCAGTGGGGATTGGCGTGAGGGGAGGTGGAGTGGAGGCCGTGATCGAACATGAGTTGGATCGAGTCGTCGCCGGCGCCGGCGCGGAGGAAGGTCCAGCCGACGTCGGAGAGGAGGACGCTTTGGGATTGGTGCGGCGGCGGATGGTCGGGGCGGACGCCGTGGGTCCAGAGCGGGAGGCGGAAGCGGTCGGCGCGGAAGGCGGTCCAGACCTGGGGGAGGCCGGCCCATTGGCCGAGGACGAGGAGGTGATCGGCGACGTGATTGATCATGTCCATGCAGCCGTCGTAGGCGCTGGTGTCGTTGACGCAGGGGAGTTCGCCGAGCGGGGAGGCGATCTTGAGGTGCCAGTTGATCCGGTTGCGCAGGGATTGAGCTGGGTTGAATTGAAGGGTTGAAAGATCGAGCGCGCGGAAGGCGCGGTGGAGGGCGAGAGCGGGGACGAGGAAGGTGAGGCCGTACTTTTCGCCGCCGGGGAAAGCTTCGTAGTAGGTGCCGTCGGGGAGGATGGTTCGCGTGCTGTAATAGTCGGCGACCATCTGCCAGCCGAGCTGTTCCCAGCGATGGGCGTCGGGATGACTGGCGAGCATGACGGCGGCGGTGAGCAGGGCGCCGCCGACGGAGAGCGTATAGTTCCACACGCCGGGGAGGCCGGGGCCTGCGAGCACCCCATGGATGTGATGCGCTCCGGCTTCGGCGAGGCGTGCGAGGTATTCAAGGCGTTCGATAGCGGCGACGAGGAGCGCGCGATCGTTGAAGCCCGCGGCGCGCATCAATTCGATGTGGACGGCGAGTGCGCCGGGCATGAACGAACAGGTGCTGTGATAGCAGAAGGTTTCCGGCGGAGACGTCGGGCCGGGGATGAGCTGGATACCGCCGGTTTCGCGGTGAATGCGCGTGGAGATCTCGAGGCACTGAGCGCAGCGCTGCAGCGCGGCGCGATCGTCGGCGATGGCGGCGAGCCAGGCGCAGGCCCGCCACCCGGCCCAGAAGCGATCGGCGCGGTTGTTGTTGAGCGTGACCTGCGGATCCTCGGGGACGTAGCCGGCGAGGGGAGTGGGAGTGAGGGGGCCGGGGGACTTGGCGAGGAACTCTGCGGCGAGAGACCTGGTCGTCTCCCAGGACTGCCGCGCCGCGGGATCATCGACGATGCGGCGGCGCAGCAGCGACATCTCTTCGCGCGAGAGCGGCACGATTCCGGCGGGCATTTTCAGCCACGCGTCGGCGAGCGAGAGATGTTCGGTGGTTTCCAAGCCGGCTCCGCAGTGAGAATGAGGGTCATCGGCGCGCGGCGCATTGTCGTCGGCGCGTGAAAAGGATCAACGTCGCTGAGTTCGGCGGACGTCGAGCAGATCAATGCGGTGCGGTCTCAACAGAGCGGCGCGCTGCGGCCGACGCAGATTTCGAACCGGCGCTGCTAGTTGCTTCAACTGCCCTACTTCAATCGCGTCAGCAGTGCCTGTACGTCATCCACGCGAGTTTCTACGAACCCGATTGGATCACGGTACGTCGCCTGTACGGTTGGCCACATCGAGCGCGCGGCGCCCTGGCGAAACGGGCTGAGCGCCGGCTCCTGTTCGTGCAGACGCGAGAGGACGCCGCCAAGCAGGCGCTGCATGTCCCATCGTTCGCCAACCCGTTTGAACAATCCACGAACCGCGCCGGGGTGTGCCGTCGCATATTCCAGGAATTGCAACACAGCCGGCGGCACGTTGCTGCCCACGGCCAGCACTCCAAGTCCGCTGCCATGAAGGAATTCAAAGTTTGCCTTGCCGGGCGTTATCTCTTGCCACAACCGCCACACGCCGAAGTCGCCCTCGCGCACCGCGGTGTCATGGAAGACGATGACGCCGCGATCGCTCAGCGTGGGCAGCCAGGTCTGGAAATCGGACTTGACCGCTTCGTATGTATGCAGGCCGTCAATGTGGAGGAGGTCGATTGAACCGACGGCAAATCGCGGGCGTGCCGAATGAAAGTCCGCCTGCATCAGCGTGGAGAAGCTGCCGTAGCGAGGATCGTGATAGGCCCGCAGCCACGCGAGCACGTTCGCGTCGTAATGACCAGCGTGCGGATCGCCCTGCCACGTGTCGACGGCTGTGCATCGCGTCGGCAGTTCCAACTCCGACACCGCCTGGCAGAACGCGCAGTAGGAGTCGCCCATGTGCGTCCCGAGCTCAACCAGCGTTGCGGGTTGCAGCAGGTCCATCAGCAAATACGCAAAAGGAATGTGCTGCACCCACGCCGATATATGCGACGTCATCGCCGGCTCGAGGAACATGATCGGATGATCGAGTGGATTGAAACCTATCGTGCTTTGCTGCTCCATGGCGCCTCTGCCGCCGGCTCATCGCGGTCGATTTCGCACGTCGCGTGCGTGCTGATCCTCCCTGTGACGTTGCTACCCGTATATTGTTAAGTGTACCGAAAAAGCGTTGCCGCAAGCATCATTGAGATGGGGTCTTCGTGGTCGAGGTAAACGTGAGATCGCTCATTGCAATTCTCCTCATGAATGACTTCCTGGTTGCCACTGCACTCGCGCAAAGCCGCCCGCGAGGACGATCTTTGCGCTGGTCGAAAAGTAGGGCTCCGACCTGCCGACGTTTCTTATGGATGGCGGCGGCGCCCGACCGCTGCTCCCCAACCCTGCGAGTGGCTCTTGCCGCGAAGTGGATGCGAAGGCCTTGGAGCGCGCGCCGGCGGTGCTTTGGCGAGCACGCCGCCACCGCGCCAGGCTTGCGGCGCCTTCAGCGGCGCCGGGCGCTGGACCTGTGACGGGTGACGTGCGTTCGGTGTCGCGGGTTTCTGGCCCCGCGAATTGGCATGCGCAACGGCTCGGCCGGCATGCGCCGTCGCGGGCGCCTGTGCCGAAGCGGGCAGCGGGTTCGGCCGGACCGGGATCGGCCGACGGATCAGCTTCTCGATCGCTTTCAGATTCGGCATCTCCTCACGATCGCAGAACGATACCGCCGCCCCCGATGCGCCAGCGCGGGCGGTGCGCCCGATCCGATGGATATATGTCTCCGGCTCGTGCGTCAGGTCGTAATTGACGACATGGGTGATTCCATCAACATCGATCCCGCGCGATGCGATGTCGGTCGCCACCAGCACCGCCATCTTGTTGCCGCAGAAGTTCGCCAGCGCCCGCTTGCGAGCGCCCTGGCTTTTGTTGCCGTGGATCGCTTCGGCATGAATGCCGCGCAAATGCAATGCGCGAACGACACGATCGGCCCCGTGCTTGGTGCGGGTGAAGACGATCGCGCGCGTCGCGGGCAGGTGCTCAACCAGGTGCGCGAGCAGCGCCGGCTTGTCGCTCTTCTGCACGAAGTAGACCGACTCATCGATCCGCTCCGCGGTGCTCGCGGCGGGCGTCATCTGGACCGTCACGGGCTGACGCAGGATCGATCCGGCCAGCCCGCGGATCTCAGCAGGCATGGTGGCCGAAAAGAGAAGCGTTTGCCGCGCCGCCGGTACCTTGGTGATGATCCGTCGAATATCGTGAATGAACCCCATGTCGAGCATGCGGTCGGCTTCGTCCAGCACGAGCACCTCGATTGCGCGCAGGTCGATGTGACCCTGGTTCATCAGATCGAGCAGCCGGCCCGGCGTCGCCACAAGAACATCAACGCCGCGGCGTAAAGAGTCCACCTGCGGGTTCTGCGTCACTCCGCCAAAGATCACGGCATGGCGCAGGTCAAGGTTTTTCCCATACGCGCGGAAGCTGTCGCCGATCTGCGCCGCCAGTTCGCGCGTCGGGCACAGCACCAGACATCGCGCACGCTTCGAAGCCGCGCCCGGCCTTGCCGCCGATAGACGCTGCAGGATCGGCATCGCGAAAGCCGCGGTCTTGCCGGTCCCGGTTTGGGCACAAGCAAGCACATCGCGCCCGGCGAGGACGTGGGGAATCGCCTGCGCCTGGACCGGCGTTGCGACGGTATATCCTTCGGAAATAGCAGCACGGAGAATCGGCTCGCAGAGCCGCAGATTGGAAAATTGCACGAGATCACCCTTCTGGTGAGTCCACAAAGTGGACGGGTGCGCACCAGAACCAAAAGGGCCACGGCGGACGCCGAAACAGGCCGGTCAGTGCGCTACAACTGGGCTCGAGAAGCGATCAGCAATGAGGCTCAAGGCCGGAATCGTGATGGTATCAAGGCAGGCAGTTGTGTGAAGACTTATAACAGTACCGCCACGAGAGTCAATGAGTTCCAGCTCGTTCCAACTGATTCACCTCCAGTTCCTGCAACTAAAAAATAGCCCGAGTCCGCCCGCGGCCGGCAGTCCAATGGGGCATGACGACGTCGCTCTCGAGCGCCAGCCCAGGCGACCTTTGTCAGGCTTGGGGGGGGCTTTGGTGCGGTCCCATGCAGGGCTTTGGTGGGTTTTTGCGGGGCTATCGTGGACCGCACCGACCCTTACGACCTGCGGCGCCATCCCTCCAGACCCCACCCTGGACGGCCGCGGCCGAGAACGCGGAGCCAGCGCCGCC
>JBBRCX010000129.1:0-10792 GCA_038204465.1 Tepidisphaerales bacterium | reverse complement strand
GGATCACCCCGAAGGTAATGAAGATGATCAGATCACGGGCGGGGAATGGCGCGCCGCTCTCCTCCAGCGTGTAAGGCAGCGCCAGGGCGGCGGCCAATGAGACGATGCCGCGCAGCCCCACCCATGCGACGATGAATGTGCTGCGCCATGGCGGCGGCGGACGGCGGCGGATCGCGCTGGCGAAGCTTGTCACTTAGCAGCCGCGGAAGGTACGTCGCGGCGAAAACCCACGCGAGGCGCACCATGATGGCCGCCCCGCTCACGAGGGCGGCGTAGCCGAGCAACTTTGCGATGGAGTAACCGGAAAGACCTTCGAGAATGCGCGGGAGTTGCACTCCAATGAGGATGAAGATCAATCCATTGATCAGGAAGACAAGCGTGTCCCAGACCGAATACATGCGCAGGCGCCAACGACGATCCCTCATCGTTGCCGACGCCGGGGGCGACTGGAGATGCATCGCCTGCACGCCGCTGGGCATGTATGAGTACGACCGCTCGGTGCGCTGCCTTACGAATCATTTGCTGGAGCCATTGATTCAACGACATCGCGATCGGGGGTGGGATGGGGAAGTGCTGCAAACCAGCGGGAGCCGCTGGCGGCAACTGAATGAGTGGCTCAACGCGGGCGGCGCGAGCGTCGAAAAGAAATCCGTTGCGCGGGAGCTTTGCCGCCGGGAACCGGAGCCGGATGGCCTGGTGAATAATGCCCAAACGGCATTCGCGACGATCGCCATCACCGGGCGCAGCAGCCGTTCGCTATGGGTGGCGGACAGGCCGGTAAGTGCGGGCAAGTTTCGGGGGTACCACCTCGATTCGGGAAGCACAGCTAACGGGACGACACTCGCGCGCCCGCAAGTACAGAACCCGATCCATAACGCCTGAGTCGCTTCCGCCCATGGAGGCCGCAATACACAAAGACCGCCTCCGTATCATCATCAACAATCAAGATTCCGAATCATTCGCCGCGATACCCCCCAGCCGTTAAACTATCCCGCGCAAACACCACCGGAGTTCTCAAATGGTCGCCACCGCAACGCCTTCCTCCAGCCACGATGTCCTCCCAATGACGGACGAGCAAAAGTTCATCTTCGATCTCAAAGGGTGGATCCTCCTCCCTGCTCTCCTCGAGCCGGACGTCGTCCGCGCGATTCACGAGCATGTCGACACGCTGGTCCAGCGCCCGCAAAGCCTCCCTTCTCACCTCCGCTCCAGCTATAGCGGGCCGTGTGAGGTGCTGCTCGATCACCCCGCCGTCGTCAGCATCCTCCGCGAAGTCCTCCAATCCCCCGACTCCACTCCCGACTGCTACGGCTTCCGCTGCGAAAACAGTTTCCCCATGTGGCGCCCCACGGGCGGCGATGGCCTCTACGCGCACGGCGGCAACCCGGGCCTCAACCCGCTCTTCAGCTACCACGCCCGCGACGGAAAAATCTTCGCCGGCACGACCCGCATCATCTGGGAAATGGTTGACGTCGGCCCCGGCGACGGCGCAACACTCATCATGTCGGGCTCCCATAAGAACAATTTCCCGGTTCCAAAGAACATCACCAAGGATTCGCCCCTCTTCGAGAGCTACTCCTGCCCCGCCGGCTCCGCCATCATCTTCAGCGAAGCGCTCTGCCACGCCGGCCCCGTCTGGAAAAACCCGCGCTACCCGCGCGTCGGCGTGTTCAACTGCTACAACCGCATCGATCAGCAATACCACAAGCTCACCGTGCCGCGCGAGGTGATCGATGCCCTCTCGCTCAAGCGCCGCACCATGTTCCGTGGCGTGTGGGCCGATGAGCTGCCGGTGGGCAATCACAATAACTATTTCAGCGATGAGAATCGGTCGCTATGAAGCTTGCGCGAACGCCGTTTCGAAGCGCTTACTGAACGAATGCGATCCTGCACCGCTCGCCTCGCCCCAGCGACACCACCAGTGCTGCTCGCCGGCGGCCCTCGATCTCCATCGAATGAAGTGGCGTATCCCGCTCGTTCACATACCCGCGCGATACCTCGCCATCGCCCTCCGCGATTACGGTTAACCCGCGAATCGCCTTCGGCGCAAGCAGTTCCACTTCGCAGCCTTCGGGTCCTATCTTCACCTGCTCGAACTTGATCTGGTCTCGCGCGTCGATGAATCCATACCACTCGCCCAGGTTCCCCAGCCGGATGCCGCGCGCCGCCATCGCCGCGTAGAACATGTTCGCGGCCTCGAACGTACGCCGCGGATCTCCATGCGGCCGAATCAGGTAACACGGGTGATACGTGCCGATGTGCGGCACGTGCCAGCGCTCCTCCGCCTCGAACACAAACCCCATCGTCCTTGTCGCATACTCCACCTGGCCCATCGCCATCGTCCCCACGCTCGGCTCAGTGATGCTTTGCGAGTCGTCGATGGTGCACGGCTGAAGGAACAGATCCAGCAAGCCCGCTTCCGAATCGAAGTAGCGCATCGGCATCGCCGAGGCGACGGAATACGGGCCGAAAGTTTTCGGGTTCATGCGCGGATCGTGGCTGCAGAAGTGGAACGGCATCCGCCACCCGTGATCGATCAGCACCCGCGCCGTTCCCGCGCCGGTCCACTGGCAACCGTGGATCACGAACGTACCCAGCGGCAATCCCGTCTCGCTCTCGAACCGCTGCGCCTGCGCCTGAATGATTCGCCGCAATTCCACGTGCTGCGCCTCCCCGAGCTCCGCGACCTTCCGGTTGTAAGTCACCGGATAAATGTCCCCTTCCATCGACATGTGATGCCCGCGCTCATGCCACTTCCGGATGATCGCCCCGCCATAAGCGCTCTGAGGCGGACGAAAGAAGTTGTGCAGATGCCCGTACCGCTCCGCCAGTTCGATCCCGACCTCCGCGCCCTCTTCGCCGCAGCCATCCGACTTGATGAAAACAGCCACGCGCTGGGCGTCGGGAAAATGCCACAGGCGCGGCACCACTGGGTAGTCGATCGTCGCCAGCACCAACTCGCGAAAAATGTCCTGGTGAACGTCCGCGAGCGGCACGCGCCGCGAGTATCGTTCCGCAATCCCCACGAACCCGTTGATGTGCCGCGGGCCCCGCAGCGGCAGCATCTCGGGCTTCTGATCAAGGTCCCACGTTCCATGCCGCAAATGCAGCACCGCCCGCACGAGGTCATACGCGAGCAGGATCGCTGTGCCCTTTCCCACCCGCTGCCGCACGATCGCCGGCCCCCGCTCCTTCCCGTTCTGATCGCGCAGAACAGCAAGCGTTGCGCCGTCGGCGTCGAAGCTCTCGCTCGTCCAACCCGGACAAAACAGCGGCTCCGGTGCGCCGGTCAGTCCAGAACCAGGCAGCACGTGTACCCACGCGTCCTCGACCGGCTCCATGACATCCAGCGCAATCGGGCACCCGCCGTCCCAGTCGACGCTTGGCCCCCGCGTTTGCGTCGATCGCACCACGTGCCTCCGGATCTCCAGTCGATCGGCCAGCGCACCCGATGGAAAGATCACGATCGCCCTGCCGCCGTCTGCGATTCGCCGCGTCAGCCGCTCCGCCTCCTCGCTGGAGTATTTGCCCGGAAGCGCAATCAGCAGCGGCGCCCCACGCAGCATCTCCACATCACATGAGTCCACCGGCCGCCGTTCGAAATGAAAGAGCCCCTCAGCCTTCATCACTTCGTCCATGAAAGCGTATTCTGCCCGCTCGTCGGGTTGCACGATGAGGATCGGATTCATGGTCTGCATGCGGATTGCCTTCAGCAGGAAGAGCTCACACCAGCGGTGCCATCGACAGCGCCCGTTTCGAATCCCGTCGCCAGGCTGCGGTAACGTTCCAGAAGCTGCTCGTGATCCCCGTTCGCGAACAACACAATCGCCTCCTGCACCGCGCTTTGCCCCGGCGCCACCTTCTCGATCGGGAACGACTCGCTGTGCAGGCAGCGGAGGATCGGATCATTGTTATTGAAGATCATCCGGAATCGCGACGCCGCCACGCCCACGCACCGCCTGCGATCGAAGCTCTCCGCCGCCAGCAGCGGGTGGTGCGCCGCCTGCGGCATCGTCGCGCTGGGGAATTTGTGCCGCGGAATCACCGTGCGCTCGCTGCGCACGCCTGCGCGTAAGAAAGAGAGCCGCCGTGGGTCCGGAGACTGCTCTCGATCCTCCGCCGGCACGCTGCTCAACGTCCTCCATCGCCCATCCAGAGACGCCCAGTAGCGCTCGGTATCGATCGAGATGAACTGCGGCGCGTTAAACAGCTGGAAGCACGTCTGCGTACCCAGACCCTCCAGCACGGTATCCCCCGTGTTCGTGAAGGTGTAGCGGTATCGCAGACACTCGCTTTCTTCCTCTACCCGGGCCGCGGCCTCCAGCATGAAACGAGGCTGCCGCAGCGTCCACGTGATCCACCCATCGCCCCGCCGCTCAAAGCGCTGCGCCGGCACATGCTCCCAGTTGTTCCAGACACTCTTCCCGCTGACCTTGATATCCTCCGGAAGCCAGAGCCCGAACTCATTCCCCGGCCAATCGTCGCGCCGAATGCATACAAGCGTGCATGGATGCTTCCTCCATTCACACACTCGCTCCGCGATCTCGATGTTGAACATTAGCCAGCTCCCGCCTCTCACGATATCCGCGCGCCGACTAACTTTCAGCCGCGCACCCATCAGCGCCCGCCGCTGAAATTGACACCTTTTTCTTCGGTCCTATACTGCCCCGCTTCTACAAGCAACGCTGCCGCGGCCACTCGCCCGGCTATTGTCCCCTCAGCACACGACGCACGCATTCGCACCGGGGTTGAACCCGCCTCATGGAGATTCAGACATGGCGACGATGACCAAGACTCGCTCCAACGGCCGCGCCACCGCCGCCCGCGCCCGCGCCACCGCCACCCGCGGCCGATCCACCACCGGCGCCACCAGGCCCGCCAAAACCAAAAAACGCGTCTATTTCTTCGGCATCGGCAAGGCCGAGGGCCGGGCTGACATGAAGGAACTGCTCGGTGGCAAGGGAGCCAACCTTGCCGACATGACCATCGTCCCGCTCCCCGTCCCGCCGGGCTTCACCATCACCACCGAAACCTGCGCCGACTACTACCGGGAAGGCGGCCGGCTCCCCGCCGGCCTCATGACCGAAGTCCGCGACCATCTGGCTCGCACCGAGAAAGCAACCAGCAAGAAGTTTGGCGACGCCGCCAACCCGCTGCTGCTCTCGGTGCGCTCCGGCGCCCGGGTCTCCATGCCCGGAATGATGGACACGGTGCTCAACCTTGGACTCACCGACGAAGTCACCGAAGGCCTCGCCCGCTCGACCGCCAATCCGCGCTTCGCCTACGACAGCTACCGCCGCTTCATCAATATGTTCGGCGACGTCGTCATGGGCGTCGATCACGAGCACTTCGAGCACGAGCTCTCTACCGTCAAGAAGGAAAAGGGCGTCGAGCTCGACACCGATCTCGACGCCAACGACCTGAAAGAAGTCGTCCGCCGCTACAAAGAGGTCTACCGCAGCCACCTTAACCAGGAATGGCCGCAGGATCCCATGCGCCAGCTCGAGCAGTCCATCGAGGCCGTCTTCAAGAGCTGGAAGACCGACCGCGCCGTCCGATACCGCCAGCTCAACGATATCCGCGGCCTTGCCGGCACCGCGGTCAACTGTCAGACCATGGTCTTCGGCAACATGGGCGACGATTGCGCCACCGGCGTCGCCTTCACCCGCAACCCCTCCACCGGCGAGAACAAGTTCTACGGCGAGTTCCTCATCAACGCCCAGGGCGAAGACGTCGTCGCCGGCATCCGCACCCCCATCCCCTGCGACCAGATGGGCAACTACCTCCCCAAGAGCTGGCGCGAGCTGCTCAAGATCAAGGACCTGCTCGAAGCCCGCTACAAGGAAGTGCAGGATTTCGAGTTCACCATCGAGAAGAACAAGCTCTACATGCTTCAGACGCGCACCGGCAAGCGCACCGCTGCCGCCGCCGTCAAGATCGCCGTCGACATGGCGAAGGAACGCCTTATCGATGAGCGGACCGCGATCCTTCGCGTCGACCCTGCTTCGCTCGATCAGCTTTTGCACCCGACCTTCGACCCCAAGTCCGAGCGCCGCGTCCTCGCCACCGGTCTCCCCGCCTCACCCGGCGCTGCCGTCGGCAAGATCGCCTTTACCGCCGACGAGGCCGAGGACCGCGTTCACGCCGGCGAAAAAATCATCCTCGTCCGCCGCGAGACCGAGCCCGCCGACATTGGCGGAATGCACGTCGCCGAGGCAATCCTCACCAGCACCGGCGGCATGACCAGCCACGCCGCCGTTGTCGCCCGCGGCATGGGCACGCCCTGTGTCGCCGGCGTTGGCGCCCTGCACATCGATCAGAAGGCGCGCACGATGAAAGTCGGCGACAAGACCTTCGGCGCCGACGACTACATCAGCCTCGATGGCTCGACCGGCGAAGTGATGGAAGGCCAGGTCCCCACCGTCGAAGCCTCGCTCACCGGCCCCTTCCGAAAAATCATGGAGTGGGCGGACAAGTACCGCACGCTCAAGGTGCGCACCAACGGCGACACCCCCACCGACGCCCGCACCGCCCGCGCATTCGGAGCCGAAGGCATCGGACTGTGCCGCACCGAGCACATGTTCTTCGACCCCCAGCGCATCCAGGCGATGCGCGAGATGATTCTCGCTACCGACACCCAGGGCCGAAAGCTGGCACTCGCCAAGCTCCTTCCGTACCAGCGCGAAGACTTCGTCGGCATTTTCAAGGAGATGAAGGGTCTCCCGGTCACCATCCGACTGCTCGACCCGCCGCTCCATGAATTCCTGCCGCACAACCCGAAGGACCAGGCCGAGCTCGCACGCTCCCTGGGCCTCAGCGAGCAGCAGGTGGCGCAGCGCGTCGCCCAGCTTCACGAATCTAATCCCATGCTCGGACACCGCGGCTGCCGCCTCCCGGTCACCTATCCCGAGATCCTCGAGATGCAGGTGCAGGCGATCATCGAGGCCGCCGTCGAGTGCAAGAAGCAGCGCATCGTGGTCCTCCCGGAGATCATGATTCCGCTCGTCGGCACGGTGAAGGAACTCGAGTACCTCAAGACCTTCCTCTCCGACACCGCCGAGCGCGTCATGAAGGAGCGGAACGGCCGCGTCGAATACCTCGTGGGAACGATGATTGAAGTGCCTCGCGCCGCCGTCACGGCCGATGAAATCGCGCGCGAAGCAGAGTTCTTCAGCTTCGGCACGAACGACCTCACGCAGATGACTTTCGGCTTCAGCCGCGACGATGTGAACAGCTTCCTTCCCGACTATCTCCGGAAGGAAATCCTGGAGCGCGACCCGTTCCAGTCACTCGACACGAAGGGCGTCGGGCAACTCATCGCGATGGCTGTCCAGAAGGGCCGGCAAACCCGCCCCGACATCAAGCTTGGCATCTGCGGCGAGCATGGGGGCGACCCCAAAAGCGTCCACTTCTGCCACAACGTCGGCCTCAACTACGTCAGCTGCTCCCCCTTCCGAGTCCCCATCGCCAGGCTCGCCGCCGCCCACGCCGCGATCCTCCAGAACGGAACCTCGAGAGGAAAGAAGAAGTAGTTCGCGCCTCAGGATGCGTTCATTGAAAAGTGGCGTCGTTGCCGGCTTACAGGAGTTCCTGAAGTTCCTCAGGGGTCACTCCCGACTGCGCCAGGATGGCGTGGAGCGTGCCGCGCTTGAGGTCCTTGTTGTGCATGGGAACGACGGTCTGCCGTTTAGTCATCGGGTTGAAAAGACGAAGGTGGCTCCCCCGCTGCCCACGCTCGAGAAAACCGGTCCGCTTGAGTGCACCCACGAGCGCCCTGGGCTTCACCGCAGGCAGCCTGCTCATACCGCCGCCGGCACGTCGACGTGCATCACTACCTGCTTGGGAGCTTGTGCCGCTCGCTCCTTCGGGATCGGCAAACCTTCCTGGACAAGTCCATCGAGGTAGAGTTGCATTGCCTCCTGAATGTTGGCGAGCGTCTGCTCGTAAGTGTCTCCCTCGCTTACGCACCCGGGCAGCGATGGCACTTCGGCCCAGTACCCGATTTCGTCGGGGTCTGCCTTATGAATCGTTACGGTGTATATGTAGTGCTTCATTGCTTTCGCGGTCGCGACACGTTTGTGCTTGGGATTCATGTTTCGACGTTTCTGCTCTGCCATCGTTACTCCTTTCTACCTCATGCCCGCAACCCGCCTCCGCTCTGTTGCGAGCAGTCGCGGTCCGACGGGTGGAAATGCTGCTGCAGCGAGATCCGCACAATCGCGCCGCCGGTGTCAACACGAGATGATATGACCTTAACAAGCGGGCCAGCAATGGCAGAGCGGCATAGCTGGAATTATCGCCGGCATCGCTGTGAAATGAGCTTGCTGCGGCGAAACCCGCAGACATCGGGAGCGTCCAAGGCTGCACGAACACAAAAGGATCGCTCATGACTCCTCGTGCCGTGCTGCTTGTCATCCTGCTCACCCTGCGGGGCGCCCCTATCAGCGCCTGGGCCCAGGACGATCAGCCTGTCCGCGTGATGGACGAGGAGACGGCCCGGCGAAAAGCAGAAAAAGCTGCCGCCGCGCATGCCGACGCCGTGGCGCAAAAGGAAGCGCAGATGCGCGCCGACAGCGGCCCCCGAAATGCCGACGAAGCGGCCAAAGCCGCCGATGCTCGCAAGGCCTCGGAAGAGCAGGCGCGGGCCGCCGAAATGCGCAAAGAGGCCGAGACTGCGCGGGAGCGCATGGCAGAAGGCAGAGCCGCCAGAGCCAGCACGACCGCTCCCGCTCATCCCACCACCGCCGAGGCGAGCGAAAGCATCGAATGCGTCGTGATCGCCAAGCGCCTCCCGGACCCTCTGCCGCAACCCGACAAGCCACCCGAAACGTTCATCACCATTCGCGTCCTGCAGACGATGAAGGGCATCGATGAAGCCGGGATGAACATCCGCCTGCTTCCCAAGGACCTGCCCCCCGTCAATGAATCATATCTCTACACCTACCAGCGCAACCCTGGATTCGAATGGGCTGAAATGACCGGCGGCGAGCCCCCCACGTCGAAGCGCGTCAAGGCGATCGCAGACCAGGCCAGGGCCGCCGGCGGCGTCCTGCCCAGACGCGCCGTCTGGCTGCGGATCTCAACGGGTCTGGCGGACGCGCAGGTCGATGACCTGTGGGCCGCCGAGGACGGAAGATTCGTCCTCACGCGAATCGGCGCAGCCACCGCCGATGGTCCCGCCAAACCGCAAATTGCAACCGGCACGCTGGATCGCGCGGCCATCAAAGAGCTCATCCCCACGCCGAGCACCGCGGCGCCCCCCGCCCCAAGCTTTGATGTCGGACGCATCGCCGCACGCTGGATCGACAACTCCGGCGCCCTCCAGTGGAGGCTGCTCGGCGCAAGAGACCCCGGCGCCGCCGATCTGATCAAAAGAGTCCAGGACATCGCCGCCAGGCACGGCATCGCCACAACTGCCCCCACCCGCTCGTCAGACTAAGCCTAGCCAGCTCAAAACGACGCCAGCCACACGGATCAAAACCACTCACGCGCTGCATTCAAGCCCGTTCTCCACCACCCTACCCTCGTGGCGCTCCAGAATCCCATCCCACCACCAACCGCGCCCCATCCGATCCCCATCCGGCCACCATCGCCACTCCGTCCGATCCCCATGAAGCTCCCATCTCCCAGCCATCGCGCCCCCAAGGCGCTTCCGCCGCGGGCCCGACGCCCGACCAGGCCTCCGCCAATCCCTCGCCACCCCGCCGCCAATCCTTCGCCACCCCATCGCCGAGATCATTCCAGGTCGCACCCGCACACGAGGACCGATTCTACCTGTCAATGACTCCGAGCTAATGCGAACGTACCCCGAACGAGGAGAGTCTTCACTGGATGATAATACTGCACCCCGAATTGAGCATGGTTGGCTCTCTGTTTGCGCGACTTAAATTTAGTTTAGGCCCCAACGAAGAAGCCGCCCGAGAGGCAGCGACCGTGCTGGGGCCGAGCTTGCCGCTGGGGCCGACGGGTGTGGTGGTGATATGAGCGGTGCCTGCGGCTCATCAGCCGCGGATGGTCACGAGCAGGTTGTCACCAAACAAGCTTCGGCACTAGCTTCAATGGGGCCGCGGCTGATAAGGCGCAGCGATTCCGTCAGCTCTTAAGTCTGCACTGCCCAAAGATTCTTGCAGAGACTTTGTTTTTCGCACTTCCGAATAAACTTTTAGTGACGAAGATTGTTTTGCAAGAAACACGAAACCGCTACGACATAGAGGATGGCCTAGTTGCCGGAGCAACAACATGAATGAAATCCTGACCAACCTCACTGCCCTCGACCCCCTTCTACGCTCGCTCGCAAAGGGCGATCCTGAGTTTTATGACGAAGTGCATCAGCGAACCGCCTTCGCGATAGTCGAGCGCGACCACAAAGGGCAGTCCATCGCACTAGCAATCTGCGTCGGAATCGCCCGACACGCTGCTTGCGACATGGTGTCGGAACAATACCAACGACGGCAAAGATTCGTGACTTTCACCGACCTCGAGGGAACGGACGACACAGATCACCCGGAGTTTAGCCGGATGACGCATACCGGCCAAACAACTCGCACTTTTGACGCGGTTTGGGCGAAGCTCTGCTGCCAACCTCTTCGTTATGTCGTAACAAAATGGCGGACTTCACTTCGCCCGCAAGAACGACGTGTCCTCAGGGGACTTAGCACTACAGCGCTACGTCTGCCGTTGAACTGATCGCAGCCGCGATTGTTTCGCGGCGTGGTTTCGGGCCTGATGATAGCGGATGACCGCGGCGGTGTGCTCAATATCCAGCGACTTGCGCCGACGCTTCTGCCACAGC
>JBBRCX010000128.1:0-10822 GCA_038204465.1 Tepidisphaerales bacterium | reverse complement strand
GAGAGTGGGCGATAAGGGACTTGAACCCCTGACCTCACGGGTGTGATCCGTGCGCTCTAGCCAACTGAGCTAATCGCCCGTTTGCATAAAATGTACGGGTTGGGCTGGCGGAAATCAACAGAGTTCACGTAGTTACTCGCGGCGCGCGAAGCGCTGAATGAGGTGGGAGATCAGCGACTCGTTGGCTGGCGGGAACACGTAGCGCGGCAGGGCGGCGGGTTCGATCCACATCACTTGTGCGCAGTCGATCGGCCGGGCCTCGCCCTCGACGTGCTCGCACAAGTAGGGGTGGATTCGGACGCTCGCATGGGGGTAGTCGTGCTCGATGATCGGCAGCGTTTCGAGCGGCTTGGCGATGATGCCAACCTCCTCGGCGAGCTCGCGCGCCAGGCATTGCTCCGAGCTCTCGCCGGGCTCTCGCTTGCCGCCGGGGAACTCCCAATACCCGGCGAACGGCACGCCCGGCTTGCGCTGACAGATCAGCAGCCGGCCGGCGCGTATTACGATCGCGATGTCGATCGGGATTCGTTGCATTCGATCACGCGAATGCACACTGTACCGGGGCGCGATTTCGGCCGCGAAATGAGCCGTCGATCCCCTCAAAAGTCTTCGGCGAATCCTGATCGAGACCCGTTGCGGCCCGCTTTAGTCCGCCCCTCGCAAAGGCATGTTCATCAACAACTTATGAAATATTAAGTCGGCGGGACTATGACGACATGGATAATTGACAGTGGTTTTGGGCAAGGTTATAGTCAGCCCGGTTGCCGCGGAGGGAAGGACGAGCAAATTCGACTAACGGCTTTTTAGCCGTGGCGCACTTCCGGAGGTGGATAGGAGCCACCCCTCCGGAAGTCTTTTTTTGGTCAGCCCGTCCCCGCCAAGTCACCTGAAACGATCAGCGAGGAGGGCGTGCGGCCAGCGTTCCGTTTGGCCGGTCGATCGATAGAATTCGCAGCCGAATGAGTGCGCCGCCGCGACAGCAGTTTGTCTTCTCCGTCATCTCCAACACACCGCTGTGCCGCGACCACTTTGGGCTCTGGCTCGAGGCCCCCTCGTTCCCGCCGACCGAGCCAGGCCAGTTCGTTCAGATCGCCTGCCGTGACCTGGATGAATGTTACAGCGAAGAGCGCGAGCTGACCTGGGAGCAAGGCCAGGCTGCGGCCGCCGAGGGGCAGGAATTGATGTCGCCGCTGGCGATGCTGCGCCGGCCGTTCTCGCTCGCCGGACGGCGCACCGCAGCCGGCGCCGAGCAACTCTACTTCATCCATCGCGTCGTCGGCACGGGCACCGCGTGGCTCAGCCAATTAAAGACCGGCGACAAGGTCAACCTCCTCGGGCCGCTCGGCAACCGCTTCCAACTTCCCGGGAAGGACCAGACCGCCATCCTTGTAGGCGGCGGCGTTGGCATTCCTCCGATGCTCTATCTCGCCGAGAAGCTGGCGGGTCGAAGCGCCCTCGCGTTTTGCGGAGCGCTCACGAAGGACCTGTTGCCTTTGACGATCTTTGCTTCAGCGCCGGCGCCGGGTCCTGAGACCTTCGAGCCACTGCCGCAGATCGAGGAGTTCTCGCGCCACGGCATTCGCGCCGTCATTTCCACCGACGATGGGAGCTATGGATTCCGCGGCTTCGTCACGCAGGCGCTGGAGCGGTATCTGGATGCGAAGCAAACGGGAAGTTCCGCCGATCGCTCCGTGATTTACACCTGTGGGCCCGAGCCGATGATGAAGCGCGTGGCGGCCATTGCGATCGAGCGCGGCATGGAATGCCAGGTGGCGGTCGAGCGGGCCATGGCATGTGGAATGGGCACGTGTCAGAGCTGCGTGATCCGGGTGCGCCGCGTGGCGCAGCCGGATGCTTCATTGCCGCAGTGCGATTGGGTCTATCGCCTGGCGTGCACCGACGGGCCGATCTTCAGGGGTTCTGAATTGCTGTGGTAACTGCGCGGTGCATCCTGCGGTGCCGGTTCGCTATGAGCCGGGGTTGAGCCCGCGCGCCCGCTCTGCTTCCGATTCCTGTCGCGCGTGGCGGCGCACCGCGAGGTTGATCGCCATCTCGATCGCCGCTCGCATTGACCCGGGGTTGGCGCGGTTGCGGCCGACGATGTCGAAGGCGGTGCCGTGGTCGGGGCTGGTGCGGATGATCGGCAGGCCGAGGGTGAGGTTGACCGCCTGGTCAAATGCCAGCAGCTTCACGGGGATGAGCCCCTGGTCGTGATACATCGCGACGACGGCATCGAATTGCCCATCACGGGCCCGCATGAAGACGGTATCGCCCGGGTAGGGGCCGGAGGCGTCGATGTCCTGGTCTTTGGCCATCAGGATGGCGGGGGAGATGATCCGCTCTTCCTCGTCGCCGAACTGCCCATTCTCGCTGGCGTGGGGATTGACTCCGCATACCGCGATCCGCGGCCTCGGCGTGTCGAACCACTCGGTCATCGCCTGATGGACCAGCTCGATCGGCTGAAACACCGCGCCGATATTCAGCCTCCCCCAGAGGCCCATCAACGGAATATGCACCGACGCCAGCACCACCTTCAGCGGCCCGCCCGCGAACATCATCGCGTAACGCCGCGTGCCCGTGCGCTGCGCGAATAACTCGGTGTGACCGGGATAGTGATAACCGGCCAGCTTCCAGCTCTCCTTGGCGATGGGAGCGGTTACCACCGCGTCGACGAGCTTCTTCGTCGCTGCGTCGATCGCATCGACGCAAAACCGCATCGAGGCTTCGCCGCCCATCTTGCTCGGAGCGCGGATCGCGCTGCCAAGCATGGTGTACTGGTCGTAGTCAACCACGACCACGTCATGCGGGTAACTGCGCAGGCGGCCGTTGTATTGCGCCCGCCACCAGAAGACGTCGAACTCCGCGATGTCTGCCGCGTAGTGCAGCAGCTCGTTCATCCCATAAATGATGTAGCGCGCCCGGTGGCGCAGAATAGGATCGGCCAGGGCCTTGACGATGACTTCCGGCCCGATGCCGGCCGGGTCGCCCAGGGTAATCGCGATGGTCGGTCGATAGTCCATCACAGCTCGCAAGCGGGGGGTGCAACCTTCGCACCAGTGTGAGGATCCATCCCCACGCCACGGCCCGCAAGAGTATCTTCGGCCTATTCGCGCTGTCGTTCAAGCCAGGAAATGACCGTCTTGCTGATCACATCCGCTTCAACATTGAAGCGCCATCCATTGGGCCGCTTGGACAGTTCGGTAAGCTGCACCGTCGTCGGAATCAAGGCGATCTCGAAGCGAATTCCCTCCACGGCCGCCAGCGTCAAACTCACCCCGTCGAGCGCGACCGATCCCCTGGGCACCAGGTATTTCACCAGCGGTTGCGGCGCCTCGAGAACCAACCGCCATTCCTTCTGGTCCGATACCTGGTCGATCAGAAGGGCGGTGCCATCGACGTGGCCCTGCACGAAGTGACCGTCAATCCGATCGCCGGCCCGTAGTGATCGCTCGGTATGAACGTAGTCGCCGGCCTGCAGCTGCCCCAGGTTCGTCTTCGCCAGCGTCTCCTGCACGACGTCGAACATCAGCTCGCCCGGCCCCAGCTGGGCAACCGTGAGGCAGACGCCGTTAACGGCGACGCTCTGCCCTTCGCGCACGTCGTCCCAATTATTCACAAGTGTCAGCCGGCGAAACGTCGGTCCGTCGGCGACGCCGATCACGCGGGCGCTTTTCTCGATGATCCCGGTGAACATCGCACAAGTGTAGGCCGCGCCGCGCCGGTTTGCATCCGCGCGTCTTCCGGCGGCGCGGCGCATCCGTAGAATGGCCTCACCATGATCATCCTGGCGGGCGACATCGGCGGCACCAAGACGAACCTCGGCCTCTTTGAGGGTGAGCCAACCCGTCCCCTGGGCAAGCGCGCCGAGGAGAGCGTCATGACGCGCGACTACGCGACGCCCGAAGGGATGGTCAGCGAGTTCGCGCAGCGGCAGGGTGCCCAAGGGCGGTTGGACGCCGCTTGCTTTGGCATCGCGGGGCCCATCGAAGACGGCGTGTGCCGCGGGGAAAACCTGCCGTGGAAGGAAGTGCGCGATACAAGCCTCGGGAAGGCGCTCGGTCTGCCCCGCGCATCACTGCTCAACGATCTCGAGACCACCGCTTACGGCGTCCAGTTCCTGCAAGGCGATCAGATCGTCACCCTCAACCGCGGCAGAAAACGGGATCACGGCAACATGGCGGTCATCGCGGCTGGAACCGGTCTTGGCGAGGGCGGCCTTTTGTGGCGCAACGGCTCCTATGAGCCGCTCGCATGCGAGGGCGGTCATACCGACCTGGCCGTGCGAAACGAGTTGGAGATCGAATTGCTTCAGTATCTGCTCGCACTTCGCCGCCCGGTGAATCAGGAGGCGGTGCTCTCCGGACAGGGGCTGGTCAACGTCTACAACTTTCTGAAGGCGAGCGGTCGAGCGAAAGACTCGGCGAAGCTCGCTGAGGATCTGGCATCCGCGAGCGACAAGGAGAAGGCGGCGATCATCTCCAAAGCCGCGCTGGCCGGCACCGAAGCCGGCTGTGCCGCGGCCTTGGACGTCTTCGCGTCGATGTACGGCGCACGCGCGGGCAACCTCGCGTTACAACTGATCCCACGCGGCGGCATGTTCGTCGGCGGCGGCATCGCCCCCAAGAACCTGGCGAAGATGATGGACGGCGCCTTCATGAAAGCCTTCCTCGACAAGGGCGATCACTTCCGCCCGATCCTGGAAGAGTTTCCCGTGCACGTCGTCTTGGAGCAAAAGACCGGCCTGATCGGCGCCGCCCAGTACGCCGCCGCGCACGCCGCGTGAGATTCACTCGGTCGTAGCACGGGCGTCCCGCCCGTGCGAGTCACGTGCGGCGAAAACAATCTAAGCCATTCGCATTCGCTCGCACGTGCGAACCGCTCGTTACTCCGTGGGCGCCGGCGTCGCATCAAGCAGGTTGATTCGACTCCCCCACATCCAGCCGGTACTTCCGCATCTTTTTGTAGAGCGTCGTGCGATTGATGTCGAGCTCCGCAGCGGTTGCCTGCCGGTTCCACTCGTTGCGCTTCAGCGCGGATTCGATGATCCTCCGCTCCGGCGCCTCCAGTGCCGCTTGCAGCGGCATCGCGATGTCCGCGACCTCCGCGGCGCTTCGAATCACCGGCGCTGATGAGGTGCTCTCCCGCAACGAATCGGGGAGATCGTCCACATCGATCTGCGGGCGGCGGCACAGGACCACCGCGCGCTCAACCGCGTTCTCCAGCTCGCGAATATTCCCGGGCCACGTGTACCGGCGCATCGTCGCCATCGCCTGTTCGGTGAAGCCGAGCACTTCGCGGCCGGTCTCGCTGTTGAACCGGCGAAGGAAGTGCGTCGCCAGAAGCCCGATGTCGCCGAGTCGCTCGCGCAGGCTCGGCAGGCGGATGGTCACGACATTGATGCGGTAGTACAGGTCCTGGCGGAATTTCTGCTCGGCGACGAGCTCGGCAAGATCGACGTTGCTCGCGAGGATCACCCGCGCGTCAACGCTTCGCGTCTCGGTGCTGCCGACCGGTTCGAACGACCGCTCCTGCAACACGCGCAGAAGCTTCACCTGCATACCCGGCGAAGCGGAATTGATTTCGTCGAGAAAGATCGTCCCGGTGTCGGCGGCCATGAAGCGCCCGGGCTTGTCGGCGATGGCGCCGGTGAATGCGCCCTTCACATGTCCGAACAGCTCTGATTCGAGCAGTGTCTCCGGCAGCGCGCCGCAGCTCACTTCGATGAATGGCTTGTCGCGGCGGGGCGAGCGATGGTGGATCGCCCGCGCGAGCAGCGATTTCCCGGTGCCGCTCTCGCCCGCCATCAATACGGTGGTCCTGCTGTCGGCGACGGCGTCGACCAGATCGAAGATCTTCAGCATCTTGTGGTCATGCCCAACCACATTCTCCAGCCCGAAGCGCAGGTCGAGCTGCTGCTTCAGCGAGTGGTTCTCGAACAGCAGCGACTGCTGCCGCGCCGCCTTCTCCACCACCACGCGAATCTCTTCATCGACGATCGGTTTCGTCAGGTAGTCGAAGGCGCCGATCTTCGTTGCTTCCACCGCGCCTTCAATCGAGCCGTAACTGGTAATGACCACCACCACCACGTGCGGGAAGCGCCGGCGCACGTCGCGCAGGAAGTCCGAGGGCTTCAACCCCGGCATGTTGATGTCCGCCAGCAATAGCTCCACCTGCCCGGCTTCCATCAACGCCATTGCATCATCCGAGCTGTCCGTCGTCTTCACCTCGTATCCCTCGCGGCGGAGGAACTGCGAGAGCGACTGGAGGATGATCCGGTCCTCATCGAGGATCAGCAGGTTCGGCTTTTGCGGCGGATTGGCTTGCAGCATAGATGGTTTGCACACGATGCCGGCAGGCAACGCGCGTTCACTTTATGCATCGGCAAGTTCTGAGGTTGTCGGTGAGCAACGCGGGATTTTCCGCCGTCGTTTCAGCCGCAAGCGTCGGATCACTATGATGAACCGCCGTCACTTATGGGACGCGCGCCTGCGCCGCGTTCCGGGAGGACTCTCATGCGGGTTGGCGTTCCCAAGGAAGTGAAGCCGGACGAGTACCGCGTCGGCATGATGCCCGTCGGCGCCGAGACCCTCGTGCGCGCCGGACACGACGTGCTGATCGAAACCAGCGCCGGAATCGCCAGCGGCTTCACCGATGACGATTACCGCGACGCCGGCGCCCGCATCGTCACGGGCATGCAGGACGTCTTCAATCAAGCCGACATGATCCTAAAGGTGAAGGAACCGCAGCCGGAGGAGATCCAGCGTTTTCGCCCCGGGCAGATCGTCTTCACCTATTTCCACTTCGCCGCCAGCGCCGAGCTGACGCAGGCTTGCCTGGCGAGCGGCATCGTCGCGATCGCCTATGAGACGATCAAGGACCGCCAGGGCCGCCTTCCGCTCCTCACGCCGATGAGCGAGATCGCCGGCAAGATGAGCATCCAGGAAGGGGCGAAATACCTGGAGAAGCCGATGATGGGACGCGGCATTCTGCTCGGCGGCGTGCCGGGGGTGGCGCCGGCGCACGTCGTCGTGCTCGGCGCGGGGATCGTCGGCACCAACGCCGCCAAGGTCGCGGCCGGCCTCGGCGCCAACGTCGTGCTGATGGACATCAACCTCGAACGCCTTCGCTATCTCGACGATGTAATGCCCGCGAATGTGAAGACCATCTTCAGCGACATTCACACCGTCCGCGATCACCTCCGTCAGGCCGACCTCGTCGTCGGCGCGGTGCTCATCCCCGGCGCCAAGGCGCCGCAGTTGGTCACGCGCCAACACCTCAAGGACATGAAGAACGGCAGCGTCATCGTCGATGTCGCGATCGATCAGGGCGGCTGCGTCGAGACGAGCCGCCCCACGACGCACCAGCAGCCGACCTACGTGGTCGAAGGAGTCGTCCACTACTGCGTCACCAACATGCCCGGCGCCGTCGGCCGCACCAGCACCATCGCGCTGTGCAACGCGACCCTCCCCTACGCGCTGCGCATCGCCAACAAGGGTTACGAAAACGCCGCCGCGGAAGACCCCGGCCTCGCCGAGGGAATAAACCTCGTCGCCGGGCGGGTCACGAATGCCGCGGTTGCCGAGTCGCTCAAGCTCAAATGCGAACCGCTGCGCGGCGCCGCATGAGTTTTGCTCCGTTGGCGAGCGCGTCGGCAGCGGCCTAGAATGCGCAGCCGCACTGGGGCGGGAGGAGATTGCAATGGAATCGGCGACGACCGAACGGATGCAGCAGCTGCAGAAGATGCTCGAACGCGAGCCAACCGACACCTTCCTGCTCTACGGCCTCGCCCTCGAATACAAAAAAGCCGGCGACGCGCCGCGCGCGATCCAGTTCCTCGACCGCGTGATCCAACTCGATCCCGGCTACTGCTACGCCTACCACCAGCGCGGGCTGATTCACGAAGACACCGGAAACATCGAGGCCGCGAAAAAGTCCTATCGCGAAGGAATAACCGCCGCCGCAAAGAAGGGTGACGCGCATGCCAAAGACGAAATCCAGGCAGCGCTGATGATGATCGAGTGAACGAATTTTCGATTTTCGATTTTCGATTTGCGATTGCTGCGCCCAACCCAACGCGGATGTGATCCGATCCCCAATCAAAAATCGCAAATCGCAAATCGCAAATCGCAAATCACAACATGGTGAATGGTTTCGTCCAATATCTGAAGCATCCCGAATGGCGCCGCCAGCATCGCTGGCGCCGGGCCATCTGGTCCACCATGTCGCGCGTCGGCCTGACCGGAATTCACGCCCTCCCCGTCAGCCGTCACTGGGTCGAAATCCACCGCCGGCGAATGCCCCTCGTGGGCCTCGACCCTGCGTTCCACGGCATGCGCATCGTCCAGATCTCCGACCTCCATTACAGCCCCGTCGTCTGGCAGCGCTATCTCATCCAATACCTCGGCTGGGTCAACGACCTCAAGCCCGACATGGTCGTCGTCACCGGCGATCTCATCACCGGCGGCTACCGCTTCGCCCACCGCGTCGCCACCATCCTCTCCCATCTCCGCGCCCGCCACGGCGTCATTTGCACCCTCGGCAATCATGACTACAGCATCTATGGCCGCAACGGCGCCGACGAAGGCACCCGCCGCGCCGACTACCTCGAGAAATGTCTCGTCAACCGCGGCATGATCGTCCTGCGAAACCAGACCTACTACCTTCATCCCACCGGCGTCCACACGCCGCTCGCCATCGTCGGGCTCGACGATGAATGGTCCGGCCACATCGATCCGCACCGCGCCTGGGAAGGCGTCGATCCGAACCTCCCGATCCTCTGTCTCAATCACAACCCCGCGAACTGCAACGACCTCATGGACTTCCCCTGGCAGTGGATGCTCAGCGGCCACACCCACGGCCGACAGGTCGCCACCGGCGCCCTCGGCCGCCGGCTCTACCCCAACCGCTACCGCCATTTCACCCACGGCCACTACGCCGTCAACGGCAGACACCTCTACGTCAACCGCGGCCTCTCCTACGGCCAGCGCGTCCTCGACTGGTGCCGCCCCGAAATCACCTCCTTCAAACTCGAAGTCGCGCCCCCGCGCCCCGCGCTCGTGAGCGACGCCCCCACCAACGACAACGGCCATTGACCCGCCGTTCCATCCCTTTCATTGAGACACCACCCGCGCTTTCCACCAGCCGCACTGCATCACCCCGTGCCCCCCAGCGCCCAACGCCAACCCAAAACCGCATTTTCGCCCCGAAAACCCATCTCAACCCCAGCAACCGACCATCGACTCCCCATCCACCGCCCATAAGCCGACCATCACCGCTCCAATCCCTCTCTAGCCGCCACCCGCGAACACTCCACAACCCACCCATCGGCCCGCCACACCGACGCCGCTCCTCCGCCGCCGGCCCCCAGGCCCAGGCCGTCCCCTCGCCAGTCCCGATCCAACCATAAAAAAAGAATAATCCAAGAAACTAACCGTACACATTCCTAACATATTCGTTACAATGCGACGCGCGTAGATTCCACTCACCCCGCGAGCGACTCCGCCGCCATACGCGCGTCGCCGCGGGCCCCGGCCGATTCATCTTCCTACCCACGGAGCCGCCCCATGCAGCAACGCACCTTCGCCAACGCACTCATGCAGCGCACCCACACCCAGGCCGGCGAGCGCGTCATCCACCCCGACTACATCAGCCAGTCGCCCCGCGTCCTCGCCACCGCCCTCGTCCGCCTCGAGCTCAACAGCCGCGGCGCCACCAACGAAGTCATCTCCTTCGTCGTCGAGCAGCTCGGCCTCGAATCCGAGATGGCCGACGCCGCCGACGACATCGGCCGCGAGGCCCGCAAGCTCCGCGTCAAATACGAAACCCGCGTCGACACCCGCCGCAAGCGCCCCGCCGAGCACATCATCCGCACCGCCCCCGAAGGCCCAACCCCGTCCGCCTCCGAACCCTTCACCTCCACGCCGCCGGCCGCCAATGCAGACAACGAATAAACCCAACCCCGCCAACCCGTCCCCGAAGCCCCATCCCGGCCCCCGCGCGCGGAGCTTCAAGGACGCCCTCGCCGCCGTTCGCACCACCGCCGACCAGGTGCAGGCCATCGGCCCCGCGATCCACCACGCCGCCGCCGGCGACATCAACGCCCTCGTCCAGGGCGTCCAAAACCTCCTCTTCCACGAGCTCATCAACTACCGCATAGGCAACCCCGCCGCGGCCCCCGGCGCCTGCAAGCAAATCGCCATGCTCGCCGCCGCCATGAACAGCACCGCCCTCGCCCGCGACCGCATCCGCAAAACCAACGAAACCCTCGACGCCAAACCCAAAGACCCCTCAACCGACCTGGAAGTCATAGAAAAAGTCCGCCAACTCCTCGGCCTCCCCCCGCCCCCACCCGAACCACCGCCCCGCAAAACCAAAAAAGCACGTCTACCCTGAGCCAGGCGAAGGGGCCTGCCCTGAGCCCAGTCGAAGGATCCGTCCGGCTCCAATCGCGCATGTTCCCCGCGTGCGCCTCCACGTCCCCAAGCCACCCTCCCCGATTGATCGCCGCCTCACCGTAACACGGGCGTCCCGCCCGTGTGATTCGCCTCCGCATTGTGGCAAGGACCCACGCAACGGCCCTCGCTGCTTCGCCGCGTTCCACAGCGGCGCAGGATCGGCGCCAAAACATTCGTACGTCGACATCATCAAGTACGGCGACGGCAGCGCGACCTCGCCAGCGCGCCTCCACGTCCCCAAGCCACCCTCCCCGACTGATCGCCCGCCTCACCGTAACACGGGCGTCCCGCCCGTGTGATTCGCCTCCGCATTGTGGCAAGGACCCACGCAACGGCCCTCGCTGCTTCGCCGCGTTCCACAGCGGCGC
>JBBRCX010000127.1:0-11060 GCA_038204465.1 Tepidisphaerales bacterium | reverse complement strand
GGTGTAGTAGGCCAGCGCTGCGCCCAGCCGCGGCGCTTTGTCCTCCCACCAGCCGAGCAGCGTTCCCTTCAGCAAGTCGATCCAGTCCCTGGCGCGCATCGCGATCGTCTCCCGGCGAACCTGCGGTTATCCAACGCAGCGAGCCAAATCGCAAAAAACCGAGCGTGGAAAAACGGTCTGCGTGGCCCTCAACACATGGTTTTGACACTGTAGATGCCCTTGGAGGCGGTTAAGATTGACCCAGATGAGTTGAAAGGATGGGCATTCATGACTTCAAGCATCTTCGATCCCGACCGGGGTAAGCAGACAATCTGAGCGGGGCCTGGCCAGCACATCGCAAGCTCACCCGGCGGCGGCAGGTGAGCGACGGGCAGCGGCCGGATAAGATCCAGTGCCGCGCGCGGTTACCACGTATAGAATGTCCGGGCGCTTCCAAAAGGTAAACGGGATTCTACTGGCCTGCGCGTTGAGCAGGCTTTGAAATTGAGAAGGAGTCGCTTCATGTCTCATGGCACGATCCGTGAATTGCTGGGGCGCGACGCCGAAGCGTTGCTGAGCTATCAGGCGAAGGGTTTCGACAAGTCACGGCTGCATCTACCGGGGCCCGACTTCGTCGAGCGCATCGTCGCGCAAACCGACCGCTCTCCCTCGGTGCTGCGAAACTTCCAATCGATCCTGAATCATGGCCGGCTCGCACGCACCGGGTACGTCTCGATCCTGCCGGTGGATCAAGGCATCGAACATTCCGCCGGCGCGAGCTTCGCCGCCAATTCAGATTACTTCGATCCCGGCAACATTGTGAAGCTGGCGCTGGAGGGCGGCTGCAACGCGGTGGCGTCGACGCTCGGCGTGCTGGGAGCCGTCGCGCGAAAATACGCGCACAAGATCCCGTTTCTCGTGAAGCTGAACCACAACGAGTTCCTGACCTACCCGAACAAGTACGACCAGATCATGTTCGCCGGCGTGAAACAGGCCTTCGACATGGGCGCGGTCGCCGTCGGGGCAACGATCTACTTCGGGTCGGATGAATCGGCGCGGCAGATCCAGGAGGTGTCCCGGGCCTTCGCGCAGGCGCACGAGCTGGGGCTGGTGACGGTGCTCTGGTGTTACCTGCGGAACAAGGCATTCAAGACCGAGAAGACGGACTATCACGTCGCCGCGGACCTCACCGGCCAGGCGAACCACCTCGGCACCACCATCGAGGCCGACATCATCAAGCAGAAGTTGCCGGAGAATAACGGCGGATTCAACGCGCTCAAGTTCGGGAAGACCGACCCCAAAGTCTACAGCAACCTCACGCCGGGCGACCATCCCATCGAGCTGGCGCGGTACCAGGTCGCCAACTGCTTCATGGGGCGCGCGCCGCTGATCAACTCCGGCGGCGCCAGCGGCAAGGACGACTTCGGCGAAGCGGTCAAGACCGCCGTCATCAACAAGCGCGCCGGCGGAATGGGACTGATCTCCGGACGCAAGGCCTTCCAGCGGCCGATGAACGAAGGCGTCGAACTGCTGAACACAATCCAGGACGTCTATCTCGATAAGGACATCACGATCGCGTGAGGGTACAGATGCAGATCAGATGCTCACAGCCCGAAACGCACAGAGCTGGAAGCAACTAAGGAGCGGGTTATGAAGGCGCTAACGAGATGGCTGGTCGCGGTTGTTCCGCTGTTGATGGCGACTCCCCTGGTTCGGGCGGGAATGCCCGCGACAACCCAGGCGACCCCGGCCTCGCAGCCGGCCGAACTGAAGAGCTTCATGCGCTTTGTCGATGACGGCCACTCTGGTGGCCGGCTCGAGGCCGCGGTCGTCACCTATCGCAACCCGGCCGGCGTGGTGGTAAAGCTCGTGAGCGCCGTTCATATCGGCGAGAAGTCGTACTTCGAGGACCTCAACAAGAGCTTCCAGAACGAAGACGCGGTGCTGTACGAGATGGTGAAAGACCGCGCGGCCGGCGTGCCGAAGCCAGGCGAGCAGGGTGAGAACCCGATCAGCAAGCTGCAACACTTTTTGAAGAACACGCTCGGCCTGGAGTTCCAGCTCGACATCATCGACTACAGCCGCCCGAACTTCGTCCACGCCGACCTGGATCGCCAGACCTTCGAGAAGATGCAGGAAGAGCGCGGCGAGACGTTTCAGGCGCTGCTGCTGAAGCAGCTCATGACGGCGCTGAGCAAGCCGCTGGAAGCAAGCGACCAGCGCCCCGAGCCGACGCTGGAGAACCTGATCGAGATGTTTACGCGCCCCGACATGGAGCGGCAGATCAAGCTGCTGCTGGCCCGGCAGATGGACGGCATCGAGGCCGGCGCGATGGGCCTCGACGGGCCCGGCGGGTCCGTCATCGTCACCGAGCGCAACAAGGCCGCGATCAAGGTCCTGTCTGACACGATCAGCGCGGGGAAGAAGAAGATCTCGATTTTCTACGGCGCCGCCCACATGCCCGACATGGCCAAGCGCCTTCACGAGATGGGCTTCGCGCCGATTGACACGCAGTGGAACATGGCCTGGGACCTGGCGATCCGCGCCGACCAGCCCTCGGCGATGGAAAAGCTCCTCAAGGATTTCGTCGGCCGGCTCGAACAGCCGGAAGCAAACCCGGCGGAGGAGCCGGCAGATGAGATGGAGATGGTCGCGCCGGAAGGCGCTTGAATAGCCACGCAGACGCGAATACGAAGCAAGGATGATTCGAAGCGCCGCGCTGGTCCTGCATTCGCAAGACCCCCGCCGCCGTCCCGCGTCGAAACATCATTCCGGAAGTCTACCCCTCGACGACGCTCTTCTCGATCGGCTCGACCATCACGCCTTTCGCTCGCAGAAAATCCATGGCCGCTTTGACCTCGGCTTCGCTCCCGCTGAGCAGGACGGCCATGATGCCGATGGCGTTCTGAACGCTCGCCTGGCGGATGTCGAAAACCACGTCGGGAAACTTGCGGCTCATCTGCCAGATGATCGGCTGCTCCACCTGCTGCTGCGTCGGAAAGGTGAACCAGCAGCGCTTGCTGTATGAAGTGTCGGGCACGTTGAAATCTCCCAATTCGCCGCGGTTCAGTGTTCCGAACCATGGGCTACGGAGTACCACTCGCCGGAAAAACCGACCACGTCGCGGTAGAACGCGATCGCGGCGCGGACATCGGCGGCGGCGAATATCGGTTCCGATCCCGTGACGCGGGTAATGCTGCGTTGGGAAGGCATGACGCTCCTACGTGAGTGTGCGGTCCCGCGCATCATCCTGCTGCGATCGCCGCCTTTGACACATTTGTGATCAACTGCTTGAGAAAAGAATAAGCCGTCGAAAGGTCAGACTCCCTCAGCTCGACGCGCTCGCCGACCTTCCACTTTGCGTTCGCGCCTGACTTGCCCACGTAGAGCTGATTCACCACCCCGCCGGCGTGCTCAAGAACGTCCCTCCTCGCCTTCATCTCACCAAATCGTTCGACGTCACTGTCGACAATGACTTTCGCTTTCAACAGCTTGTGAAGGTAGTTGAACCACTTGGCAGGGGCGTCATATGCTTTATTCAGGATTGTGGACTCGATCGCGTCGTGCACGGCCGCACGCTGAGCTTCCCCAAGCGTCTTGGCATCCAGCAACGTTTTGACGGTTAACGCCTTTTCGGTCAGGAGTTCAGGGTGCGCCGTGAGCCAAATGCGCATCAGTTCAGTGGCGAAAAACTCGAACTGACCGATCATGTCCTTGAATGTCCGCTCATTCAGACGAGCCAATGTTGCACCGGCAAGGCCCGCGAGCTCCTCGCCGCCCAGGCGCGAACCTGTTGTGGAGTTGTGAAAGGTTAGACTTCGCTTGTACCGTTCAACGTCGATCTGAAGCATTCGCCAGAGCTTGCGTGTGTGATCGTATTCATCGTGTAGGTCGTTCAACTGCTGTACCCGACGATCGCGCAGAGCACCAATTGCATCGACCACCTCGGGCATGTTTCTCCCTCACGCGGCATCGAGGATTTCTTGCAATATGCGCGCATTCGCTTGGAGTCCGAAATTCACAATGGCGATGACCGGCTTACCGTCCAACTCGATCGCGTCCTCCGCAACAGAATAAGAAATCCGGTGCTGATCGAGGACCCCCTGCACCTGCGGCAATTGGGCCAGCGGAACTATTAGATACGGCCCGGCTGTTCCGTCGATGCTCACCTGCATCGGGGTCGCTGTTTCTTGGTCAATCATTTGCTCCTCCTACAACCGCCTTCCCGCAGAGCAGGTTTAGCATCTACCGAATGCCCAATTCTATACCTCGGGAACATGGGCTGCACCCCCCGCCCCCTGCGATCGCCGGGACGATGCTGATCTCATCGCCCTCCTTGACGGGAGTCTCCAGGTTCTTCAGGAAACGGATGTCTTCATCGTTCAGGTAAACGTTGACGAAGCGATTGAGCTGGTTCGGCCCTTTGAACAGCCGCGTCTCAATGCCGCTGGCCTGCGCCTTGAGGCTGTTGAGCACTTCGCCGACGTTGGCGCCCTGCGTCTGCACGCTGTCGGCGCCGTTGGTGTAGCTGCGGAGCGGCGAGGGGATGCGAACTTTCACGGGCATTTGCAGTTCCTGTTGTTTGCGAGTCTCGTCCAGCGAAAGGGAAGACGAGGACGCGAATCATACGGGCAGGCGCGAGGAGGGTGCAACCGGGGGAGCCTTCGGACTGATCCCCAGTTTCCTCAGCCTCAGCACAAAATCCGGGCCCGAATGTCTGGCCGTCGGATGGAGTCGATCACGAGGTCACGCCGCGTAGCGTCACGCTTTCGCCCCAGCCAAGCCACCTTGCGGATTTTTCCCGCTTTGGCAATCCTATGCAGGGCTTTGGTGGGCTTTTGCGGGGTTATCGTGGACCGACAAGACCTCAACCGCCGCGCCACAGACCTCAACACCGACCGAATGACCGCAGCCGAGAACGCGGACTCCAGCGCGGGCCCGCGGTTTCACGTATTCACTTGTTAAAGAGCGTCCAACACGGGTCCCAGCCACTACGCCGGCGGCATGTTTCATTATACATTCTTTCTTACTGAAGTCAACTCTTCGAGGGGCGGGTTTCAAGTTTCGACCTCGCCCCGGGGCCCAGCCGAGGGGCTGGCGACCCTTTGCTGCGCACTTCTAAAACTGAGGAAAGCTGTTCCCGCGTTCCTCGTTTCCGCCGCCAAGCAACCCTGTTGCGGCCTTGTGGGCGGGTTTGGGAGCCTGCAGTTACGAGGCGCCCGCGGGCACGGGCTTCTTTGCAGCTGCGCGCACCGGCTCGCGCAGCGCCTGAGACTTGTCCTCCGCGAGCAGCGCGTCGAACTCCGAAAGCTTGGCTTCAATGACCCGCGGCTGGACCAGGTCGTTCTGCACCGCCTCCAGCGTCTTGAGCCCGTTGCCGGTGATGCTGACGACGATCGAATCATTGCGGGGAATCCGGCCCTGCTCGATCAGCTTGATCGCGGCGGCAAGCGTGGTGCCGCCGGCGGGCTCGGTCCAGATGCCTTCGGTCTTCGCCAGCAGCTTGATCGCGTCGACGATCTCGCGGTCGGTGGCGCTCTCGCCCCACCCGTTGGATTCTTTCACCGCCTGGTAGACGTAGTAGCCGTCCGCGGGATTCCCGATGGCGATGCTCTTGGCGATCGTGTTGGGCTTTTGCGGCTCGATGATGTCGATGCCCTTGTGGATCGCGGTCACCACGGGGTTGCAGCCGGCCGCCTGCGCGGAGTAGATCTTTGGCTTGTTGTCCTCGACGAGCCCGAGCTCGATGAATTCCTGGTACGCCTTGTAGACCTTGGGCAGGATCGTTCCGCCGGCCGTCGGGACGATCGTGTGCTGCGGGAGTCGCCAGCCGAACTGCTCGGCGATCTCGAATCCGTAGGTCTTGGCGCCTTCGGTGTAGTAAGGCCGCAGGTTGACGTTGACGATCGCCCAGCCGTACTTGTCCGCGATCTCGGTGCACAGCCGGTTGACGTCATCGTAGGTGCCGCGGATGCGCACCATGGTGGGCCCGAAGATGAGCGAGCCAAGCACTTTCCCCTGCTCCAGATCGTGCGGGATCATCACGAAGCAGCGGATGCCGGCCTGGGCGGCGTGGGCGGCGGTGCTGTTGGCGAGGTTGCCGGTGCTGGCGCACCCGACCGTGTCGAAGCCGAACTCGATCGCCTTGCTGATCGCGACCGAGACGACGCGCTCCTTGTAGGAATAAGTTGGATAGTTGCAGGAGTCGTCCTTGATCCACAGGTCCGGGCAGCCCAGTTCCTTCGCGAGCCGATCGGCGCGCTTCAGCGGGGTGAAGCCCGAGAAGAACCCTGTCTTCGGCTGCCCGCTCACCGGCAGCAGGTCTTTGTAGCGCCACAGGCTCTTGGGGCCGCGTTCGATCGATTCGCGGGTCACCTTCCCCTTCATCGCCGCGTAGTCGTACTCCACTTCGTAGGGTCCGAAGCAGGCTTCGCAGACATGAACGGGCGAGACCGCCACGCGATGGCCGCACTCTTTACACTTGAGCCCCAGCACGTAAGTCATTGTGTACTCCATGGCTGCGAGCGACTCACTCGCCCAAAGAAAGGGCCCCTTCCCGTAAGAAGAGGCCTTTGCAGTTCGTGCTCGGAGCGTCTTCTTATCTTCCCCCGCTGCGCGAGGGCGCGTCAGCCGGGTGGGAGTTAGCACCTAACGCGGGGATCGAAAGTACCGTTCGCGTCGGTTGCTGTGGCGTCAAAGGGCCCAACCCTCAACCACTCTGGATAAGAACGTATTCAATTGTCGGGCGATAATTGTAGATGCCGGCAAGACCGTGTCAACCGTTTACGTGGCTGGCGACGCATCTGGCTGAGAACGAGCGCCCCGTAGATCGAGCGGGAATTGAACGTTGTCAATACCAGATGCGATTGCCACAATGGGTGCGTTCGGTCGATGTTCCGTCCGGACCAAGTGAATTAAAGATGTCACCGGAGAACGACCCACCGCAGCCGCGCATCCTTCTATGCGATGACTCGCCGGTGGAGCGCCTCGCCTTGGCGCATTATCTGCGGGGCGCCGGGTATGCGGTGGACGAGGCCGGCGACGGCGACGCCGCCATCCTCCACATCAAGCACCGGCAAGTCGATCTGGTGCTGCTCGATCTGCACATGCCGGACGTCGATGGGTTCGAAGTTCTCAGCTACCTGCAGGAACACCGCCGGGCGTTGCCGGTAATTCTTCTGAGCGGAATGCCGCTGGACAAGATCCAGCACAAGATCAGCAGCCTGCCGACCCCGGAGCTTCCCCCGCTTCTCATCAAGCCGATCGATCCGGAGCAACTCCTCGGAATCGTCGAACTGCAACTAAGCGGCCAGATGCCGCAGGTCGACACCGGCTCGCAGAACGGCCAACACCAGAGCGAGTAACGGCCGATCGCCTTCACTCTCAAAGTGATTGAGAATCGTTTTTGCCGGAAAGCCGCCGCGCGAGGCTCTCGAGCCGCAGCGCACGTTCTTCTTCCGGCGCCGATTCTGTCACGCGCCCCTGAGCCTCCAACGCCAACGCAAGCTGCCGGTGCGAAGCCGCGAACAAAGACGCGAGCGGCTGATCCGATTCGCTGAACGGCCCGGGATACATCGCATCCTGCAACTGCAGCGGCTCGACACGCAGGAACTCGCGCAGAAGATCGATCACTCTCTGGGCATCCGCGCGCTCCTGTGACGCGCGAATCTGCGGCTCGTAATAAGCGACATACGCGGCGCTGTAGTCGGCGTAGCGGATTAGCGGCTGTCCGCTCGGCAGCGAGCGCGAGGTGCGCAATGCGATCACAAGAATTGCGGCCAGGGTCGCGATGACCTTTCCGGCCTGACGAGCGCGCGCCCATCTCGCAACCTGCACGAGTGTCAGCGCCGCAAAGGGTATCAGCGCGGCGACGAGGGGAATTCGCAGCCGCGACATCACCATGAATGCCCACAACGGAATCGCTGTTGCGACGATCAGCGCATACAGCGGCCAGGCGCGGCGCGACTGGCGAACACCGATGAAAAGTCCAACCAGCGAAAGCGGAGAGAGGATGAAGAAGCTCAGCGGCAGGTAACGCAGGATCGGCGCATAGAGGCGGTAGAAATAGAAGTTCTCGTTATTGGGAACTTCGTACCAGTGCCAGGTGCTGTCGAACTTGTGCAGCGACTGCTTGAGGTAGTTCAGTGCGCTTGGATGCGTTCTCAGCGTCGGGGCGATTGCGGGCAGGAACTTGCCGTCCGATTCGCCCATGATCTGAGCGGCATGCGCGCTGACGAAGAAGCCGCCGGCCGCTGCGGGATAGTCCGCGGCGTTGCCGGAGATGAAGGTGATGGTCCCACCGCTGGCCAGTGCCAGCGGCGGGGCGCCGACGATTACGTTCCGCACCAAAAGAGGAAGCAGCGCCAGCGATGCCCCGCCGATCAGGCCAACCAGGGACCGCAGCAGCGGCCTCCTGTCCGTCCGAAGCGCCAGCACGACCCCCAGCAGCGCCAGCAGCCCGAACAGCGTGAAGGTGCTCTTCAGCTGCACCGACAGCCCCAGCGTCAGCCCGGTCCAGAGCCACCAGGGCCAACTCTTGCGCCGCAGCGATTCCAGCAGCAGCCAGACCAGCAGCAGGCTGACAAAGACGATCAGCGTCTCGCGCAGCAGGATCAGCTCGTAATACATCAGCGGCGAGCACAGTGCCGCCAGCACCCCGGCGGTCATTCCTACCGTCTCGCCGAAACAGCGCCGTGCGATCAGCAGGTTCAGCACGTTGCTGAGCACCCCCAGCAGCATCTGCCAGATGAAGACGTGCCGCACATCCGCGCCGCTCAGCTTGTAGGTGATGGCAATCAGGTACGGATAGAGCGGGTCCTGATAGAAGCGATTGCCGCCGGACCAATGCCTCCAGAGCAACTCGTCCGGATCCGCGGCGGAATTGGTTGCCGCGTGAAGCAAACTCTCGACCGCCTCCGGATGCTGCTGGAAGTATTGCTGCGCGACGGCGTGGTGCCAGCCGTGCATGGGGACCGAGACATTTTTGGAGAGCCAGTCGCCGGCCGCGATCTGCTTCGCCCAGCCGTCGAAGTAATTCATGTCCCACTGGCCAAACCGGTGCTGCACCATGCACGGCCCGGAGCCGAGCTGGATGAAATAGATCGCGCGGAACAGGAAAGACAGAACGATGATCGCTCCGAGCGCAAGCTTGAGGCGCGGGGACGCGGGCTGGTTTGTTGAAGCAGAGGGTTGGGGAGGGGATGACGATCGGCGCATTGCGGCGCCGATCATATCTGCTCGCGGCTGTTGATGGTCAGGTTGCGGTGTTCTGGAACAGCTCGACGATTTCGCCGTCCGGGCCTGTGAAAAAGGCGATACGCACGTCCGTGGGCGAAGGGGTGCTGTTGATGGTGAGGCTCTTGGGCTCCATCGTCACCTGGGCGCCGGCGGCGCGGGCGCGCTCGCACGCCGCATCACAGTCGGCGGTGCGGAGCGCGAAGTGCAGGATGGGGCCCTCGGGAACGGGGCCCTTCCCGCCGGTGAACATCTCGAGGTAGTTGCCGTCGCCGGTGTCGAGCATGATGGCTCGCCCGTTGCCCTCGCCCCAGCGGATCTTTTTCCTTGAAACCCATCGCTTCGGTATAGAAGCGGATGGAAGCATCGAAATCGCGCACGCGGATGGCGACGTGATGAAATCCCCCGCCGCCGAGTTTTGGATTGGGCATGTTTCGCTCCGACTGACCGGGATGGTACGGGCATGAGCGCGATGTGCAAACGTAGCTTCGATTCCCCGCTGGATTTTCGCGGGACTGCAGGAGCGGATATCGTTGCGCGGGTGGCTGTTGTCGCGGATGACCAGTGGAGGAGAGATGGCGCAGAGTCGGAAGTTGCGGGTTGGGGTGCTTGGGTGCGGCGGGATCGCGCAGCTGGGACACCTGCCAGCGCTGCTCAAGGCGCGGAATGTGGAGTTGCTGGCGGCGTGCGACGCGGCGAAGGACGTGCTGGATGCCGTTGCGGCACGGTTCGTCGTGCCGCGGAAGTACACCGATACCGTTCAGTTCCTCGCGGACACGCAGATCGAGGCCGTCGTCATCCCGGTGGCGCACGAGTTTCACGCGCCGCTGTCGATCGCGGCCATGCGCGCCGGCAAGCACGTGCTGGTGGAAAAGCCGATGGCGGTCACGGTCGCCGAGTGCGAGCAGATGGTGGCGGTCGCGGATGAGACCAGGCGTCAACTGCAGATCGGCTGCATGAAGCGCTACGATCCGGCGCTGGAGACGGCGCAGAAGTTCGTGCGCGAGCGGCTGGGCAGGCCTCTGCTGGTAAGCGGCTACTACTGCGACACCAGGTGGCACGGGGATTACGTGCGCGCGCTCGCGCCGCCGCCGTTTGCCAGCGCGAAGCAGGTGCGCCCGGAATCGGCGCCGAAGCGCGACCGGATGATGAACAACCTGCTGGGGCATGGCGTGCACGCGGTCGATCTGCTGCGTTTTTTTGGCGGGCCGATCGTCGCGGTGACGAGCCGGGGAAAGGACGAAGAGGTTGGAGTCGTCTCGCTGTCGATCCTGGAATACGCCAGCGGCGCCACCGGAACTTTCACGCTGATCAACCCTGTGCAGATGGAATGGTTCGAAGGCCTGCACATCCATGGTGAGAAAGGCAGCGTGGAAGCACGGATCAACTTCCCCTACTTCAAGCGGGCCAGCGATGTTCGGATGTTCGATACGACGACGAACACCTATTCGACACCGGCCAGCAATGAGATCGACCATTATGAGCGGCAGGCGGTAGCCTTCGCCGAGGCGATCCTGTGCGGGCGCGAGGTGACCCCCAACGGCCGTGATGGGCTCGCCGCGCAGCGCGTGCTATACGCGATCTACGAGTCCCAGAGCGCCGGCGGGAAGCGCGTTGAAGTAAGAGGATAGGGAATATGCTTGCTTCGACGGCGGTTTAGTGCACTGTGGCGATCGTTTTGAAAGCGGCGATTCACGCCCAAGGCTCTTAAGGACTGTTTCAAAAATGACGTTCAATGATCCTGCAGCACATTCTGGCCATCTGGAGATAGTGCAGGGCGCGGTGCGGCGCAGGCAGCTTCTCATAGCGTATCTTCAACCGTCGCGCCTGGCCCATCCAGCACAGGG
>JBBRCX010000126.1:0-11189 GCA_038204465.1 Tepidisphaerales bacterium | reverse complement strand
TTCATAGCACTCGGCTGCATATGATCGTAAACGCCGATGTGGCGTTCACGTGCAAGGAATCAAGCCCGACATCGCCGGGCGCACCGACTTTCGAGAAAGAGGGTTATTCACGGGCTTTTTGAGCGTCATGAATAATCCGGGTTAGCAGCTCTGAAGATCGATCGACCACTGATCGACGAGGCCGCCGACCGCTATCTGCGGGCGCGGATCAGTCAACGCCCACCCCATCTGCGCATCTATTGGACGTATGCCACCACCCCCGGTACTTCCCCAGAGCGCACGGCGCTCTTCTTCGTCAAGTTCCCCCGATCGAACCAGTGGCTGAACGCGCCGGTATATGCGATCTTCCCGTCCCGTTCGACTTCGACCCACAGATACCTGTCCTTGTAGTGGGCGTTCTCCAAAAAACTCTTCACTTTCGCGTCGCGCGTGAACTGGTCGATCAGATTGCCCCCCGGAGGGTACAGTTCCTTCGCGACGTAATCGTGGAAGTCCGCCTCCGTAGGCCGCGTGAAAAACGCCGACCCCGACAGCGCGAGCGCCAGCACGAGAATAAGCAGCGATTTCATGATCGCCCGATTATATCCCGACACCCCCGGGCCCCGCCCTTACAATTCCAACCTTTCCCCGTAAACCCAGGTCCGGATAACACCACCGAGCGTTTCCAGCCCAGAAAGGACCGAGGGTTGCGCTATCCTCGATCCTCTCAACCTTCGCCTCCCGTACTCTCTGCCGCCGATCACTTCACTCGCTTCAGCTTCGTCACCCGCCCCGTCGAGATCCACTCCACCACGTACATGTCCTCCTTCGAGTCCACGCACGCCGCGTGCGGCGAGCTGAATTTCCCCGTCTCAAGCTTGTCCTGCACCTCGGGCCAGCCCTTCGTATCCGGCAGCGCCGGGTTGTCCCCCAGGATCGCCGCCGTCTTGTCGTCCTGGTCGAGGATCGTCACCCGGGCCCGCAGATGCGGCACCACCTGGTAGTCCTTATGCTGGAAGAAGCAACACGGCAGCCGCATCTCATCCGTCAAGAATCGCTTGTGCTTCCCGTCCATCGTGAACACCTGCACCCGGTTGTTCGCCCGATCCGCCACGTAAAGCTCCGGCGCGCCCCGTCGCGTGTCCACCCAGATGCCGTGCGGCGAATTCACCTTCCCCGGCTCGCTGCCGGCCGGCCCGCCGAAGGAGCCGAGATACTTCGCGTCCTTGTCGTAATGGTGGATCCACGAAAGCCCATACCCGTCGCCGACATAGAAGTCGCCGTTGGGAGCGACCGCGAGGTCCGTCGGCTTGTACTGCTCCGCGTTCTCGTACATTCCCTTGCCTTCCGGCAGCCCGCGCTCCCACACCTTGTTCTTCCCGTCGATGCTGTACTTCGCGATCAGGTGCCGCGTCGGATCCGAGAAGTAGAGGAACTCGCCCTGCCCCTCCTTGTTATAGAACATCCCGTGCGCCGTGCCTTCGAACTCCTTGCCCCAGCTCGTCTGGAAGTTGCCTTCCGGGTCGAAGATCATTACGGCATCCTTGCTCGTGTTGTGGATGTAGACGCGATCTCTGGAGTCCGCGATCACCCCGTGCGTGTACCCATACGCCTTGCCCATCGGGGGCTTGCCCCATCCCTCCACCAGCTCATATTGAAATCGTCCGCTGCCAAGCCTCATCGTCCGCCTGCCTTTCCTTTTTGAATCGCCGAACCCAATTTCCCCGGTCATTCAACTCTCGCGCGCTTCGCCGGTCAACCCACTCCGAATCGTGGCGTCTCCGCTCGCACCGACCCTACCGGCTTGCATTGCCGCACCGCCGCCAGTAGCACTTCCCCCTCGCGCCGCCGACCCCCATGCACACCCGCCCCGCCGCCGATCTCCACCCCCTGAACCTCACTCCCCCTCCCGCGCGTGTGCTCTACCTCGTCGAGGCCATGGCCTCCGCCGGAACCAACCTGCTGATCATCGGGATCTTCTTCTACACCGCGCAGCGATACGGCTGGAACCTAGGGCAAAACTTCCTCCTCGCCGCGGGACAGGGCGCCGTCTATGTCATCGGCGCGCTCCTCGCCGACCGGTTGGCCTCGCGCCTGCCGCGGCGCGTGGTGCTCGGGACAACCTACCTCGCCATGGCGCTCGTCGCCGCCGCTGGAACACGCTTCACCTGCGCCCGCGCGATGACGCTCCTGCTCCTCGCTTACAGCGCTCTGGCAGGCATCACCTGGCCCATCCTCGAAAGCCTGGCATCCACCGGCGTGCCGCCGCTCGCGCTCTCCGTGCGCATCGCCGTTTACAACCTCGTCTGGTCCGGTGTCGGCGCGGTGATGGTCGCGATCAACGGCACCATCATCGACCGGTGGCCCGCCGGGGTCTTCCTGCTCCCCGCGCTGCTTCACCTGGTTTCCGCGCCGCTGCTCGCGCTGGATCCGAGCCGTCGATTTGTGCAGAAGTTCGATCGCGCGGCCGAACCAGCCGCCGCCCCCCTGCAGCCGGAGCCCGAATTGCTGCGCGTCCGCACCCTGGCGCTCTGGCTCTCGCGCATGGCGCTGCCGGCCACTTACGTCGTCATCTACAGCCTCATGGCCCTCATGCCCTCGCTGCCGGTGATGAAGTCGCTGGACGCCACCACGCAGACGCTGGTCGGCAGCACGTGGATGATCTCCCGCTGGCTCACTTTCATCGTGCTCGGCTTCGGCGTCTGGTGGCACACCCGCCCGCGCGTAATGCTTCTCGCCGCGGTCGCGATGCTCGTTTCGTTTGCGCGATTGACCGCGCAGCCGTCGCATTGGTTTGGCTCAGTGGCTTCCCCGCAAACGCTCGACCTCACTGCGATGATCCTCTGGCAGATCGTCCTGGGCGTCACGCTGGGAATGATCTATTCCGCGAGCCTCTACTTCGGCATGGTCCTCAGCGAAGGCAGCACCGAGCATAGCGGCTACCACGAAGCACTCATCGGCCTCGGCTCCGTCCTCGGCCCCGGGGCCGGCGCCATCACCCAGTGGGTCCGCCCGGGCGACATCAACCTCGGCATCCGCGCGGTCGGCTCGGTCATCGCCCTCAGCGTTCTCGCTGCCCTCGTCGGCTCAGCTATCCTCCGCCGCCACGAACCCGAGTAGCCCGCGCGCGTTCTCCCGCCGAATCGTCGGACGGGTGAGGACGACAACGGTTGTTCCGGCGACTCAACGACCGCGGCGAGACGTGTGGCGTCGAGGCATCATCCGGCATAATTGGAACGGCCTCCACTTCTGCGGCCGCGTTGATCTGAAGGAATAGCGGCGGGTATCGCTGCTGCTTTGGCTGCTCCCCCGGGGAATCCGCGGCGCGACGCCGGGGTTTGCATCGCGATCCGGGTGTGTGTTATCGGTACCGGCCCTTGGTGATTCAGCCCCCCTGGAAGGTTCGGCCCTGGCAGAATCCGCCGGCGGTGAAACCAAAGATCAAGCGGATCGTGATCCGGCCCGATATTCAGCATAAAGGCTCATTGATCGACTTTTTCATATAAGCCTGATGGGGAGCTAACGTCGGACGAATACGCGAGTCTGACGATAGAGGAGTTGAGTTATGCTGCAGGCCAACCAGGTTGAAGAATTGATCTGCCTCGTGTCGGCCTTGGACCGCCCGACGCTGGTCCAGCAATTCCAGAATTACCGCGCGGCCTTCCCAGTCGATTTCACGCCGGAGTTTTTCGAGAAGACTTCGATCGATCGGCTGCGCCATATCTTCCTGGCGCTGTGTCTGCAGTGTCAGCAGATGCCGGTTTCCGGGGGTTATTCGACGCCGCACGCGGCTTGACCGCACGCCTCGCTGCAGGCCTTTCCGCTACGTTAGACTCCCCGCTTCGCGCATCCCCTTCCTGCCTCCTCCGTGTCTGCTTCAACAATTCAATCCGTCACCCGCGCGGGTGGAACTGGGCGTGGATCTTCTTCAGCCGGTCCTGGTCAACGTGCGTGTAGATCTGGGTGGTGCTGATGTCAGAGTGGCCCAGGAGTTCCTGGACGACGCGGAGGTCGGCGCCCCCGCCGATCAAGTGGGTGGCGAAGCAATGGCGGAGCGTGTGGGGGGAGACGGACTTGAGCAGGCCGCAGCGGCGGCCGTACTTTTCGACGAGCATCCAGAGGCCGATGCGCTCCATCGGCTTGCCGGTGCGGGAGAGAAAGAGGCGGTCGCAGCTGGCATGCTCGAGTTTGGGGCGGCACTCTTCCAGATAGCGTTGGATCGCCTGGGCGGCGGCCTTGCCCAGCGGAACGATGCGCTCCTTCATTCCTTTGCCAAGGACGCGCACGCAGCCGACCTGCAGGTTCGCATCGCGCAGTTTGAGGTCGCACAATTCGCTGGCGCGCAGGCCCGAGGCGTAGAGCAGTTCCAGGATCGCGACGTCGCGGTAGAAAAGGCTCGATTTGGGATTGGGCGCGGCGATGAGCTGGTTGACCTGCGCGCGGCTGAGGATCTTCGGAAGCGATTGCTCGGGCTTGGGACGCTCGAGCTGCTGCAGGATGGTGCCGGTGTTGTGGCCATTGGCGGCGAGATAGCGGACGAAGATCCGTATCGCCGCGAACCGGCGCGCGACGGTTTTGGTGGACTGGCCCTTTCGGGTTTGATTCTGGAGGTAGCTGCGGAAATCGTCGGCGTCGGCGGTCAGAAGGTCTTTCCCGCGCGTGTGAAAGAACGCTTCGATGTCCTCCAGATCACGGCGATAGGCGTGAAGCGAATTGTGCGCCAGCCCGCGTTCAGAGGCGAGGTGCAGCAGGAAGCTCTTGAGCTGCGGGAGCGTGCTTCGCGTATCGATGGGAGACCGTGATTTGGACGGCAGGGCCAGCGGCATTCGCATACCTCGCGATGCGGCGCTCGAGCAGCAGCTCCTGGTAGACGGGGCAGGCCGCGTATTGGTCGAAGCAGAATTCGAACGCGTCTTGTAACCGGGTGAGGCTGAAACACGAAGCGCAGCGCCGATCGGACCGGTTCAGGAACGGACAGTGAATTCCCCGGTCTGGCATAACAACCCGCCTGTTACAGATACTGCTCTATATCGGTTGCCGCGGGTTGGGAGGATGAGTGGCGATCGGCGGCTGATGATCCGCCGCTGGGGGCCGGATTTTCTGCAAAAGGCGCATCGGATTATTGGCAGGCACTGAACTATCTCACTCGAAAATCCTTATAGCGATTGCAGCTCTTTGAGGACTCCTTCGGCTTCGGACTCTTCGGGGAGCGACTGCTTCGAGAGGTCGCGGAAGAGCCTGGGCAGGGACTTTTCGTTGGCGCTCAAGAGCGGGAGGAAGACGCCTTTGTGTCTCGGTGCGAAGAGGTGATGGGTGACGATGCCAATGCGCTCGGAACCCACTGAATCAATCTCGGCGATCTGGTCGGCGCTGCGCTGCAGCGCGAGCTGGAGCAGGTCGGTGCAATCCGAGGGCTCGGCGAGGAGGCCGGCCAGTTCTTCGATGTGGCCGGGGGTGATGAGGAAGAGTTTGGCCGTGCCGGCGCGGGGCCCGTGCTGCAGCGACAGGAAGCGGAAATCTTCGATGCGGCGGACGTAGCGGAAGGAGCCTTTGCCGAGCTGGCCCAGGCTGTCGAGGAAGGATTTGATCTTCGCGGCGCTCTCGAATTTCAGCTCTGCGGCGGCGTGCTGCATGCGGCCGGCCTGATCGCGCAGGAAGCCGGTGGGTTCGATCAGGGTCTGCGCGCTCCAGTCAATGAGGTTGCGATATTGATCCATGGAGATGGAGCCGTCGCAGGGGGCGGGGCACTTGCCCATTTCCTTGTAGGCGCACGCCTTCGCGTTGGGGGACTCGACGAGGATCGCGTAGTAGCGGCACAGATCGAAGGCGTCTTCGGTGAGCTGCACCAATCGCGCCGCGGCGTGCTTGTCTTCCAGGGGGCCGAGCAGCAATCCCGTCTTGCCGGGAAGGTTGATCGTCTTCGTGTAACGCGGGAACGGCGCCTCGGGATTCACGTGAACGAACCACGCCGGGCGGAAGCCGACCATGCCTTGATACGTGCCGGGGAAGAGCTGGCGGGCGGCTTCGAAGTAGAGCCAGTCGGCTTCGAAGGCGCTGTCGACGCGGCGCCAGTGGATCCATCGGACGATCTCCCGGTAGTCGACGCGCCTGGAGAGCGTCGGCTGCTCTTCGCCGCCGAGGCGGCGCTTGAGGCTCGCGCGAAGGTTTTTGACGCAGAGGAGTTGAATCGGCCGGTCGTCAACGTCGGCCAGGAGGTAGACCACCCATTTCGCCGGGGCTTGACGCACGAATGCTTCGAAGTCCGATGGGGGATCGAAGTCGAGGTGACGGTCAAAAAGGGCCGGGATTTCGGGCATTCCTACTCCTATGGTAGGATCGGGGTTTCGCGTGCGACAGCATTGATTTCGCCCGGGTTCGGCCGCGCGGCTTTCCTCAATTCGCGCACCCGGACCCCGGGCGATTGCTTCGCTCACCGCCCGGCGCGGGATTAGAGCGTTGAACGAAATTGCCCCCCGCGCAGGTCGAAACAGAGCAATGAACTCATCAACCGCGCAACCTCTCGTCTCCGTGATCATGGGGAGCAAGTCGGACTGGGAGACGATGTCTGCGGCGGACGCGATCCTCTCGCACTTCGACGTGCCCCATGAGTGCCGGATCGTCTCGGCGCATCGGACGCCCTCCTGGCTGGCGGAGTTCGCGGCGCAGGCGGAGGGCCGCGGCGTCAAGGTGATTATCGCCGGCGCGGGCGGCGCGGCCCATCTGCCGGGGATGGTAGCGGCGCAAACCGTGATCCCTGTGCTGGGGGTTCCGGTGCAGAGCGCGGCGCTGTCGGGGATGGACTCGCTGCTGTCGATCGTACAGATGCCGGCCGGCGTTCCGGTGGGAACGCTGGCGATCGGCAAGGCCGGGGCAACCAACGCCGCGCTGCTCGCGGTGGCGATCCTCGCGACAACGAGCCCGGAACTGCGGGAAAAGTTGAAGAAATACCGCGAAGAGCGGACGCGAAAGGTAATGGAGGATCGGGTGCCGTAAGTTTGAATTCCCGCCGCAAGGCGGCCGCTCGAGAATTGCAATTCAATGCAGGTGATTTCGTTTCAGGGTGGAAGGGAGTTTTTGGAGCGGGCGGGAGCGCTGTTGCTGGAGCGGGAGGCGGAGAACAACCTGATGCTGGGGGTGGCGGCGTCGATGGATCGATCGGCGCCGCCTCTGGGGACGAAGCTGTATGCGGTCGAGGACGCGGGGCGCGCGGTGGCGGCGGGGATGATGACGCCGCGGCATCCGCCGGTGATCACGCGTGGGCCGGAAGCGGCGATCCGTTTACTCGCGGAGCGCGTGTGGGCTGATGGCGTGCGGCCTGCTGGAGTGACCGGGCCGCGGGAGAGCGCGGAAGGCTTCGCGCGGCGCTGGACGGAGTTGTCGGGGAAACGATACGCGGTGGAGCGGGATTGGGGCATCTATCAGGCGGACAGCATTGTGCCGCCGGCAAAGGCGGGCGGAGAACTACGGCGAGCCACGGCGGCGGATGTGGACCTGCTGGCGGCGTGGTCGGCGGAGTTCTGTCGGGAAACAAACTTGCCCGCGGAAGGCGACCAGCGAGCGGTGATCGAGCGGCAAATCAAGGAGGAGCGGTTGTTCGTGTGGTGCGATCCTGCGCCCGTGTCAGCGGCAGCATGGGCGGGAAAGACGCCGAATGGTGTGCGGATCAATTCGGTCTACACGCCGCCGGAGCAGCGAAGGCGCGGGTATGCGAGCGCGGGCGTCGCTGCTCTGAGCAGCCGACTGCTGACATCCGGGCGCAAGTTCTGCTTCCTGTTTACCGATCTGGCAAACCCGACGTCGAACAAGATCTATCAGGCCATCGGGTACCGTCACGTCTGCGACTTTCAGCAATATGTTTTTGATCGCGAAGAGACAACAGGGAAAAACAGGTAGTATTTGTGGCCGGCCGAATCTTGACCAATGCCGGTGTCTACGAAGCTGCTGGATGGGGACCAGCGAACGCCGACGGCTCAACGTCCCATGCCCACGCTTTACTCGGATGAATACCAGCCTGCCCACGGGGGGTCTCGCGCGAGTCCCACATTCTCGCGCGCTCGACAAAGTGGTTATGGCGGATGTGTGCCGCCGCAGCGCATCGAGGAAACCGGAGACGAGCAGGGCTCGCTCCGAAACATTGAGATCCGGCTTCGATCGCTCCCGAAGTGCTCCAAGCCAATTGAAAATTAGCAGTTGAAGCTCGCCTTCCCGTAACCGACCGGTAATCCCGGCGTCGCGCAGGAATTCATCAAGCACGCCCTCAAGAGGGATTTCGTAGTCGGGCGGCGCGTTCGGATCAGCCCTATGTGATCAGAGAAACGCTCGATCCTGTGACGCGACGAGGAAGAACGGAATCATCGCATTGAAGTCGCCGGAGATCAGGTTGCGACGAACTTCAGTTGCTATCTCGGGGGTGAGGATCCGCGCGGTTCTTTACCTCAAGAGCGGCGATTGGGCCTTCGTCCCCTGTGATGAGTATGTCAGGTCCAAGAATTGAAGGCATAGTCTCTGTCCGAGTTTTCAATCGCGGCGGATACACTTGGATTCCATGAGCGTGATTCCTCCGGAGTCGGTTGTGGGCGTGCTGGGGAGCGGGCAGCTGGGGCGGATGTTTGCCATCGCGGCCCGGGAGATGGGGTATCGGGTGCACACGTTTTCACCGGAGAGCGATACGCCGACCGGTCAGGTGGCGGATGATGAGATCATTGCCGGCTACGACGACCTGGAGCAGGTGAGAACGTTCGCGCGCGGCGTGAAGGTCGTGACGTTCGAGTTTGAGAATGTGCCAGCGCAGACGGCGCAGGCGGCGGCGGAGCATGCGCCAGTGCGGCCGGCCGGGTCGGTCCTGCACGTGACGCAGCATCGGCTGAGGGAGAAGAACTTTCTGGCGCAGCATGGTTTTCCGGTGACGCCGTTTCGGCCGGTGCGGAGCGCGGCGGAAGCGCGTGCGGCGGCCGCGGAACTCGGGCCGGGCGTCATCAAGACGGCCGCGTTTGGATATGACGGGAAGGGGCAGACGAAGGTTTCGTCGCCGGAGGAAGCGGAAAGAGCGATCGGCGCGCCGTCCGGGCTTGAGCGGGTGTATGAGGCATTCGTGGATTTCGAGCGCGAGTTGTCGGTGGTGGCGGCGCGAGGCCTCGACGGCTCGTTCGCGCATTGGGGCGTGATCGAGAACGCGCACCGGAATCACATCCTGGATGTCTCCGTTTGCCCGGCGCACGTGCCCCCCGCCGTCGCCGCGGAGGCCGTGCAAATCGCGCGGGGGATCCTGGAGCAACTCGACGTGGTGGGCGTGTTATGCGTCGAATTCTTTCTCACGCGTGAAGGCAACCTGCTGGTGAACGAGCTGGCGCCGCGGCCGCACAATTCAGGCCACCTGACAATCGACGCGCATGTGACGAGCCAATTCGAACAGCAGCTTCGCGCGGTGTGCGGGCTGCCGCTGGGATCAACGCAGCAGCTTCGTCCGGCGGCCATGGCGAATCTGCTCGGGGATTTGTGGGAGCCGGGTGAGCCGGACTGGTCGGCGGCGTGCGCGCAGCCGGGAGTGAAGCTGCATCTCTATGGCAAGGCGGAGCCGCGGCCGGGGAGGAAGATGGGACATTTGACCGCGCTGGCCGAGACCGCGGACGAGGCGGCGCGCCTGGTGGTGAGGGCGCGGGAGGCGCTGCGGCGACGGATCGGATAGAGGGATTGATTGTGACTGGATTGCATCTCGAAGCAGTATCATCGGCTCCGCAGGCTTGACGACCGGGTTCGGAATGCTGGTGATGATGGAAGCGCATCACCGCCCCGCCAGGGGCACGACCTTTGAACGACGGATTCTCGCGTCGCGGGTCAGCAGGGGGACGCGGTGGACTATGCTGGTCGCCGCGATGATCTCGTCGGCTGGATCGCCGTGAAAATCCAGGTCGCGAATCACGCGACAGACATCCAGCGTGATGGGCCAGGTTCGGATTTGCGATAACAGCCGAGTCAGATCGTGGTCGTCCAGGTCGATTTGGATTCGTCCAAGCTCCGAAAGCTTCCCGATCTCCCAAATCACGATGTCGGCGATGCACCACTCATCGGCCGCAAGCAAGCTGCGCTCGCTGGGCGTGAGCTGATCGACGAGCGCTCGCAGCAAAATATGAGTGTCAAGATTAAGCATCCCATTTCAGTCCCGTGGACTGAATGCTGCCTTTGATCTTGAGCTTGCCCTTCATCGAGCCGATCAAACCGGCTGATTCGGATCGCACTGGAAAGACGGCGGCGACCGGTTTGCCGTGTTTCGTGATGACGATCCCTTCCGGATCAACACGGTCCAGTATCGACAAACACTGTTCCTTAAACTTCGCCGCCGGGATGCGTTTCATATCAAAAGCGTACGATAAGTCACAATTTATGTCCAGTCGGAAATTTCATCCCGCAAGAGGGCGAGGAGCGTACCTTCGCTTTTCCGGCGCACAAAAAGAACCCCGATCCAGAGGAGGACCGGGGTTCGATTGAAAACGCTGGCAGTGACCTACTTTCCCGCTGAAGCAGTATCATCGGCTTGGCAGGCTTAACGACCGTGTTCGGAATGGGAACGGGTGTGACCCTACCAATATAGCCACCAACGAAGACCCGCCGGGCCGGTGAGGGCCCGGCGGGTTGTGTTTCAAGTGAATGTGAGGTTCGTGGTTCGGACAAGAGCGTCAGTACAGCAGCGCGAAGCTGCTCGAACTGATTTCGCCGAACCACTCCGCGATCGTCGAGCACAATTTTGTGCGTGTCCGATGGAGCGTTGGGATGCTCATACGGACGATGATCGATAAAAGTGGTCAAGCTATCGACCGTTAGTACCGGTAACCTGAAAACGTTTCCGTTCTTACAGCTCCGGCCTATCAACCGAGTGGTCTACTCGGGGTCTCTCGGGAGCAAGCTCCCATGGAACCCTCGTCTTGGCATAGGCTTCACGCTTAGATGCTTTCAGCGTTTATCCGTTCCGGACATAGCTACCCAGCCGTGCCGCTAGCGCGACAACTGGTACACCAGGGGTCCGTCCTTCCAAATCCTCTCGTACTATGGAAGAGGTGCCGTCAAGGTTCCTGCGCCCACAGCAGATAGGGACCGACCTGGCTCACGCCGGTCTGAACCCAGCTCGCGTACCGCTTTAATTGGCGAACAGCCAAACCCTTGGGACCGCCTTCAGCCCCAGGATGCGATGGGCCGACATCGAGGTGCCAAACCGC
>JBBRCX010000125.1:0-11611 GCA_038204465.1 Tepidisphaerales bacterium | reverse complement strand
GTTCGCATGACTCCTCGCTGCGCTCGTCGTCACACGAACACGACGAGGCGTAGTAGAACGTTTTGATGGTATTTTGAACATACAAGACACGAAGACGCGAAGAAGAGCAGCCGGGATATCAAAGAAAGAACAACGAGGGCTTTGATTCTATGTGATAGGAATGCTGCGCAGGCATCTCATTCGCCTTGACCGGTTTCAATTCTTCGCGTCTTCGCGCCTTCGCGTTTAATGTGCTGCGCTTTGCCTTCGTGTTTCAATCTTCTTTCGCGGCTTCACGATGATATTTACCGGGCCCCAGCGATAAAGTCGGCTACCTTGATCAACCATTTCGGCCGGCCCGTCACCTCCGAGCGGACGCCTGCGGAGGCGGATCGGATATGGCTCTCGAGCCTGTCGACGCGCTGCTTCACGTCCATGTCTTCGAGGTAACGTTTGATTCGCGCTACGCGCCCGAATCGGCGCTCGACTTCGCTCAGCCGTTCGTTCAGTCGCACGGCGGCGACACGTTTTCGCGCGGGACGATTCGGATCGCGCGCCCACTGATACGCTCCGATGCCGCCGGCAATCGCACCCAGCACCAACCCGCCGGCCGCGTAAGCGTAGTCGATCCGACGTGACGACCGCGGCGGCGCCGGCGTGACAGGAGACGACCGCGGCGGCGAGGAATAGCGGCGCGGACCTGCCACCTGCGCCATCGCCGGGGTTCTCCTTCCCCCCGCAGCCGCTTGCACCGTTCCGCGGTGCGGCATTCCCTGCTGCGCGCGGGCCTCTTCGGTCACCGGCACCGCGTTGGCGCTGGGCTGAAACTGGTGGCCCCGCGACTTCGCGTAGACCCTGGTAAACTCCGCGCCGAGGAACAGTATCTGGGCCGAGTAATAGACCCACAGCAGCATCACCGCCAGCGAGCCTGCGGCGCCGAACGCCGACGCCGTCGAACCCTTCTTGAAGTAGAAGGCGAGCGCGTACTTGCCGACCATGAACAGCGCTGCGGTCAGCCCGGCGCCGAGCCAGACGTATTTCCATGGGACCTTCACGTCCGGCAGATACTTGAAGATCATCGCGAACAGCACCGTCACGACGCCGAGCGAAACGATCAGGTCGAACACCAGCCCGATCTTCGCGCCGCCGACATGGTTTGACAGCACCGTCAGAGCGCTGCTGATGAACAATGAAACGAGCAGGAGAAACACGATGCCGAAGACCATCGCCATAGAGAGGAACCGGTTTCTGATCCACCCCAACACGCCCATGCCGGGCTTCGGCTTCACCTCCCAGATCGTGTTCATTGAATCCTGCAGCGCCCCGAAGACGCCGGTAGCGCCAAACAACAACATGATTACGCTCAGCACAGTTGCCAGAGTCCCGGAGTGAGGCTGGTCCTTGCTGGCGACGATGATGTCGTTCACCGCCTTGCTCACCGACGGGCCCATCAGGCCGGCGAGTTGCCGCTGCACCTGCCCGGTCGTGGCCTCCTCGCCAAAGACCAGCGTCACCACTTTCATCGTGATGACGAGCAACGGCGCGATCGACAACATCGTGTAGAGCGCCAGCGCGGCCGCCAGGCGCTCGGCCTTGTCCTGTGACCACGACGAAAATGTCTGCTTGATCAGCGCCCAGTAACTCGTCGCGAAGGCGTTGGTCTCCATGGAGTCTCCTTCACCCAGCGCTGAGGGCAATCCGCGTGCCGGATTGACGCTGGGAAGTACCGTGCCAAACAACGTTTAAGCACGAAGAACTTCGAAAGGGAACCTGACAAGTTGTCGCGACCCCAGCTTCAGACGGCTGGGCGAGGGGCGGCGCCCAGCAGCTCAACCCTGGCCAGCTCCGCCCTGGCCATGGAAATCTCGCGCTCCCCGTGCAGGCGGGCGATGGCTTTGACCAGGTGCTCCCGGGCCCGCTCCTTTTGGTGGAGATACCGGGCATAGATCAGGCCGAGCATGAGCTCCACCTGTTCCACCTGTTCAAACTTCGGATAGTGGCGCAGGAACAGCTCATACGCATCGGCCGCCTGCTGGTAGAGCTGCTCGCCGGCCAGTTGGTTCGCGACGTCCAGCTGCGCCTGCCGCGGCAGCACCTGATTGGGATCCGCCGCCTTGAGCTCCAGGTAACAGTTTGCCGCCCGCGAAAGATCGTGCTGCGCGATCGCTTCGCTGATCGAAGCCCTCAGATCCATCACCTTCTGCACCGCCGGATCCAGCGGCGCCGGCACGCCTTCGCGCGAGCCAGGTGGAAGACCGAAGGGGTCATACCCCTTGCTCACCATGTCGCGATACTGCCGGCGCTTGTTGGCCCGCTGGATCAGCGCCAGCACGTCGAACTGATCGCGCGGCAGCAGGTGCACCGCCAGCAGCGCGAAGCATACGATCGCGCCGAAGACGGTTCCGCCGATGTGCGCGGTATGGGCGACGCCGCCGTCACCGGCGAAATTGAGAAACAGGTCCTGGGCAAAGAAGAACAGGATGAACCAGAAGCTCGGCACCTCGAACGAGCCGATGAAGAAAAACATGTAGAAGACGGTAATGCTCGAGCGCGGAAACAGAACCAGGTAAGCGCCTGTGACCGCGGCGATCGCGCCGCTGGCGCCGACGATCGGGAGCGTCCCGGGGTCCATCATCGTGTACGCCACGCCGGAGATGATCCCGCCCGAAAGGTAGAACGCGAGGTAGCCGACGTGGCCCATCTTGTCGTTGACGTTGTTCCCGAAGATGTAGAGGAACAGCATGTTGCCCACCAGGTGGGCGATCCCGCCGTGCAGGAACGCATAGGTGATGAACCCCGGCAGCGTCGGGTCGTGCGGATACAGCGCCAGCGTCGGCGTGATGTTCCCCCAGACTTGCCGTTGAATGAAAAACGCCGCCACGTTCAGCACGATCAGCGCGTAGTTGACGTAGGGCGTGGAGCGAAGTGGGCTGTCGGTGCGGATCGGGAGGATCATGGCAGTGTGCGACCTCGAGCCCGGCGAGCGTCCGCTCGTCAGAAACGCCCGTGCTGGCCGGCAAGAAGCCGCCAGAGCCCGCTTTACCCGGAAAAAACACGGGGAGCAACCTGTCGATGGAATTCTATTCCGGCTGGTTGTCCTTGACCATTCGCACCCGCCGGCCCCCCCGGTCCCACTTCACGCTGTTCATGTAAGCTTCGATGAGCAGGATGCCGCGCCCGCTGCACTTGCACAGATTTTCTTCGGCGGTGGGATCTGGCACGCAGCGGCGCTCGAATCCCTTCCCCTCGTCCTCGATGACGATTTCCGCGCGCTTGCGCGTCACCCGCGCCTGCACCCGCACCTTTTTGCGCGTGTTGAGCCGGTTGCCGTGCTTGATCGCGTTGTCCAGAGCCTCTTCCAGGGCGATGCGGATCGCGAAGGTGCTGTCGTTGGAAAAACCGTGCCGCGCCACGTCGCTCATGATTCGCTGCTGAACGTCTTTTCCCTCGCGGAAGTTGGAGGCGATCGTGAACAACAGCATGGGCGACCGTGACGTCGCAGCGTGGGCAGCGCCGTTGGACGACGCGGCCCGCGAGCGCGGCGACCGCCCGTTTGTGCGCACCCGACGATTCGAACCGCCAGCTCCCATCCGTCTTCAGTTCCTGCGTGCCGAGGTTCTGCCTGCTCCGTGCTGCAACGCCGAAGCCTCCGGCCGCGGCACGACTCCCCTGCCCGATTCGCCTTGCTCACTGGGTGAAGCTGGCGATCGCTTCGTCCCGCGTCGGGAGAATGCGGAACAGCTTGTTCAACTTCGTGATAACGAAGACTTCGAAGATCTGCGGCTTGATGTTGGTCAGGCGCAGCTGCCCGTTCTTCTGGCGCACGCTGTTGTTGGCGTTGATGAGCATCCCCAGCGCAGCGCTGCTGAGATGGTCCACGCTGGCGAAATCCAGCAGCAGCTTGGGGTTGCTCCGCTCCTCGATCAGGCCTTTGAGCCGGTTGCCGATCTCCGCAATGTTGGCCTCGTCGAGGATGCGGTTGTTGGTGAATTCGACGACTTCGATGTCCTTCTGCCGGGAGACGGACACGGGCGGGGAGGATTCGGCCATGGCCAACGTTCCTTGCTTGTGCGGGAGGCGCTGTCAGGCGTTCCGTGGTTGAAGCGGAGGGAACAGGTCATCGCAGGACGCGCCACAGCCTTCGCCTGCTCGACCTTCAAAATCCGCGATATCTAAAACGTACGTGCCCCCCAAAACCCTGTCAAGCTGGAACGTTTCCAGGCCGCCGCGCACCCCAGCAGACACGCAAGGGACGCAACCACCAGCGCCTCCCCAATCGGAACGCGCATGTCGACTTGCCGCGCCAGCGCATCCAACCCGCTTGCCGGTTCATGGACCGGCTCGGCGGAAACCTGCAACGGCGGCGCGTGAAACGCCCGCATCGCTCCATCGGATCGGCGGTAGATTCCGGGCCAAACCGCAGGACCGATGGCGTGCTCGCCCGCCGCGATCTCCACCGGCTGCCAGGTTCCCTCCTCTGCGCCCAGCGGGTGCGAAGCGAACGTCTCGCCGCCCTCTCCCAGCCACTCGAACGCGTTCGCACAGAACACTACGAAATCGCTGGAGCGCGACCACTCTTCCAAGTCCATCCCGACCCACAGACGGCGGACCGGATCATCCTGCACTGCGACCAGAGCATGACCCCCCACCGATACGACCGGCTTCCACCCCGCCGCGGCATCCATCGCGGAGGCGGTCGCAGCGCGGGGCCACTCGCGGACGTTTCGAGTCAGGGGATGGTCCGCTACCAGCAACGAACCGCTGGGCCGCGTCGCCGGCGCGCCGGGCCGCGCGACGATCATCGCCGGATCCGCCTCTGGCGGCGGCGCCCCCTGTACCATCACGACCACCCGCCGCGACGATGCGCCCGCCGGCCGCTTCGCGCCAAAGATGTCCAGCATGCGCTGCAGCGCCGGCGGCAGCGCCGTGCGCGCTTCCACGCGGGGCCAGTCGCGCTCCCGCGCGAGGAAGGCGTCGTTGTCGGCCGGCAAGTCGTCCTGCAGTTCAACGCTCGCGCGGACGGTCTTTTCGATCGGAGCCAGATCGATGAAATACGCCCGCTGCTCCCCACGCTTCGGGAGCGTCACCGACTGCTGCACCTTCTGTCCATTGGAAGTGACAGACAGCATCGCATTCTGCCGCGATGACTCATTGCTCACCCGAACCAACACCTGCGCCTTCGGCGATTCGCGAGCCGCAAGGGCAACGATCGCAACATTCTCGATCGCGCTGTTCGGACGGATGACAAGCAGCCGGGGTTTCGTTGTTCCTGGATCCCCATCGGATACGACAATGACGGCTCCCGTTGATTCCGCCAGGCGCAGCGCCACCGTAGCTTTCAGCTCCGGTCCGGTGTCGTCCGCGGTGGGCAGGATGGCATCGAGTTGCTTCACCCAATTGTCCGTATCGGTGTGAATCGCGTCGCCGCCGGGAATCGCGAAGAGCGCCACGGATCGTTTGCCCAGCGCTCGCCGGATTTGATCCGCATTTCGCCGGCCCGCCTCGCGAAACCGCGGCACGCCACCAGACAACGCCGACATGCTCAATCCGCGATCGACGATGATGCTCACTTCAGGCCCTCGCCCCGGCGCGCGGAATCGCGGGTCCGCCGCCGCCACGATCGCCAGCAGCAGCGAAGCCAGCGCCAGCGCGAGCCCCAGCGGCGGCGCCGCGAGACTGCGCCTGGGGCGCGGGCCCCTCACGGGCCCGCGCCACAGTTGCAAGAACGGCACATCGAATCGCGTGCGGCGGCCCTTGAGCAACCAGAGCGTCAATGCCCCCCACGGAAGAAGCGCGAGAAGCCACAGCGGGGCGGCAAAGTTCACGACCACCTCTGTGCACTGGCCATAAATTTCGTCGGCTTCCGGAAAGGCGGTGATGGGCGCTGCCACTTTCTCATCTGATGTTTCATTGTCGCTCGCCCGCCGCCGCTCCGCGAAGAGTGGGCGCCTTTTGCCCGCCTGGATAATCGTGCCCTGGTCACCCACAACCAGTATTGCAGTGCAGCCTCGGGTATTTCATGAACCCCCTGTTCAGCGTGGGCTCGGCATCTATTCGTGGGATTCCTACCGCGCGCATCGGCGCGCCACGCAGGATGGCGGGCCGGGCGAGCCGCACGATTCCGTTGCCGAAGCCGCCGCCGTCGGCGCGGGCCTGGATTGACGAGCCACTGCGTCCATGGCTTGCAGTTTCGCAACCCGACCCGCACGAATCGAACTACAATCACCCCATGCTCATCGCACTTACCGGCGCCAGCGGGTTCATTGGAAGTTACACGGCAAAGGCCCTGCACCGCGCGGGCCACTCGGTTCGCGCCCTGTTGCGCCCGACCAGCCGGCGCGACCACATCGAGCCTTTCGTCCAGGAGTGGCGCATCGGCGATGCCAGCGATCCGCAGACGATTGCCGGATTGGTCGCGGGCGTCGACGCCGTCATCCACAACTCCGCCGATTGGGGCGCGCTGCAGCAGTCGCCGCTGGTGAATTTCGAGAAGAATGTGCTCGGGTCGCTGCGACTGCTGGAAGCGGCCCGGCAGTCCGGCGCCGGCCAATTCCTGTTCGTCAGCTCCGTCGGCGCATACCACGAGATCCTGCAGGACCGCCCGCTCGACGAGAACCATCCGACCTGGCCGAATTCCATCTACGGCGCCTACAAAGCAGCCATCGAGCCGCACCTCAAGGCCTACCACTTCACTTACGGCATGAACACCAGCTCCTGGCGGCCCGCCGCGGTCTATGGCGCCCATCCCGATCCAAAACGTTCGCTCTGGTACGACCTGATCGACACCGCCCGGCGGGGCGGAACGATCGACACGCCGGCCGGGGGCAAAATCACCCACGTGCAGGATGTCGCCGATGCGCTCACGCTGGCGATCGAGGATGAATCGGTCAGCGGGCAGTTCTATAACCTCGTTGACTGCTACATGTACTGGCAGGTCACCGCGGAGGTCGCGAAGAAGATCAGCGGCGCAGCGGCGCAGATCGTTGACCGCAAGGGCTCAGGTCCGCGCAACCAGTTCGACACGCGCAAGGGCATCGAGTTCTTCACGCGGCACGGGAACTCCACCGCCCTTCGCCGCGGCCACGATGGCGTGCGCAATTACGTAGCAGAACTTCTAAACATCACGTCCCGTTAGCACGGCCGCCAACCGTGCGAACGCTCACCGTGGCACGGGCGTGCGAACCTTTCCCCATCGATCTTTCGTCGCATCAGAAGGCAGCTAACAACTGATCTTGCGAAACGGGAAGTGTTGGTGTACCCGGGCTGTTTGCACGGGCGTCCCGCGCAGGACGCCCGTGCTACTTCGCAATCAGGGTTTCGAAAGTTCCCCGAATATCGGTGGGAGCGTTTGAGGGGTCACCGCTCGCAAGGCGAATGGGTTCTTCGCAGCGCAGCTGGAGCTTGATCCCGTCCGCCGCGCGCTGCCACTGGATATCGATTGCGCCATCGGCGAGCGGTAAGCGCCCGCGGGCCTGCTTTAGCGAGCCGGGAATGAGATTCAGCTCGAAGTGCCTTGCGCCTCGATCGAACCGCGGATGCAATCCGAGCACATATCGCGAAAGTTGCCAGGTCGGGCACGCCGACCATTGATGACAGTGGCTCCACCGCAAATCGAACACCTCCGGCAGCGTCGTGCGGCCATCCTGGAGCAGCCATCCCCAGCAATGTTGATATTGTTTGAGGACGAAATCCATTTCGCCCGCTTCGATCAACGGCGGAAACGTGTGATGCGCGAAGAAGGGGGTGATGATCCGAGGGTTGCTCACCTCCGGATCGCTCAGCCGCGGCCCATCCGGATTGTTCGGGAAGCAATCGAGAATGTGCTGCTTGAGGTAATCCAGCGCCGGACCACGTGATCTTTCCTGAACCAACCCGTATCGCAGAGCCAGGGCGGTGATGTGATACCCCGCCTGCTTCCACCCCGCCGCGGCGACGCGCGAGGCGATCCACTGCGTCAAGACCACACTGAGTTGCCGTTCCTGCCGCGCGAATCGTTCGATCTCCCCCTCCCGGCTGATCAGCCCGCACCATCGCTGCATCGCACGCAGCGCCGCCAGGTAAAAGAGATTCATGGCCGGGTCGATGCTTCCTTCAGGCCGGAAGTAACCCCAATCGACGAATGCCCACCCCGGCCCTTCGTGCACGCCGTCTTCCTTCAGCAGGGCCTCGAAAGCCGCGAAGTTGCGCAGCGCGCCATCATGCAATTCCTCGAGGATGGTTCGGTCGCCCGTCAATTCGTGGTAGCGCAGGCACGCCGACACCCACTGCGCGGAGTAGGTCTGAATCGCGAACTCTTCCATCCCCGGGCTCAGCGCCGACACCATGCCGTCGCTGCGGGCCCGCTGCACCGCCTGCACGAGCGACCGGCGCGCCAGGCGTAGATCGGTATATGCGACGGAGGCCGTCTCCATGCCGACAAATGCGTCGCCCGTCCATTGTCCGCGCTCGCGCGTCGGGTTATCCGTGATGGCGTCTTCGCTGCAGGCCCGGTATGTCTCGATCCCCGCGCGCCAGATCTCATTCAAGAGCGCATCATCGCACTCGAAGCTCCCGTCCGGCTCTCCGTGGTACGCGCGCTCGACATAACCTTCCTCAATAAAACGAACTTGTTCGGCCGGCGCCACCACGTGCACTTCCATGAAGCGTCCGCCCCTGGGCGTGTGCGGGAAGAATTCCTGCTCACCCCCGCGCGCGACGAAGTGGTCAATATTGCAGGAAGTCCCATTGGAGAGGGTGATCCAGGAAGAAACCCGCCCGCTTCGCAGCGCCTCGCTGTAAGCAAATTCCACCACCGTCCCCGCCGGCACGTTTAGCTTGAAGCGGGGCCGCCCCAACCTCACGCGGCCCAGATCGTATCGTCGCCACACGCCCTGCGGCGGATAGACCTTGCACTCCAGATCGCGCAGGAAAAACCGCGCCGCCGGGTCATTCGGCGCATACCCGAACGCGTCCGCCGCCAGGCCCGATGCCAGCTGCGCCGGCACCACGGGGGCGCACTGGAGCGGGGCAATCGTCGGCGGCCCAATTGGTGCCGCGGGCCCCGCGTCGCCCGGCGCTTGCCAGGATGAGTCGTCGAACGGCGCCGCTTGCCACCCGGCCGGATCTGCCCGCGTATCGCACCAGTCGATCCAACCCAGGTCGTTGTTGATGCGATGCGTCCCGCTGCAGTAACCCGAAAGGAACTTGCACTTCCACTGCACTTCGATCGATGCCTTGCCCTTCAGGACGTCGCAGGTGAAAAACGCCGGCATCTCCGGCAGCCGCTTCGTGCCGACACCTTCGTTGATCGCGTGCGCCGCGATCACGTGCCTGCCTGCGGCGATTCTCGTGGCGATCGTGGTGTATTCCGGATGCTGCAAGTCAAACCGCGCCGGGCCCTCGCCGAGAAGCTCCCCATCCAGCCAAAGGATGAACGCGCTCGCCCCAGCGGCGCTAAGCTCGATGTCAGCCGCCGCCTCGACTTCGAACGTGCCGCGAAAAGCGACGTGCGTGTCCGGCGCCGGAATGGGCTGAGCGATCCACATGCGCGTGAGCATAGGCGATGCCGCGCTTCCGGCGAAGAATCATTGCGCTATGCCGCGATGCGCGGGTGTCGGATACAGTGTCGCCAAAGGAGCGACATGCCATTCGAGCTGATGATTCTCTACCACTGGAAGCCGGACATTGCCCCCGAACGGATCGAACAGCATTTGAATCGCATCCGAAAACTGCCGGGCCGCGTGCCGAACCTGCTCCGCGTGAGCGTTGGCCCCCGGACGTTGGGGTTCGGCGCCGGCTCCGAACACTTCACCCACGCCGGCATCATGACCTTCCGGCACCAATCAGATTTTGAAGCATTCGGCACGACGCCGGCGCATGATGAGATCGCCCCCGAATTGGTCGCCGACCTGCAAAACTTGCTTGCCGTGGGGTTGGAAACCCAGGCGATCCCGAGCTGATCACTCGGTCTGTATGGGATTCATGCGGCGCTGGTTGCGGGACTGGAAAACGGCGCGCTGCGCCCCGTTATCGGGAAAGAAATCACGCTTCGCGAGGCCCCGCGCGCATGAAGAGGTCATGAAGAGCGGCGCGTACGGGAAAATTGCACTTGTGTCCTGATGGCCGCTGGGTGCATTGTGGTCTCTCCCAGGAGGTTTGATGCGCTTCAAGAACATCTTGCTTGCCGCGGCCATGACCATCGGCGCCGTGAGCGTTGGGTATGCCGATCATGATGGTGCACTGAACGCGCCGCCCCCGCCCGCGGACCCGGCGGCGGCTGAGGCTGCCCAGCGCATCCTGGCGGAGATCACCGACGCCGCCGTCGCCCGCCATGGGCTCGAGCAGATGGTTTCCTACCTTTGTGCGCCGGACCGCAAGCGTCTGGAAAAGTTCGTCGCGGAGCGCCAACCGGAACTGGAGGACGACCTGGACCATTTTCGCCGCGCCTGGAACGACGCCCATCACACGGACTTCCGCATCCATGACCCCGCGCGCGTCTTTGAAAACCTGCGACAGCAAATCGTGCCGGCGTCGGGCGAACGCTCCGCTGTCGGAGATGGCGCCGCGGAACCGGGTGAGCGTCCGGATCGCAAGACGATCTCTTATCCCGGTAACGACTCCGCTGGAGCAGCCGATGCGAAGCCCGGCACGACGGGCGACGAGATCATCGCGCCGGAGGATCAGGTCATGCCGGCGCGCGGACGCGACAGCACTCGCTCCCGGGCCAAGGTTGTCGAGACGGGCAAGGAGGAGCCGAGCCAGCCCCCCAGATCCGGCGGGCCCAAGGTGGTCGAGACCGCCAGGCAGCCGGAGCCCGATCCGACCAGGACCGGTGGGCCGAAGATCATCGAAGTGGGCAGGGACACCGAAACACAACCCACCAGCGAACCGCCGCCCACGGAACCTCCCGCGACTCGTCCAGCGCCCGCGACGAATGAATCCTCAGAGGCCGCACGGGTGGAAGATGGTCCTGCTACGACCCCCGCTTCCGAAGATCGCCGCAGCATGCAGATCATCACCCTCCCCGCGGCGCAAGGCGCGCCGGCGGTAAAACTCCTGTTCACGCGCGAGGGCCGCGGCGGGTGGCGGCTGAATATCCCGGATTCCGTCGATGCCGATCGCCTGCGGGTGAATCTGCGACGGCGCCTTCAGGACATTGAAGAGGCGAAGGACAAATGGCCTGACGATCTGGCGGCCGCGCATCGTTTCGTCGGTCAGCACATTCTCGCGGGATTGGTGGACACCGCTGAACCTTGAATCAGGCACGAAACTCCGAATGTGTTGCAGGCGCCGTTCCGCCTGTGCCCGCGTCATATTTGCATGGCGGGTCGGACACCTTGATGGGATTGTGAAGCGGCCCGTTTCCCAGCGGTTCGGTTCAATGACGGGCCTTGATGTAGGTTAAACAGTGTTTTCGTGGTAGCTTGCGCGGCGTGAGGCAGTTGAACAGAGCGGGCGCGACATTTGCGACAAATCAAAGGCGAGCGGGCTCAAACGCCTGCGCGCAAGGGAACGAAACCATTTCGAAAGGAGCTGATGCGATGAAGGGCTTTACGTATCTGGCGGCTGCGGCGATTGCCGTAAGCGGCGTTTGTTTCATTGGATGTAAGGACGACACAGACCGCAACAAGGCACCCACGACGCAATCGGCCAG